>JAUNHQ010000107.1 GCA_030535425.1 Pseudomonadota bacterium | reverse complement strand
ATACGCCGCCGCGCTGGAGCAGCACGTGCGCAACTACGAGGTGGACATCATGAACACCCAGCGCGTGGCCGCCATCGAGCCCGCCGCGCAAGCGGGTGGCCTGATCACCGTCAAGCTCGACAACGGCGGCACGCTGCAAAGCCGCACCCTCATCCTGGCCACCGGCGCGCGCTGGCGCAACGTGGGCGTGCCCGGCGAGCAGGAATACAAAACCAAGGGCGTGGCCTACTGCCCGCACTGCGACGGCCCGCTGTTCAAAGGCAAAGACGTGGCCGTCATCGGCGGCGGCAACTCTGGCGTGGAAGCGGCCATTGACTTAGCCGGCGTGGTCAAGCACGTCACCGTGGTCGAATTCATGCCCGAGATGAAAGCCGACGCCGTGCTGGTCAACAAACTCAAAAGCCTGCCCAACGTCAGCATCCACACCAACGCGCAAACCACCGAAATCCACGGCACCGACGGCAAAGTCAGCGCCCTGGAATTCAAGTGCCGCGAAACCGGCCAGGTCACCCAAACCCCGCTGGAAGGCGTGTTCGTGCAAATCGGCCTGGTGCCCAACACCGAATGGCTGGGCAGCACCGTGGAGCGCAGCAAGTTTGGCGAAATCGTGATCGACGCCAAAGGCGCCACCAACGTGCCCGGCGTGTTTGCCGCCGGCGACTGCACCACCGTGCCGTACAAGCAAATCGTCATCGCCGCCGGCGCTGGCGCCACCGCCGCCCTGAGCGCGTTTGACTACCTCATCCGCCACAGCGCGACTTAACGCTGCGCCACCCTTGGCCGCGCCATGCCAGCAGTACCTGCTTGGCGCGCATCAAAAAACCCCGCTTCCAGCGAAGCGGGGTTTTTTACGCCCGCATGAAGGGGGCGTGAGAAGCAGCATCCAGGGTTTTCGAGGCGCTTCCTACGCCTTGCGCTTGCTTTTCTTGGGCTTGGAAGCCTCTTTGCCAGATGAGGCGGGTGTCCGCGCAGGCGCGCTGGCTTGGCTGAGCAGGTAGTGCATCAGCAGCCCCACGGGGCGGCCCGTGGCACCTTTGGCGCTGCCGCCCTTCCAGGCCGTGCCCGCAATGTCCAGGTGCGCCCAGGCATATTCGCTGGCAAACCGCTGCAAAAACTTGGCGGCGGTCACTGCGCCGGCCGGGCGCCCGCCGACATTGGCCACGTCGGCAAAACCGGTTTTCAGCCCCTGGGCGTAGTCGTCATCCAAGGGCAGGCGCCAGGCCAGATCAAGGGCATTTTCTCCTGCCTGCAACAGCGCCTCAGCCAGCGTGTCATCTGTGGAAAACAAGCCTGAGCGCACGCCGCCCAGAGCGATAACGCAGGCACCTGTCAGGGTCGCGATGTCGATCACGGCGCGGGGCTTGAAGCGCTGGGCATAGGTCAGTGCGTCGCACAGCACCAGGCGGCCTTCGGCATCGGTGTTGAGGATTTCAATGGTCTGCCCGCTCATGCTGGTCACCACGTCGCCGGGTTTGATGGCTTGACCATCGGGCATGTTCTCGCAGGCGGGTATCAGGCCCACGACGTTGATGGCGGGCTGCAATTGGCCCAGCGCGCGGAAAGTGCCCAGCACGCTGGCAGCGCCGCTCATGTCGAACTTCATCTCGTCCATCTCAGCGGCGGGCTTGAGCGAGATGCCGCCCGTATCAAACGTGATGCCTTTGCCAACCAGCACCACGGGCGCATCGGTTTTGCCCGCACCCTGGTAGTGCAGCACGATGAAGCGCAGCTCCTGCGCCGAGCCTTGCGCCACGGCCTGGAAAGCGCCCATGCCAAGCTTGGCCACGTCCTTGGGGCCCAGCACCTCGCAGTGCACGCGTGGCAGCTTGGCCAGCTGTCGCGCGGCCTCGGCCAGCAGCGTGGGGGTGGCGTGGTTGCCAGGGCGGTTAGCCCACTCGCGCGCCTGACGAACACCGAGGGCAATGCCGACGGCTTGCTCAAAAGCCTCGCTGGGCAGCTCGGGCTGTGGCACGGCCAGGGTGATGTGGGTCAGCCCGGTCTTGGCTTTGCCTTTTTCCTTGTCTTTCTTTTTGCTTTTGGTGGCGGTGTATTCGTAGGCGGCATCGGCGGCGGCCTGCACGGCAGCGGCCACGGCTGGCGCCTGGGCGGCTTGGGCAAAGCACAGGGTCAGCGATGTGGCGGGGCCGCGCCGCACAGCAGCCACAACAGCGGCCACGGCTTTGCGAACGCTGGCAGGCGCACCATCGCCCACGCCAGCCAGCAGCACGCGCTCGGCGGCGATGCGCTCAGCGCCATAGCTGCTGAGCAGGGCACCGACTTCGGTCTTGAAATCACCGCTGCTGCTGGCGCGCGCGATGAGGGATGACAGCGCATCCTTGCCGCCGGCAAAGCCGTCGGCCACCAGCACAGCCAGTGCAGCCGCGGGTGCTGCGGCGGCATCAGGCAGGCGCAGGGTTTTGAGCTCGAAGTCCATAATGGTGCTTTCCTCTTCAGGGCAGGCGCGCTGTGCCCGTGGGCGCGCGCGAAGACTGTTTCTCAAGCTATGTTATTCGATTCATCCTTGCGCAAGGAGCTGGGCCGCAGCTTTGGCGCGACCCTGGTGGTGCTGATCACCATCGTGATGACGGTGATGCTGATCCGCACACTGGGGCAGGCTTCTGTGGGGCGCATCAACCCGTCGGAAGTGATGCTGGTGATGGGCTACACGGTGCTGGGCCACTTGCCCACCATTCTCACGCTGAGCCTGTTCGTGGCGATCACGGCCACGCTCACGCGCATGTACGCCAGCAGCGAGATGGTGGTGTGGTTTTCCTGCGGCCAGGGGTTGCTGGCCTTTCTCAAGCCTGTGCTGCGGTTTGCCTGGCCGGTGCTGCTGGCCGTGGGCGTGCTGGCCATCGTGGTGTGGCCCTGGTCCAACCACCAGATCCGCGAGCTGCGCGACCGCTACCAGGACAGGGGCGACATCGAGCGCGTGGCGCCAGGGCGCTTCATTGAGTCACGCGGTGGCCAGCGTGTGTTTTTCATCGACAAGGACACGGCCGACGCGCAATCGGGCACCAACATCTTCATTGCCTCCACCGACAAAGGCAAGGAAACCGTCACCACCGCCCAAAGCGGCCGCCTGCACATGCGCGAGGGCGAGCGGTTTCTGGTGCTGGACAAGGGCCACAGCCTGGAAACCAAGCTGGATACCGGCACCACACGCGTGAGCGAGTTTGTCGAATACGGCGTGCGCATGAACCCGCGCGTGCAAGGCCCCACCACCAACGACTCGCCCCGCATGAAAACCACGCTGGCGCTGATGCGCGACCCCACGCCGCGCCATTTGTCAGAGCTGTCCTGGCGCTTTGGCCTGACGCTGGCGGCCATCAACTGCGTCATCATTGCGCTGGCGGCCACACGGGTCAACCCGCGCGTAGGGCGCAGCGCGGGGCTGGTCTTTACCCTGTTTGCCTTTGCCACTTACTACAACCTGCTGGGCGCGGGACAGAGCTGGATCAGCAATGGCCGCATCGGCCTGCTGCCCTTTTTGCTGCTGCTGCACGGGGGCATCTTTGTGGCAGCCATGCTATGGCTGCTGGCCAGGCACGGAGACTGGCTCAGCCGCTGGCGGCTGCGCCGCAGCGTCGCAAGCGCGGAGGCAACTGCATGACCACCATTCGCCGCCTCATCTATCGCGAAGTGTTGCGCGCCACGGGCTTCATTGCACTGGCGTTTCTGGCGCTGTTTTTCTTCTTTGACTTCGTGGACCAATTCGGCGAAATCAGCCGCGGCGCTCAACACGGCTACACCATTCCCATGGCCATGCTGTACGTGGCGCTGCAAATGCCCAGCCACCTGTACGAGCTGCTGCCCATAGCCGTGCTGATCGGCACCATCTACGTCATGGCGCGGCTGGCCGAAAGCTCCGAATTCACCATCTTGCGCACCAGCGGCCTGGGGCCACTGCGCGCACTGGGCACGCTGCTGGCGCTGGGCATGGGTTTCGTGGTGGTCACGTTCATGTTTGGCGACTACGTAGCCCCGGCGGCCAACCGCGCGGCGCAAACGCTGCAAGCGCGCTTTCTGGGCAATATCACCGTGGGCCGCACTGGCGCCTGGATGAAAGACCGGCAAAGCACGCACAACTACGCCGTGAACGTAGGCTCACTCGCCTCTGACGGCACCATGAGCCAGGTGCGGCTGTTCGAGTTCGACAACGCCAGCGGACAGCTCACGGCCACCATCAAAGCCGCGCGCGCGCGTTTTGGCAACGGCGGCTGGGAGCTTCTGGACATGCAACGCCGCAGTTTTGAGCCAACCGCCCTGGCTGGCCCAGCCGCCAGTGCGGCGCCTGCCGAGCCGCGTCTGCATGTGCAGCAAGCGCCGCAATGGCACTGGCCCACCAGCATCACCATTGACATGGTGGCAGCGGCCCTGCTCAGCCCCGATCGCATGCAGACGCTGGATCTGTACCAGTACATCCGCCACTTGCAAGACAACGGCCAGAACGCGCAGCGTTATGAAATCGAGTTCTGGCGCAAGGTTTTCTATCCTCTGAGCTGTCTGGTCATGATGGTGCTGGCCCTGCCCTTTGCCTATTTGCACTTTCGCAGCGGCAACATCACGGGCTACGTCTTCATCGGTGTGCTGGTAGGCATCAGCTTCTTCCTGCTGAACAACGTGTTCGGCTTTATCGGCAACCTGCGCAACTGGGTGCCCTGGGTGGCCGCCGCCGCACCGGGCGTGCTGTATTCCGTTCTTTCGCTGGCTGCCTTTGGCTGGCTGGTGCTGCGGCAATAGCGGCGCGTCCGCCACTTTGGCCGCTGCTACACGTAAGCCTCATGTCATCTGCCGCCTCTAACACCCTTGCCCTGCCCCGCCAAGGCATCGTGCTGCTGGCCCATGGCTCACGCGATACCGCCTGGCGCGCCCCGATCGAAACCCTTGCCCAGCGCGCACGCACGCTGGCGCCTGAAGCGCGCATCATCTGCGCCTACCTGTCGCTAACCGAACCCAGCTTGCCCCAGGCTGTCCAATCGCTGCAAGCCCAGGGCGTCACGCACATCGCTGTGTGGCCCATGTTCCTGGGCATGGGCCGCCATGCCCGCGACGATCTGCCTCAGCTGTTGCAGACCCTGCGCACCCAGCACCCCGCCACCCACTTCACGCTGCACCCAGCCATTGCGGAACACCCTGGTGTGCAACACGCCATGGTGCAGGCTGTGCTGGGCAAGTGAACAAACCCTGCCCCGTTTTCAAGCCCCGCGGGCATCCAGCCCCGCCAGCCACGCACCAAAGACCGCCTGCGCCGCCTGGGGCAGGCGCGCTTGCACGGCCTGCGCCTGCTGGCGCAGCACACGCGGGTCCAGACCGGCCTGCGCCAGCTCGCAGGCATGGCCCAGCAGCCAGTGCTCGATGCGTGCGGGGTCGGCCTCCAAATGGCATTGCAGCGCCAGCACCTGCGGGCCCAGGCTGAACGCCTGGTGCGGACACGCCGGGGTGCTGGCCAGCAGGGCGGCGCCCGGGGGCAGCGCAAACTGATCGCCGTGCCAGTGCAGCACCGGCACATCGCCCAGGGCCGCCAGGGGTGAGGCCGCGCCGGCGGCGCTCAAGGCCAGGGGGGCAAAGCCAATTTCCTTGCGCTCCATGGGGGCCACGGACGCGCCCAGCGCACGGGCCATGAGCTGCGCGCCCAGGCAAATGCCCAGCAAGGGGCGCCGCTGGCGCAGCCGCTGTTCGATCAGCGCCAGCTCATCGCGCAAAAAGGGGTACAGCGCCTCGTCAAAAGCACCCACCGGCCCGCCCAGCACCACCAGCAAATCAGCGGCTTGCACGGCCGTCTGCGCAGTGCTGAGTGCGCCGCTGGCCGCGTCCAGATAGCGCAGGGTGTAGCCGCGTGCGGCCAGCAGCGGAGCCAGCGTGCCCAGGTCCTCGAAGGCCAGATGACGAATGGCCAGGGCGGTCTTCATGTCATGCGCTCCTGTCCCTGCAAGGTAGCCGCGCCTGGCCAGTAGTGGCTGTCGGGCAAGGGCCGCGCGCCAAAAATGGCCTGGCCCACGCGCACCACGGTGGCGCCTTCTTCAATGGCGATCTCGTAGTCGCCCGACATGCCCATGGACAGCTCGTCCAGCGCCACGCCTGCGGGGGCGCTGTGCCGCAGCGCGTCGCGCAGCTGGCGCAAACGCGCAAAGCAGGGGCGCACCTGCGCCGGATCGCGCGAGAACACGGCCAGCGTCATCAGCCCACGCACGCGCAGGGCCGAAAACGCAGGCAGCGCGCGGATGAAGGCCGGCACATCCTGCGGGGGCAGGCCGTATTTGCTGGCCTCGCCCGAGGTGTTGACCTGCACCAGCACGTTCAGCCCGCGGCCTTCGGCCTGCAAGCGCCGATCCAGCGCCTCGGCCACGCGCAGGCTGTCCAGCGCCTGAAACTCGTGCGCAAAGCGCGCCACCAGCTTGGCCTTGTTGGTTTGCAAGTGGCCGATCACGCTCCAGCGCAGGCCAGGCAAGTCTTGCAGGGCCTGCCATTTGCCATGCGCTTCTTGCACCTTGTTTTCGCCCAGCTGGCGGCAGCCCGCCGCATAGGCCAGGCGCAGGCGCTCTTGGGGCTGGGTCTTGCTCACAGGCAGCAGGCGCACGCTGGCTGCGTCGCGCCCGGCGCGCTGGCAAGCGGCGGCCATGCGGGCCTGCACGGCCGCCAGGTTGCGCTGCACGTCGGCCAGTGTGGCGGCCTGGGGGTAGCGGCCATACTGGTCATGCAGGGGGCCAAGGGGTGAATTGTCTGCGGGCATAGCGGCTGTTTGTAGCCGCACAATGGCCGGTTCAAACCCACCCATTTTCAGCACCTGAGCCGACCCATTGCAAGCTCAACATGCCGCTATGAAAAACGCCGCCTTGGCCTCTGTGGCCGCCCGCATGGCCGATCCGGCCCAAGCCGCCCTGCCCTAGGGCGTGTTCACACTACTCTTTATTCCCTGTCCTTTGCCCCCAGATGTC
>JAUNHQ010000022.1:24192-40727 GCA_030535425.1 Pseudomonadota bacterium | reverse complement strand
AAGCACAAGCTGCTGCAGGCGATGTGCCTGCGCGATCAAGCGCGACCGCTTGCCGGGCGCGTGGAGATCGATGACGCCTATCTGGGTGGCCAGCGTGCTGGCCATATCCACGGTGGGCGAGGTGCGCTGGACAAGACGGCCTTCGTGGCGGCCGTGCAGACCGATGAGCAGCAGCGCCCGCAGCGCATGCGTTTGACGCCGGTGGCTGCCTTTACCAACGAGATCATCAGGAAGTGGGCTGCTGCAGCGCTGGGGCCTGAGGCCCGTGTGGTATCCGATGGCACCAACTGCTTTGCCCAGGTGCAGGCCGTTGGGGCCGGGCATGAGCGGCATGTCACTGGTGGTGGGCGGCAGGCGGCGCAGCATCCGGCGCTGCGCTGGGTCAACGTCATGCTGGGCAATGTGAAGATGGCCTTGAATGCAACCTATCACGGCATCAAGCACAGCAAGTACGGCGCGCGCTATCTGGCTGAGTTCGCCTATCGCTTCAACCGCCGCCATGATTTGGCCGCTTTGCCTCAGCGTTTGCTGCACGCAGCCATCGCCACGGCCCCTCAGCCGCTGCGCATCATCAGGCAGCCACAAGCACCGCCTGTGATAGGGGGCTAATCAAGCTTTTTTATATGTGAATTTTTGGGGTGCTCAGCCGCCCTGGCCCTCGCCAATGGCAGGCCAGCGCCTGCGCAGCCCCAGCCAGGCCGCCAGCCCCACGGCCATGAAAAGGAAAGAGGCCAGGGCCATGCCCTTGGCCGAGTGCATGACCAGCGGCGCCACGGCGCCAGCGACCACGCCGTTGGCGGCCGAGCCAATCACCGCTTGCAGCGATGAAGCCATGCCGCGGCGGCTGGGGTGCAGATCGAGCACGAGCAGGGTGACCACGGGCACCATCAGCGCCCAGCCAAAGGCAAACACCGCCACGGGAATGATGGACCACCAGGCACTGGGCGGCATCAGGAGATTGGCGGCGATGTTGAGCACCGACACGACCAGCATGATGCGAAAGCCCTGCATGATCTGGTTCTTTGGCAGCACCTTGCCGGCCTTTCGCCCGGACAGCCAGGAGCCGGTCATGATGCCGCTGATGACGAGCACGAAGAACCAGAAGAACTGCGTGGGCTTGAGCTGCAGCACATCGCCCAGAAAGGCGGGGGCCGACAGCACGTAGAGGAACATGCCGTTGAAAGGCACACCCGAAGCCAGCGCCAGCAGCATGAAGCGCGGGTCGAGCACCAGCAGGCGGTAGCCACGCATGAGATCGCCCACACGGAAGGGCTGGCGATCTTGGGTATGCAGGGTCTCGGGCAGCAAGCGCCAGTTGGCCAGCCACAGCAGCACGCCCACGCCTGTGAGGAACCAGAAGATGGCATGCCACTGCACATAGGCCGCGATGACGCCGCCAATCATCGGCGCCACTGCCGGGGCCACACCGAAGAAGATGGTGATCTGGCTCATCACCTTCTGCGCATCGGCGGGCGGGAACATGTCGCGCACCACCGCGCGCGAGACGACGATGCCGGCGCCGGTGGACAGCCCTTGCAGCGCACGGAAAGCGATGAGCTGCCCTGGTGTCTGCGCCAGTGCACAGCCGATGGAGGCCAGGGTGAACACGGCCAGCCCCCACAGGATCACGGGACGGCGCCCGAAGCTGTCGGACAGCGCACCATGAAACAGGTTCATGAAGGCAAAGCCAAACAGGTAGGCGCTCAAGGTTTGCTGCATCTGCACGGGCGAGGCGTGCAGCGACTGGCTGATGGCGGCAAACGCAGGGATGTAGGTGTCGATGGAAAACGGCCCCAGCATGCCCAGCATGGCCAGCAAAACGGCAAGAGCCCAGCGCGGACCGCGCCAGAGTTGGTGTGCGTTGGGATTCATGCCCTGTGTTTTGTGGCGAGATGCCCTGTGCGAAGCGGATGGTGCGCGACGGGCACAGGGCAGATGGGGCGCAGCTTAAGGCCTTAAGGCGCCTTGAGCTTGAGCAGGAGGGTCAGCACCTGCGTGGTGGACAGCTCCAGGTCGAGAAAGTCGGCAAACCCCTTGCCCTCGGCCCATGCGTTGACCCAGCGGTTGTTGTGCAGAGTGCGTTGCCAGGACTCGTGCTGGACGGCGCGCTTGAGTGCCGCGGCCATTTCCTGCACACGGTTGGCAGGCACGTTCTTGCCGGTGAGCACGCCGCGCCAGTTGGCCATTTCGGCATCCAGCCCCTGGGCACGCAGGGAGGGAATGCCAAACAGTTCGTGGCGCGATGAGATGCCGATGGCGCGAAGCTGCCCGCTGGCCAGCTCGTCACTCATTTCGCTGTAGCCTGACGAAATGCCTACAGCCACCTGCTTGTTCAACAGGGCCTTGGTCATTTCGGTGCCGTCGTTGAAAGGACGGTAAACCAGTTGCTCAATGGGTGCCCGGGCGCTGCGCACCAGCAGGCCGGTGAAGAGATGATCGACACCGCCGATCGATCCCCCGGCGATGGGCAGGTTGGCCAAGTTGTCACGCAGGGCTGCGGTCAGGTCGCGGGTGGTGCGAATGGGCGAGTCCGCCGCCACCAGCACCATCAGGTACTCGCTGCTCAGGCGCGTCAGGGGCTGCACATGGCTCAGGTTGATGGCAGGCTTGCGCAAGGCAACGGCGCCCACCATGACCAGGCCGCTGATGAGCATGGCATTGGGGTCGGAGCTGTATTTCTTGGCAAAGGCTTCCAACCCGACGGTGCCGCCTTTGCCTCCGATGTTTTCATATTCCACTTGCTTGGCAGCGCCAGAGGCCACCAGAGCCGCCCCAATGGCGCGGCCCGTTTGATCCCAGCCGCCGCCGGGGTTGGCCGGGATCACGATGTGCAAAGTGCTGGCCAAAGGACTGGCTGCTGCCTGCGCATGCAGCGCAGGTGCCATGCCCACTGCCGTAAGCCCAGCTGCGCCGCGCATCAGCATCTGCCGGCGGGTCATGGTGGCGGTTGGTGCCGTCATGTGGTGACTTCTCTCTCTCATGGTTGCTAGGTGAAAAGTTCACTTAGCATACTATGTTACAAGCAAGTTACATGGAGATGGGTCACAGCGAATCCATGAAGCTGCGCAATTTGTCCGAGCGCGAGGGGTGTTTGAGCTTGCGCAGTGCCTTGGCTTCGATCTGGCGGATGCGCTCGCGCGTGACGTCGAACTGCTTGCCCACTTCTTCCAGCGTGTGGTCGTTGGCAATGTCGATGCCAAAGCGCATGCGCAGCACCTTGGCTTCGCGCGGGGTGAGGCTGTCGAGGATTTCCTTGACCACGTCGTGCAGGCCGGCCTGCATGGCGGCATCGATCGGGGCGGTGTTGTTCTGGTCCTCGATGAAATCGCCCAGGTGGCTGTCGTCGTCATCCCCGATGGGGGTTTCCATGGAGATGGGCTCCTTGGCGATCTTCATGATCTTGCGGATCTTGTCCTCGGGCATGTCCATCTTCTCGGCCAGCAGGCCGGCATCGGGCTCGAAGCCGAATTCCTGCAAGTGCTGGCGCGAGATGCGGTTCATCTTGTTGATGGTCTCGATCATGTGCACCGGGATGCGGATGGTGCGTGCCTGATCGGCAATGCTGCGCGTGATGGCCTGGCGGATCCACCAGGTGGCGTAGGTGGAGAATTTGTAGCCGCGGCGGTATTCGAACTTGTCCACGGCTTTCATCAGGCCGATGTTGCCTTCCTGGATCAGGTCGAGGAATTGCAGGCCACGGTTGGTGTATTTCTTGGCAATGGAGATGACCAGGCGCAGGTTGGCCTCGATCATTTCTTTCTTGGCGTCGCGGCTGGCGGCTTCGCCCTCGTTCATGCGCTTGTTGATGTCTTTGAGCTCATCAAGCGGCACCACCACCTGCGCTTGCAGGTCGATCAGCTTTTGCTGCAAGTCCTGCACGGGCGGGATATTGCGGCCCATGATGGCGCTCCAGGGCTTGCCAGCGGCGGCCTGCTTTTCTACCCACTTGAGGTTGAGCAGGTGCGAGTCCACGCGGTTGCCCGCCTTGTCGCGGCCGGAGAAGTCAGCGATGAACTGTTCCTGCGGAAAGCCGCACTTGTCCACGATGATGCGGCGCAGCTCGCGCTCGTACTTGCGCACGTCGTCCACCTGGCCGCGCAGCATGTCGCACAGCTTCTCGATGGTTTTGGCGGTAAAGCGGATGGTCATCAGCCGTGCCGACAGGGCGTGCTGCGCCTTCATGTAGGCGGGCGAACCCCATCCTTCCTTGTCGTAGGCCTTGTGGACTTTCTCGAACAGCTCGGCGATTTCGTCAAAGCGCTCCAGCGCCTGGTTTTTCAGCGCCTCCAGCAGCTTGGTCATGGCCTTGGAGCCGCCTTTGCCGTCGTCGTCATCGTCTTCGTCGTATTCGTCGAAGTCTTCTTCGGCCACGTAGTCGTCGTTCTCGTCGGCGTCGGCAAAGCCGTCAACCACGGTGTTGATGACGACCTTGCCTTCGCGGATCTCGGCGGCCATCTTCAGGATTTCCGCAATGGTGGCAGGGCTGGCGCTGATGGCTTCCATCATGGCCATCAGGCCGCCTTCGATGCGCTTGGCGATTTCGATTTCGCCCTCGCGCGTGAGCAGCTCCACCGTGCCCATTTCGCGCATGTACATGCGCACGGGGTCGGTGGTGCGGCCAAATTCGCTGTCCACGGTGGACAGGGCGGCCTCGGCATCTTCCTCGGCCTCTTCCTCGGTGGCGGTGTTGCTGCCGGTGTTGGTGAGCAGCAGGGTTTCGGCATCGGGCGTTTGCTCGTACACGGCCACGCCCAGGTCGTTGAGCATGGACACCACAGCTTCCAGCGTTTCGGCGTCCACCAGCTTGTCGGGCAGGTGGTCGTTGATCTCGCCGTGGGTGAGGTAGCCACGCGTTTTGCCCAGCTTCAGCAGGGCTTTCAGGTTGGCGCGGCGCAGGCTCATCTCTTCTTCGGAGAGCACGCCTTCGTCCAGGCCAAATTCCTTCATCAAGGCCCGTTCCTTGGCCTTGCTGATCTTCATGCGCAGGGGCTTGGCTTTTTCCACCGTGCCTTGTTCGGCAGGTGCCTGCTCTTCGGGTTCGCCCTGCAGATCGTCTTCGATGTCCGACAGGTCGGCATCGTCATCCACATCCTTGGCGCTGGCCTTGCCGCGCCCGCGTTTGGCGGGGGCAGATTTTTCGGCGCTCTTGGCCGGGCGGCCAGGTTTTTTGGCCGCGGCTTTCTTGGCGGCGGGCTTGACTTCAAGTTCTTCCTGGGCCTCGGCGGCGGGCTTGGCGGCCTTTTTGGCGGGGGCTTTCTTGGCGGCGGGCTTGGCGGGTTTGGCGCTGGTGGGCATGAAAAACCTTTGGTTCAGGGCTTGGGCCAGGCGCGCACCGGGCAAACCGAAGCCCGGCGCACTGCCTTGAAGCCAGGCAGGGCAAAAAAAGAAAAGCGGTGCAAAACGCAATAAGACGCGAGGATCGACGGCGCAACTTGCACGCCAAGCCTTGTCTGAATGGCAGGGCAGGGGGTGCAAGCCACTGTCGGAAACGTCAGGGGCAAGATGGAGGGGCGATCATTTGGTGTGCAGCCCTTGCGGTATATGTGGCCGCCCCGCAGGCGGGGGGTGCGCTGGACGCTGGCGCGTGGCCGGGCCGGAGGTGCTGCTGTCGCTCTTGCCGAAAGACAAGCCTGCAATTATAGCGTGTTGCGCCGATTTCAAGAGCGTTGCGGCGGTTTTTGCGCGTGATGGGCGTGATGCGTGTGGGGTTTCAGTGCGGGCGCTGCACGGGCATGGCTTTGAGGCGCGCGTAGGCTTGCGCATCGCCCGCAGCGGCGGCAAGGGCCAGGCGCTCGCGCTCGGCGGCGTGGTGTGCGTCCTGCTCGGCGGCAACGATGCGGGCCAGCTCGCCCTCGTCGCTTTCGATGTCAGAGGGCAGCCGCTCAATCAGGGCCACGGCAAAGTCTTCGTCTTCGTGCCCGCGCAGGGCTTCGCGCAGGGCGCTCCAGGGCTGGGGGCCGTGCTCCAGCGCCTGCCCGGCCAGCCAGGTGAACAGCGGGCCGTGCGGCGCGGGCTGGTCGCACAGCAGGGCATGGTCGCTTTGGCTCAGGGCGTCCCAGGCGCTGGGCTGGGTCAGCACGATTTGCAGTGCGCGGCTTAGGCGGCTGGCGGGCGCGGCGCGCAAGGGCGGGGCGCGGCGTGGCGAGGGTGGGTTTGGGGGTGTTTTAGGCGGTTTGCGCGCTTCTGGTACGCGCGAGAAGCTATCTTTTTTATAGTTCTTGGCGCCAGGCCGGCGCAGGCCCCACAGCTGTTCCAGCTCGTGCGTGCCCAGCTGCACCTGTGCGGCGATGTCGCCCAGCAGCTGCTGCGCCAGCGCGCCGGCGGGCAGGGCCTGCCACAGCGGCTGGGCCTGGGCGGCAAAGCGCGATCGGCCTTCGGCGCTGTCCATGTCGCAGTCTTCAGCGGCGGCTTGCAGCAAAAAGCGCGACAGGGGCAAGGCTTGCTTGACGGCCTGGCCAAAAGCGTCGGGGCCGTGGGCGCGGATGAAGCTGTCGGGGTCGTGCTCGGGCGGCAGAAAGAGGAATTTGACGCTGCGCACGTCGGTGGCCAAGGGCAGGGCGGCTTGTAGCGCCTTGTGGGCGGCGCGGCGGCCGGCGGCGTCGCCGTCGAAGCTGAAGACGATGTGCTCGGTAAAGCGAAAGAGCTTTTGCACGTGCTCGGGCGTGCAGGCCGTGCCCAGGGTGGCCACGGCGTTGGCAAAGCCCAGCTGGGCCAGGGCCACCACGTCCATATAGCCTTCGGTGACCAGGGCAAAGCCGTGCTCGCGCAAGGCGGCGCGGGCTTCGAACAGGCCGTACAGCTCGCGCCCTTTGTGAAACACCGGGGTTTCGGGCGAGTTCAGGTACTTGGGTTTTTCGTCGCCCAGCACGCGCCCGCCAAAGCCAATGACCTGGCCCTTGACGTCGCGGATGGGGAACATGATGCGATCGCGAAAGCGGTCGTAGCGCTTGTCCTGATCGTCTTCGCCGGTGATGACCAGGCCGCTTTCCACCAGCAGCGGGTCGGCGTAGTCGGCAAACACGCTGGCCAGGCTGCGCCAGCCTTCGGGCGCGTAGCCCAGGCCAAAGTCGCGCGCCACCTGGCCCGACAGGCCGCGGTTTTTCAGGTAGTCAATGGCGCGCGGCGCGGCCTTGAGGTGCTTGCGGTAGGCGTCGGCGGCCTTGGCCAGCACGTCGGTCAGCGTGGCGCGCTTGGCGCTTTGCTGCGCGGCGCGTTCGCGCTCGGCCGGGTTGCGCTCGTCTTCGGGCACGGTCAGGCCGTATTGCTGGGCCAGATCGTGCACCACCTCGACAAAGCCCGCGCCGGTGTGGTCCATCAAAAAGCCAATGGCGTTGCCGCTTTTGCCGCAGCCAAAGCAGTGATAGAACTGCTTGACGGGGCTGACGGTGAAGGAGGGCGTTTTTTCGCTGTGAAACGGGCACAGGCCCGAGAAGTTGGCCCCGGTTTTTTTCAGCTGCACATAGCGCCCGACGATTTCCACCACGTCGGCGCGGGCCAAAAGCTCCTGAATGAAATGCTGGGGAATGGACACGCGGGCGATTGTGAACGATCGCCATTGCCCTGGCGCCTGCCAGTGCCTAACATGGGTGGTGCGGCCATCTGGCATGGGTCGCGATAGGAGCATTTCTCATGTTCATGGACCTGACCCAAGCGCGCGCCATGCCGCTGGCGCGGCCGGTGCTGCCGGTGCCGCGCGCACTGGCGCGCCAGTACAAGGGCGCTGGCTGGGTGCTGGTGGCCACGGCCTGGGGCCGCATGGTGCATCTGGCTTATGTGACGGATTTGAGCGCGGCGCTGGCGCAGGCGCTGCAAGAGGATTTGACCGACACCCAGGGTACGGCCCTGGTGCGGCACTGGCTGCGCCTGCCCGAGGCGCTGCCGCATATCCGCGAGATGCAGGCGCTGGGCGATGTGAGCGCGGGGCGCTGCGCGGGCTGGACGTATTGCCCGTTTTAAGCGGCTCAGCCCCGCGCGGCAGCGCGGGCCGGGCAAGCCAAGAAACGAATGGATGAATGAATGAACGGGGCAGGGCAGGGCCTTAGCGTTGCAGGCCGTAGCGCTTCATTTTTTCGTACAGCGTGCTTTTGGCGATGCCCAGCTGGCGCGCGGCCTGGGTGAGGTTGCCGCCGGTGGCGTCGATGGCGGCGCGGATGGCCTGGGCCTGGGCGTGCCGGATGGTGCAGGCCGAGGCGCCGTGGGGTGCGCCGTTGGGTGCACCGTCTGCTGCGCTGTGGCATGCGGGGTCTGGTGCGCGTGGGCTGGCATCGCGGCTGGTGGTGGCGGTGGCGGTGGCGGGGGTGCCCAGGTCTTGCAGCTCGGGTGGCAGGCTCTCCAGCGTCAAGGGGCCGTTGCCGCTGAGCAGCACGGCCGATTCGATGGCGTTGCGCAGCTCGCGCACGTTGCCGGGCCAGGCGTAGGCCAGCAGGCGCTGGGCCACATGGGGCGGCAGCTCGGTCGGGGGCAGGTGGGCCTGCTGGCGAAAGTGGGCCAGATAGTGCCGCGCCAGCAGCAGCACGTCGTCGCCGCGCTCGCGCAGCGGGGGGATGCGCAGGCTGGTGACGGCGATGCGGTAATACAAATCCATGCGAAAGCGCCCGGCGGCCACTTCTTCGCGCAGATCGCGGTGGGTGGCGGCCACCAGGCGAAAGTTGACCCGGCGCAAGCGGTTTTCGCCCAGGCGGCAGACTTCGCCTTGCTCCAGCACGCGCAGCAGCATGGGTTGCATGTCCAGCGGCATTTCGCCGATTTCGTCCAGAAACAAGGTGCCGTCCTGCGCGGCTTCGATCTTGCCGGGCATGCCGCCTTTGCGCGCGCCGGTGAAGGCGCCTTCGGCGTGGCCGAACAGCTCGCTGGCCAGCAGATCGCGCGCCAGGCCGCCGCAGTTCAGCGCGATGAAGGCGCCGGGCCGCCCGCCGTGCAGGCCGCGGGCAAAGGCTTCCTTGCCCGCGCCGGTTTCGCCGTGCAGCAGCACGGCGGTGCGGGCGCTGGACAACTGGCGGGCGCGTCGCACCGTGTCTTGCATGCCGGGGTGGCGGTGCAAGATGCTGGCAAAGGGGTCGGTGTCAAGGCCGGTGTCAGGGCCAGCGGCGCGCGCCGGGTGGCCGCCAGCGGTGGGGGCGGGCGCAGGGCGGGGCGCAGCGGCTGTGGTGCTGGCCAGGTGTTTGCCCGGCAGCAGCAGCAAGGTGCCCAGCCACTGGCCCTGGGACATGACCGGTTGCAGCCATTCGGGACGCAGCCAGTGGGTGAAGCGCGCCGCGATATTTGCGGCTGTTTTGATGAGATATTTGGTGCCTGATCTTATTGCCAGAGATGCAAAGGAATTGCGCAGAACAAAACAAAAGCCGCTCTGGAGGCGGCTTTGTTGTTTGAGGCGGGGCCGGTTCAGCTACTCAGGGCTGCCTGGGCGGCGGCGTTGAGGTCTATGGCGCCGGTGGCGATGGCTTGCAGGTCTTGCTCGGGCAGGCTACGCAGGAAGTCTTCCTGGCGCTGGGTCAGGATGTGCTGGGCCAGTTGCTGCCAGCCCGAGTGGGCTGCAATCTGCTCCACGCCGCAGCGGTTGCGGCGGGCCATGCCGCGCAGGAAGTCGGTCATGGTGGCGGTGGTGGGTTGGTAGGCGGTCATGGCTGCTCTCCTTGTTCAAGCGGTTGCGATGACGTGATTGACGCTCTGCGTGCGCCCACAGCCAAGCGCTTTCTGGCCGGTGTGGGCACGATCTGACAGGGCGGCTTGATCCACAGCACTTCGGTGCGCGGGCGGCGGCTGCCAGCGGCACGGTGCGGGCGCTCTACCCGCTGCCAGCCTTGCAGCATTTGGTCGTAGAGCTGGCTGGGGTAGCCGGCCACGACGGCTCGGCCCCGAATGGTCAGCAGGCGCTCCAGCAGGGCGACATGCTGACCATGATCCAGCTCGTGCCGGTAGCCGCTTTGGCTGCGGGTGCTGGGCAGGTAGGGCGGGTCGACAAAGAACAAAGTGTCTGGGCTGTCTTGCGCGCGGAGCACTTCCAGCGCGTCGCGCCGCTCAATGACCACGCCTTGCAACCGCTGGCACACACGCACCAGGTGGCGCGGGTAGCTGGCCCATTCGTGGGCCTTGCAGTGGTTGCCGCTGCGGTGGCGGGCATCGGCAAAGGTGGTCTTGCCCAGGTTGAACAGCGCCTCGTGGTGAAAGGCCATGTAGGCGCGCACGATGGCGCGGCGGGCGCGCTCCAGTGGGTCGGCGGTGGGCGCAAAAGCGCGCTCGAATTCGGCCCGCGCGTAGGGGGTTCGGCGCAGCAGCCGAATCAGGCGGGCGCATTGCACCGGGTCTTGCAGCAGCCGAAACAGCCCGACGATTTCCTCGTCCAGGTCGTTATAGACCTCGATGCGCGAACGAGGCTTGCGCAGCAGCACGCTGGCCGCGCCGCCGAAAGGCTCCACGTACACGCGGTGGGCTGGCAGGTGGCTGATGACCCAGGGGGCGATTTGCCATTTGCCGCCAAAGTAGCGCAGCACGCTGCGGGTCACGTGAGGGCGCGCCTGGGGATCAGGAGAGGATGAGGGTTTGCGGGTTGCCATGAACGTCCTTGTCCTTTGCTGGGGTGGGACGCTCGCTGGCGTGCGCGGGGGTGTGGCTCGGGGTCGTGAAGTGGTTGAGCACCCGGCAGCGCGGGCACTTGATGGTCAGGCGAGCGTAGGCGCCCTCGGCCAGTTTGCGGCGGCAGTGGCCGCAGCGTATGTCACTTAGGTTTTGCATGGGGTGCAAGTCCTTTGCAGTTTTGATAGGCTTTGACCCGCCTGTGCACAGGTGGCGGGCCTTAGCCTGAACTTGCAGCCGTATCTGCGGGTAAGGGGGCTGCCTGGGGTGTTGCTGCACCCTGGGCAGCCGCCCGTCTTTTTGTTTATGGAGACTGAACGATCGTCAGCTTCAAGGTGTCCAGCGTTTGCCCGCCACAGCTCGCGCGGGCCGTCAAGGTGTCGGTGGTGACTGTGTCGCCCTGCAGCTTGGCCGGGTACACATAGAGCATGTTGCCCTGCGCGTGGGCGCGATGGCCGTGGATGGACTGGGCTGCGCTGCCCGCTGCACCTTGCGCCCAGGCAACGTCCCAGGCAGCGTCGCACAGGGTGCGGCCTTGCAGCACGCCCACGATGACGGGCAAGACGACCCACGCATATATATCGAGCGTCAGATCCACGCAGCGAAAGCCTGGGCTTTCCAGCGGGAAGCCATACGCATCAAACGTGTCAGGCGTGCCCTGCCACAGAGATACCGACCAGTGGTTCGAGCCTGTTTGGCCGGACACCCGCCAGAGGCCATTGGGCAGCTGCTCCCACCCCACATCGAACCCGTCGCCTGTGAGTGATGCCAGCCAGCCTGCGCCAACCACGTCACACTGGCAGCCACCGGCAGGCGCGGGAGCCTTGGGAGTCAGTTGCACATCCATCGCCACGGTTTGTCCCGGCACGTGCTGCACGTGCCGGGCGGGGAAAAATCGTCTGCGTTCCATGTCTCCCACCTTTTCTACTTCAGATCACCACCACGACCTCGCTGGCCTGGTAGCCGTCAGCCTCAATCAGCAGCACGTGCCGCCCGCGCTGCACCGGAAACGACACGCGCCCGGCCGCATCGGCCACGCGGGTGGCGCCGCCGTTGAGCGTGATGCGCGCGCCGGGCAGCACCTTGCCCTGCTCGTCGCGGGCGGTGAAGATGATTTCGCTGTCGGCCACCTCCACGGTGATGCCGGGCTGAATGACCGGGTCGAACGCCTCGGACAGCCGCTCGGTGTCTATGTGCGGCGCATCGCCCACGGGCGCCTCGATCTCGCAGCCCAGCGTGGCGCTGGACACATCCAGCCGCGCGGCCAGCAGACGGTGGCGCCCGGTCACTGGCGCCAGGGGGTGTTCCAGCTGCACCCAGGCGCCGGTGGGCACGTCGGCCCAGGGCTGCTGCCAGCCCACGCGCCAGCGCGGGCGGGCCAAATCGGCCAGCAGGCGCCGGCCCAGCGCCTCGGCGTGGCGGGGGCTGCGCAGCCAGGGCGCGGGCCAGTCGCGCTCCAGCGCGCCGTATTCGCGCACCGCATCGGGCGCACGCAGCTGCACGGCGCGGCGGTAGCGGCGCGCGGCGTGGTCCCAGTCGTACAGCACGCGCAGCACGGTGCACAGGCCCGTGGCCTCGGCCTCGGCTTGCAGGCCGCTGGCGCTGAGCGCGTCGGCGCGCAGCGCGGGCGCGTTGTCATCGGGCAGCGCGGGCCAGCCCAGGGCCACGCCGGGCATGGCGGCAGACCAGGCGCTGCCTACAGACTGCATCAGCCCGTCCACGGCCGCGCGCACAGTGATGCTGTTGTCATCCAGCAGGCCGCCCAGCACCAGGCCGGCGGTTTCGGCGCGGTAATCGTCAAAGTCGGCCCACTGCACGGGCGCGCCGGCCAGGTGGGCCAGCACGTCGTGCAGGATCTCAGCGGGCGTTTGCAGCAGGCGGCCCGTGTCCGGGTGCAGGCGCCCACGCAGCGTCACGGCCAGGCGCTCGCCTTCGGCCAGGGGCTCGGCCAGCTCCAAAAACGCCACGGCCCGGCCCGTGCTGTCCACGCCGTTGCTCCAGGCCCAGGCGGGTGTGGCCACGTCGTCGCGCTTGACCTCGTCCACCCCGGCAATGGGGTGATCCAGCAAGAAAAACACGCGCTGGTCGCTGCTGTACTGGATGGGGGTGAGTGTGACCTGCCCCCAGCCCCAGGGCAGCACGCGCACCTCGCGCCAGCCGCCCCACACGGCACTGGTGCGCAGCGGCAGGTTGTCTGACAGCGGCCTGTCCATGCCCGCCTCCAGGCTCAGGCGCACCTGCTGGCCCATGCTCACGCGGGTGACCACACCGGCAAACAGCACGCCGCGCGCGGTTTGCACCCGCGCTGCGCGGCGCAGCGGCGGGCGCTGGCCCCAAAGGCGCGTGAGCTGCCCGCCGGCGTTGTCCAGCGCCACGTCCATGTGGCTGGTGGGCGCGGCGGCTATGCCGGGCACAGACAGGGGCCGCTCAATGGGCGGCAGGCTGTGCAGCAGGGGCAGGCTCAGGCCGTCAGCCAGCGCGCTGGCGCGCCGCCCGGCGGGCAGCAGGTGCACGGCCATGCCGTCGTCGCCGCCGTCCACCGTCAGCCAGGCGCCGGCCAGGTCGCTGGCCGTGCTCATGCGTACACCGGCTCCAAATCGAGCTGGGCCGACAGCAGGCGGTGGCCCGCGTCATCGGGCTGCCAGGCGTGCTCGTCGCTCACCTCCAGCGCATCGCTGCCCAGCCGCACCAGGGCCGCGTCCTGCGGGTGGCGCCAGTGCGGCACAAAGATCAGCGGCTCATCCTGCGCCTGCGCCCAGTCGGCCAGGGCCAGCAGGGCTTGCACATCGGCATCCAGCAGGCGGCTGGCCTGCGCGTCACCCGGCTGCCAGGCCAGGCGCCAGCCGTCGCCCGCGCCGGCGTACAGCGCGGCGGGGTTGACGCCGTCGCCCCGGCTGGCGGCCCAGCGGCGCTGGCGCTGGCAGGTGCTGGCGTGGTGGTCGCAGGCCAGGGGCACGCCGGCCCACAGCCAGCCCACGTGGCCGCCCGGCGCGCCCGACACGCTCAGCCGCAGGTAGCGCGCGGTGCGGCTGGCCGCGCCCAGCATGTGCACGCACACGGCGCGCGTGCAGTCCAGCGCCACCTCTGCGCCCCAGGCCGCGCCGTCGTCTGACAGGGCAATGCTGGCCTGCGCGCCCGCCGGCAGCGCGTAGCGCGCCAGGGCCACGGCCTCGATGCGCTGGGGCGCGCCCAGGTCCACCACCATGCGCCCGCCATCGCCCGCCCAGCCCCAGGCGCTGGCCTGCGCGTCGCGCACGTGGCTGGCGGCCCAGGGCTGGTGCACGGCAAAGGTGTAGTCGTCGCCCGGCACAAAGCTGGGCGCCGCACCCACGTCAAAGTAGGCCACCAGCCCATCGGCCAGGGCCGCCTGCCCGCTGGGCGGAATGTCGTGCAGGGCCGACCAGGCCCCGCTGTCGCCGCCCCGGCGCCACTGGTACTGGCCGGCCTCCACCGCCAGGGTAAACGCGTCACCCAGCACAAAAGGGATGCCGCCGGGCTGCATCGCCAGGGTGATGCCGGCCGCCTGGTACTGGGGCACGGGCGCGCCGCCGGTGGGCACCACGTAATCGGGCAGCGCGCCGCTGGCCGAGCCGGCCACGCGCCAGGTTTGCACGTCGGTGCCGTCCACCCCGCCGGCCAGCCAGGCCGCCCCGGCGGCCACGGTGCTGAGGGTAGCCTCATCGCCTACCTGATACGGGCGCTGGCCGTCCACCGCCTCGATATGCAGCGTCACCTCATCGCCCGCTTTCAGGCGTTCAGGGCAGGCCACCACCAAGCCAAAGCCAAACTCCTGCGTCGAGTACACCCGGCCCGTGTCTGCATCGCGCCGGCTGCTGATATAGGCCTGATTAGTGAATGCGGGCAGAAAGTGGCCGTCCACGTCCACCCACCAGTGGGTGCCGCCATGGTCTGTCCAGCACCCGCCCGCATCTGTGGCGCTGGACTCAGATTTTGGGCGCAGGCCCGCCTTGAGAAGAATGTTGTCTACCGCCGCCCGGTAGCGATCCAGGTAACGTGGATTCGCTGGTGAAACCTGGATGACCGCACCAGCAGCGCTACCTGCGCTCAGCTCATATGAGCTCAGCGGCGCCAGATCCGCCTGCACCTCCGTCCACAGCGCATCCCATGCTGCCAGCGCCTGCCCATGGGCGTACACCCGCTGCAAGCAATCAGCCAGAATGCGCAGTGCCGCATTGGCCCAGTCGATATCGCGCTGCTGTGCATAAAACACCACCGTATCTGGCGGCGCCGCCCCCGGCTGAGAGGGCGACGTTGGCGAACTCGCCGACGTGTTGGCACGAACAAATGCTTCGCGCCACACGTACATTGCCTCCATGCGCTGCTTGACCGCAGCATGCTCCATACTCATATTGCCCTCCAGGCCCAAACACTCCATTGGCAGGTACAGCTCAGGCATGTCACTGCACGCACAATCGGCGGGCGGGCGCCGCACGTAGCGAAACGTCACCTTCCGCGCCACCGCATTGCGCCCCAGTTGCAGGGGGCGCGCGCACACGCTGGGTGTGCCCTCTGCCTCGCCGCGCTGCGTAGGTGAAAACACGAACGACACACGACCGCTGCCCACACTTTGCGGCTCGATGCGCGGCACCGTGAAAGATGCCGCCGCGCTGACATACGGCTGGCCTGTCACCGCCACATCCAACGCGCCCGACACATCGCCCGTTACGCTCCAGCGCTCAGCACCCACAGTGTCGGCGTTGATGCAGCGCACCGTGAGGTTTTGCGTGGGCGCGCCGGCGGGCACACCCACATCTTGCAGGCGCACCTTGCCGCCTTGCGCCATCAGCCAGGCCTGGGTGCGCAGCGGCACGTCCACCGCCGCTTGCCCGCCCGCCGTGCGGTCGGCCGCCACCACACCGGCCACATCCACCAGCGCGCTGGTTTGCAAAGCGGTCAGCAGGTCGTAAAACGTGACGATGGCCGCCTGCCCCGCGCCCGTGTCGCCAAACACCTCGCTCACCGCGCCGTCGGTCACGGTCACCACATAGCCGCCGGTCACGGCGTACACCGGCGTGCCGGCGGCCACGTTGCGCTGCAAGGCGGGCGAGAGGCCAAACTGCCAGGCGCCGTCTTTGTACTGGCGCCAGGGCCGGTAGATTTGCGGGTCATCGCCTAGCTGGATGCGGCCTGTGGCCTCGTCCAGCGCGCCGCCGGCGCCCAGGGGCAGGCCGCCAAAGTCCCACTGCGGGCCGGTTTGCACCGCCGTGCCGGTGGCCCAGTCGGCCAGCAGCGCCCAGGCCGTGGGGGTGCGCGCCAGGCGCGGCTCAATGTGGATGCGGATCTGGTTGCCCGCCGCGCCGGGCGCGCGGGCGCGGATGCCCACCTCGCGCACGTCCAGCTGCGCGTGCGCCGTGGGCACGCCCAGGTCGGCCAGGGTCAGGGTCAGGGTTTGCAGCGGCGCGGCCGCATCCACGCCCTGCACCGCCAGCGCGCCGTTGCCCACACCGGCAAACTGCGGCACGCTGGCGCGCGGGGCGCCGCCGCCAGCGGCCAGGCGCACCTGCACCGTGTCGGCCTCGTGCCCGGTGTAGCTGCCGCCCAGGCGCACCCGGCCGCCGCCGGTGCGGCGCGCGCCCACGCGCTGGGTGGCCGTGGCCGCGCGCACGCTGCTGGCGGCCAGCTGCGCCGTGCGCACCAGGTTGTGGCGGCCTGAGAAAAAACGTTGCACCGAGGGCATGGGCCGCATGGTGCAGCCGCGCCGGCGCGGGGGGCGAATAAAGGGTTTTACTAACGCACCGCTTTAACGCGCCAGCCGGGCCATGCGGCGCAGCTCCGGCTCAATCAGGCGGGCCAGGCGCGCAGGGTCTTGCACGCCATTGGCGTTAAGCGTGATGTGCACAGCGCCCGCGCCGCCGTTGCCGCCGTTGCTACCGCTACCGCTACCGCTACCACTGCCACTGCCACTGCCAAACAGCCCGCCGCCGAGCCGTCACGGACACTGT
>JAUNHQ010000022.1:0-24182 GCA_030535425.1 Pseudomonadota bacterium | reverse complement strand
GCCCTCGCGCTGCTTGTCGCGGGCGTTTTGCTCGCGGCGTTTTTTCTCGGCCGCGGCCACCTGTCCAATCAGGGCGATTTGCTGGTTGAGCAACTCCATTTCCTGGCGCAGGCGCGCGGCCCCGGCCGTGTCGCCGCGCAGGGTGGCGCGCTCCATCTCCAGGCGGGCCAGCTCGATCTGGCGCTGCACCTCAGCCTTGTCGCGCGCCGTGCGCGCGCGGGCCACCTCTTCC
Organism: Pseudomonadota bacterium; assembly: GCA_030535425.1. Classification (GTDB taxonomy): domain Bacteria; phylum Pseudomonadota; class Gammaproteobacteria; order Burkholderiales; family Burkholderiaceae_C; genus Ottowia. Next base: position 23,950 of record JAUNHQ010000022.1, on the reverse strand, counting down.
TCGGTACCGTTGAGCTCCAGCAGCCGCAGGCGCAAATCTTCAATGGCCCGCGCCGGGCCGCTGTCTTGGCTTTGGATGCGCTGCTGCTGCTCATCAATGCGTTGCAGCGCCTGCACATAGCCGTCGGCGGCACGGCGCAAGTCGGCGTAGTAGCTGTTCCAGGCGCTGATGTACCCGCCCCAGCCCATGACACCATTCATGTACTTTTGCATGTCGCCCACCATGTTTTGGGCGTGGCGCGCAGCGTCTTGGGCGTACTGGCTGGCCTGGGCACTGGCCGACAGCCAAGTGTGCTGCACGGTCTTGGCCAGCTTCTGGTGCGCGGCTTCGGCCTGCTCGGTGCCTTCTTTGACTTTTCCGGCACCCTCGGCGGCTTCTCTCGCGCCCTCTTTGCTGTCTTCGCCGGCCCGCCGTGCAGCCCGACCTACGTTTTCGGTCGCGCGAGCGGCCTCTTGCATGCTGACGATCACGGCCTTGCCCGCCGCATCGGCCTCAATGGCAAACCCGTGCTGCGCGGCCTGAGCCCTGAGCGTGGCGTCGGCCACGCCGCCGCTGGCCTCTATTTGCGCCTGCGCCATGGTGCGCCAGGCGTCAGACGTTTCGCGCGCGCTGGCCGCGCCGCTGCCCCTGACGCGGTCAAACGCCTCACGCGCCTTGCGCGCCAGCGCATCCAGCTCAGCCTGGGGCGTCACACCCAACTGCCGCAGCGCCTCCTGCAAGCTTTGAATGCCGGGCAGCTGCTGCTCAACACTGCGCCGCTGCGCATCCAGTGCCTGCTGCATGCGCTGCAAGCCATCGGCACCCACCAGGCCGGCATCGGCCACGCCGCTCAGGCGCTGTTGCAGTTGCTCAATGGCCTGCATGCTGTCGGCTTGGGGCGTGGCAGCAGCAAAAGCCGCTTCCAGGCCCGCCGCAACCTGCTGGGCGCTCAAACCCGCCGCCTGCACCTGCCGCCGCACCACGTCGAAGGCGCCAATGGCTTCTTGCGCGCCATCACTCACGCGCCCAAGCGCTTGTGCGGCATTGGCGCCCAACTTGTCAAAGCTGGCCATCAACACGCGCTCATTGAGCTCGAACATGGCCTGGGCGCTGAGCAGGCCCTTGTCGAACGCGCCGCCCAGCTCGTCACCAAAACGCGCCAGCGCATCCGTATCCAGCTGGCCCAGTGCCTCTTGCCACGCCTGGCTGACTTGCCGGGCCGAAAGCGTGCCGCGCTCGCGCAGGCCGTCCATCGCCTGCCCAAATGCAGCCACGCTTTGCATGTCCCCCAAATCCAGCTGGGCGCGCATGGCTTCCAGGGCTTTAGCTGCGCCGCCAGCCCCGGCGGCCAATGCCTCGAAGCTGCGCACGGCCGCTTCGGCGCCGCCGCTTGCCAGCGCCTGGCCCAGCTGCTGCTGCGCCTGCGCGGCGGCGAGGGTTTGCTCAGCCTGGTGGGCCACCGCTTGCGCAGCGGCATCCGATGCGGCGGCTTGCTGCTGCTGCGCATCACGCGCCTGGGCCGCGCTGTCAAACAGCTCGGCGTAGTCCGCGTCAATTTGCGCCAGGCTTTCATGCAGGCGCTGCTGGGCCGCAGCCACGGTGTCGTCCGTAAAAGGGGCCTTGAGCATCTCCCAAGCCGCCTGGGCGCGGGCGGCCAGCTTGGTCAGGCCGGCGGCCAGAGCAATGCCCGCTTGCTCCACCTCTACAAACTGCTGGCGAAGATCGCTGCCAATACTCCAGCCGGCCCAGCCGGCCGCTGCCAGCAGCCCCGCCGATTTCAACGCGGCGCCTGCCAGCGAGGATTGCCTGGCCAGGTCGGCAAATCGCACGTTCAGCGCCCCCAGCTCACCACCCAGGCCGCCAAACACCTTTGTCCCGGCGGCCCCAATAGCCAGCCAGGCCAGGCGCAGGGTGGCAGCGTTGGCGGCCAGCGTCACCAGCACCGTGGCGGCGCGGCTGAGCTCTGGAAACTGCTCAGCCATCTCCGCCACCGCGCGCGCCGCGCCGGATACCCCGCTGGCCAGCTGCTGCACCATGGGCAGCAGCACGCTACCCAAATTGATGGCCGCCACCTCCACGGCGTTTTTCAGCAGTTGCAATTGCGCGGCGGTGGTCTGCACGCGGGTTTCAAATTCTTTTTGCATAGCCCCGGCGGTGGCGGCCTTGTCGCCCACCAGCTCCAGGGCTTTTTCATACTGGCCCAGGCCCGCCAGCAGGCGGGCCACGTCGTCCTGGTATTCCTGGCCAAACAGCTTGGCCAGCACCTCGGCTTTTTGCGCGCCTTCGAGCTGGCTCAAGGTTTGCAAAAAACCCTCCAGCGCCTTTTGCGGGTTGGCCGCAATATCAGCGGCCAGCTGCTTGGCCGACAGGCCCATGCCAGCCAGCGCCGATTGAAACTCCTTGCCCTGAATACCGGCGGTTTGCAGCTTGCTGAGGATGGCGTTGATGCCCGTACCCGCCACCTCGGCGCTCACGCCCAGGCTGAGCATGGACGCGCCCAGCGCCCCGGCCTGCTCGGCCGTCAGACCAAACTGCCCGGCCGCGCCGCCAATGCGGGTGAGCACTTCCACGATGTCGGCCTCCTTGGCCGCCATGTTGTTGCCCAAGGTGTTGATGGCATCGCCCAGCCGCCCAACCTGATCCATGGGCAGATTAAAAATGTTGCTGAGCTTGGCCACGGCCTCGCCCGCCTGCTCGGCGCTCATGCCAAAAGCGGTGGCCATTTGCGCGGACAGAAGCACAAACTGGTCGAGTTTTTCAATGGGCACGCCCAGCTGCCCGCCCGCCGCCGCCATGGCCGCCAGCTCAGTGGCCGCCAGCGGAATGGTGGCCGTCATGGCCTTGATGCGCGATGCCAGCTGCGCCACCTGCTCATCGGTGCCGCCCACCACCTTGGCCACGTCGGCCATGGCGCTTTCAAAATCAATGGCACGCTTGGCCACCGCCGCCAGCCCGGCGCCGCTGGCGGCCAGGCCAGAAATGGCCAGCTTGGCCTTGCCCAGGCTTTCGGTCCAGCCGTTGGTTTGCGATTTGAGCTCGCGCACGCGCTCTTCGGTCTTGAGCGCGGCTTGTGCCAGCTCGGCCTGGCTGAGCTGGCCGCTGGCCTTCAGGCGTTCATAGGCGGCGCGGGTTTGTTCAATCTCCTTTTGAATGTCGGCGTGCGCGCGCACGCCCAGCAGCTCGCGGTCGGCCATGACGGCAGCGGCTTTTTCCATGTCGCCCGCCATGCGCTCAAAGGCCGGGCCGGTCTGCGCCGCCGCATCGCCGAGTTTGCCCACCTCATCGCTCAGCCCTATGATGCTTTCCTCGCCCCGGCTTTGGGCCTCTATGACGAGCTTTGCCTTCAACTCATTGCCTGCCATGTCTCAATCTCCTGCAAAAAACCGCCCCTGGCTGCACTGGCCGCCCACGCGCGGTGAGTGGCGTGAGGCGCTGTGGTTGCTGGGCAACATCGCGCTTTGCGCGGGCTTTTTCGTGGCCTGCGCAGCGCTGGGCATTGACCCGCAAAACGTTTTCACCGCCGCCCTTGCAGGCGTTTTCACGGCGCTGTTGCTGCTCTTTGTCCTGACCATGCTTATGTTTGCCTGGGCGCTGCTGGCGGGGCTTCTCAAACGGCTGTAAGCCCGCCGCCCCCAACAAAAAACCCGCCCAAGGCGCGTGAGCCGCAGGCGGGGTTTTTGTTGGGCGCTGCGCCGCGCCAGGGCCGCGTCAGGGCAAATCGGGCATGGTGTCGATGCGCATGAAGGGGCCGTAGTCGGCATCGGTTTGCAGCTCAGGCACATAGAGCGCCTGCCCGCCCAGGGTCAGGGGGCTGGCAGAGTCGCTGATCCAGCCAAAGTCACCCGACATGGCCAGGCTGATGCGCGGGATGATCACGCGCACTTTTTGCCCGTCGCCATTGATGCCGCTGAAGATGATGCCCTTTTCAACATTGGTCTTGCTGAAGGCGGCAATGTTGACGTAGCCGGCGTATTCGTAGTCCACCTTGAGCGGCTCCACGTGGCCGGCCGGGTGTTGCAGCAGGCGGTAGCGGCCGTGGTCGGCGTCGCTGGCCTCGTAGTGCGTGCCCTCCACGTAGGTGATGGGGCTGCCCGTGGTGCTGTCTTCCACCACCACGGAGCTGGTGCGCGGGTTTTTGAGGAAGAAGTAGTCGCCCGGTTGCAGCGCGGGCAGTTGCTCATCGGTCACGGTGCCGCCGGCTTTGACCACGGCTTGGCCAAAAAACGCCTGCGCCAGCGTGCGGCTGTCGAACTGGATCATCTCCAGGCTCACTTGCAGGCTCTTGCTGGTCTCAATTTCTTTGAGTGTCAGGCGCTGGCCGGAGCAGCTTTCTTTGAGCGTTTCGGTCTCGCGGCTGGGTGTGGCGGTGAGGGTGCGGTTGCCGCAGCCTACGCTGTAGATGTCAACCAAAAAGCCGGTTTCGGGGCGGCCACGGACGGGATCAAACGTGCCGATGTGCACGGGGCCTTGCCCGTTCCAGATGAGGGAGGTGGCGGCGATGGTCATGGGTCAGTCCTTTGCTTTCTTGGCGGGGGTGGCGGGGGTGGGGACAGGCGCGGGCGGGGCTTCGCGCGCGCGGCCCAGGCCGATGAGCCAGGCGGCCTTGTGCGCCGGCAGGCCCAGCGTGGCGCCGGCGGGGTAGTCACGCCCGGCGTGGCGGTGCGGCTGGGTCAGTTCGATGTAGGTGGTTGCAGTCATGGTTGCTCCTTTTGCTTTTGCGGTTGATCAGGTACTGGAAAGCCAGAACGCAGGCATGCTGCCTGCCCAGCCAGAGGGCGGCAAGAAAGTTGCCGTCGGAGGCAGCTGCCCGTTTGCGACGGCAAACTGCCCCAGAACCGGAAAACCAGCCGACCGCAAGGCAGGCGGCATCATGTCGTGCGCGTCATGCGCCACGCTGGGCGTGAGCACGCCCAGCGCGGAGGCCACGTTGGTGCTGGAAGCCATGGCCGGCACGGTTTGGATGGTTGAAGAAACGGCGCTGAACGCCATCACATAGGTGACGCCCGTTTCCAGAAAGACGCCGCCGGCAACCCCGGCGCTGCCCCATGTGCGGGCAAGCGTGTTCACAACCACCGGCGTGTGCAGACGCGTGCAGACCCGGTTGGCGCCCATCCGGTAGATGGCCGCCGTAAACACGCCCGTCGCCGAAGACGTGCCAAACCAGTAAAGACTGCCGGCTTGCATGCCTGCGGGCATGCGGAACGTCACGGCGCGCGCCGTGGCCGTGCCGACCTGCAACGCCTGAATCGCAGACTGTCCAGCAGTCATCACGTTGTTGGCCAGCAACACCGGGTCGCCATCGCCCCAGCAGCCCGCCAGGTGCCCGAGCCACCCCGGTTTGCGAGCAGCCTGTGCTTCGTCGGCGAAGGTCTTGTAGCCACTCGGGTCGGTCGCCAGGTGGAGACCGCCAAAGTCGGTGTCGATGTACAGCCGCCCCGGCTCAAGATTGCCGTTGATCATCAACTCGATCAGCTGCTGGCCGCTCACCTGCGACAGCTTGCCGCCATTGGCTGCCTTCAGCTCGTTGATGGCGGCCACCAGACTGCTTTTGTTGGCCGTGCCAAGACTGCCCAGGCTACCTATGGCAGCCTGCGTGCTTTTGTGGTCTGCGCCGATGGCCTGCATGGCCGCCGTCAGGCGCTGCTCAAGGCTGGCCATCGCTGCCTCAAGCCTTCGCCGCGTTATAGACAGCCACCAAATCAGCGTCCGGGTTGCCAATAGCCTCAGCGGCCACCGCGCCGATGTTGCTGCGCGCCTGTGCTTTTTCGTCTGGTGTGAGCGTTTGCGCCTCATCCACGCGCACACGCTTGCCCAGCGCCGTGGCCACGGTCTGCGCGTAGTTCGCATCGTTACCCAATGCTGTGGCCAGCTCATTGAGCGTATCCAGCGCGGCAGCAGCGCCATCGGTCAACTCGTTCTTGACCGCCGTCTTGGCCAGCTCAATCGTGTCGTAAATCTTGTCCGCAGACCAGGTGACGGTGGTGGCGCCGTTGCCCGCCGTATCGTCAATCGCCACACCGCCAGGCGATGCCACGATGGCATCCAGGCCAGACTTCAATTCATTGATGGCCGCCACCAAGCTGCCCTTGGCCGACGTGCCCAGCGCGGGCAGCGGCCCCATGCTCAGGCGGTCTAGTTTGATATCAGCGCCGATGGCGGTGGCCAGAGCAATAAGGCGTTGTTCGAAGGTCATGTTTCTTCCTTTCAGGTCTCGTCAGGTTTTGGCCAAGATGTAGTAAGCAAGGGGGTCGGGCACCAGGTCATCGCGCACATACACGCCGCCATCAGCGCCGGCGGTGGCGCGGTTGCCGGGGTCGGCGCTGATCTGCGGCGCGATAACACCGCCAGCACTACCGCCGCTGGCGGGGTACACGTGCGTGATGACGTTGCCCTGCACGGGCCCGGTGATGACAGTGACTAGGGGGCTGGACATGCGTCGCTCCTGAAGCTCACTGGGCATAGCCAGCCCAGCGGCAGGTAAAAGTGCCCATCCTCAAAGCCGGGCGCGGGCGCGGCGTCCAGCCGTAGCGGGCCCATGCCGATGGGTTGGCCCTGCGCGTCGCGCAGGCGGTGGCGGTACAGCGCGTCCATGACCTGTGCGGCCAGCGGGCCCGCGGCCTGGCGGGCGTGATAGCCCTGCTCGATATCGGCCACGTTGCGCGCCACCGCCACGGTGAGCCAGCTTTGCTCCACCCCGGCAAACGCGCCGGTGCGGCTGTCATCCACCTGGTATCCGCGATAGAGCACATGCACGGCAGGCGTGGGCTGCTGGCTGCCGGCCACCTGGGCCAGCTCGGCGGCGGTGAGTACGTGCACCTGGGGCGGCAGCACGGCTTGCAGGCGCTGCACGATCAGTGGCTCGGCGGCCAGGAAGTTGCCGGGGGTCATGGGTGGGCTCCGGTCATGGCGTCGGCCACGCGCAGGTGCCAGGTGGCGGTGTGCAGCACCTGGCCCGCACTGTTGACGTAGCGGATGTCGGCGCTCAAGGGGCCGATGGGCCAGCGCGCCGTGTCCTGCGCACTGGCGCGCAGCTCGTACTGCCCGGCGGCCGCGTTGGTCAGCGCGGGGGCAAAGCGGTACACCACCTGCTTGCCAGGCGCACGCAGCCAGCAGTCGATCTGCCAGCCCGTGATGTCCACGGCCTGGCCGTTTTGCTGTACCGCGCATGGCAGGCGCAGGGTGCTGCCGCGTTTGACATGGATGGTGCTCATGGGCGCTCTTATCCATAGCGGTGCCACGCAATGCTTTTGCACGCGGTGCGGCTGACCATGCGCCCAGGCGGCTGGGGCGTGTCGTGGTCGCTGCCGCCCAGGCTGACCACGCCCGCGGCCAAATCGCGCAGATACTTTTCGGCCCAGGCGGTGTTGCGGTCCACGTCTTCCGACAGGCTGGCGCCCATCAGGCGCCGGTAGGCAACGGTGGCCACCACGGTGGGCAAATCCGACCCGTCCACCAGGTGCGCGGGCAGCGGCAGTTGCCCCTGGTAGCGCGGCTGGATGTAGGTGTCGGCGTGGCGGCTGGCGCGCTCCAGCGCATCGTGCAGCAGCTCCATGGCGCGCTGCGCCAGAGACAGCACGTCTGCATCTACGCCTGCTGTGCTGCCGCCTGTGTACAAGGTGCGCAGCAGCTCGCCCGGCACGCGCGCGTTTTGCGCGGCGCGCTGGGCCAGATCGTCCCAGCCGCGCGTGGCGACGCGGGCCAGGTCAGCAGCGGTGGCGTAGGACATGACTAGGCCAACTCCTTAGATGCCGCGTGCAATGCGAATCAGCTCACCCGCACCCTGAGCCGCGTCCAGCGCCCAGCCATTGGGTTTGCCGCCATCCAGGGCCACGGCGCGCCCTTCGGCACCGGCTTGCACCTCGGCACCCTGGGGCACGGCCCCGCCGGACTCCACAAGCACGACGCCGATGGCGTCTACGCTGGCTTGCTCGCCGGCGGCAAAGGTGGCGTTGTTCACCCCCAGGGCCTTGGCCCCGGCAGTGGACGGGCGGCCGTCAAAGCCCACGAAACGGTGGGCGTGGTCCAGGTCGGTGGCGGCGGTGATGGTGAGGGTGAGGATGGGGTGAAATGTTGGCTTGGGCATGGCCTTGATCCTTGTGGTTAGTCCTTATTGGTGGGGGCAGCGGCGGGGGCGCGCTCGATGGCGCCGCGCGCCAGCAGGGGCGCGGCTTGCGCGTCGGTCAGCTCGATCAGCTCGCCGCTTTGCCAGGTGCGGCTGGCGCGCTGGCCGTTGGCGTCCAGCGTGCCGTGGCGCACGGGGCGCAGCACGCGCCAGGCTTGGGCCTGCGGCTTGGCCTTGGCCGGGAGCTTGGGGGCGACAGCAGGGGTGGCGGCTGTGTCGGTTGCGTCGGTTTTTTTGCTGCTCATGGCGCGGCCCTCTTAAGCGTTGGTGTCGGCCACCAGGTAGCCCGCGCCGGCGGCCAGCACGAAGGGCTTGTAGATTTCTGTAGCGCGAATGAACTCCACCTTGCCGCCCACGTCGGTGTAGCGGTCCACCTGCGGCCAGCCTTGCTTGACCAGGGTGTAGCCAAAGCTGGGTACGCGGTAGCTGCGCTGGCCATCGGCCTCGCGCGCGGTGTAGCTGAGGATGAGGTTGTCGCCCCAGATGTCGCGCACGGCGCTGCCGTCTTCCGAATACACGGCCTTGCCAATGTTGATGGTGTCCACCTCGAAAAAACGCTTGAGGTCGTCCAGCGTGAGCACGCGGTCTTTGTTGGTGGACAGCAGGCCCACCAGCTGCGGGTGGCGGCGCAGCGCGCGGTAGGTTTCGTAACCCATGGTCATGGTGTTGGGCTCGCGCACGATCAGCTGGCGCACGGCGGCCTTGGCATCCAGCACCACGCCCAGCGGGTCGCTGGCCGGGTCGGTGAACTGGTCGGCGCCGCTCAAGGTGAGCGTGTTGCCTGCCGCGTAGCTGGCGGGGTTTTGCGCCAGGCGCGCGACTTGCAACTCGTGGCCCAGCCGCAGGATTTCCATGGTGTTGGCGGTCTCCACCGCGTCCAGGGCAAAGTCGGCCTCTTGTTTTTCGCGGTAGTCCAGGCGGGTGGCAATGTCGTGCTCTTGCAGCACAAAGTCGATGCTCTTCACCCCTTCAGGGTCGCGCACATTGCTGGCGGCGCGGATGGCGCGCTCGGTGCGGTGCTCGACAAACTGGGCCTTGCCAAAGAGGGGCACTTTGCCGCCTTCTTTTTGCACCGTGACGCGCGGCAGCACTTTGTCGCCAATGAACTCTTCGTTGATGTAGCCGGCGGCCAGGTTGGTGAGCACCGGGTCAACGATGCGCAGGTCTTTCAGGCGGGGCATAGGGGCCTTTCAGTCAAACGGGTTGGGTTAACGGGTCACGGCTGCGTAGGCCGCCGCGTAGCTGGTCTGGTGCTGCGCCATGTGGGCGCGGATGCGCTTGTCCAGCTCAATGCGCTCAGGGTCTGCGCCCTCGGCGTAAGCCACGTCATCGGCGGGGGGCTGGCTTGCGGCGCGCTGGCGCGTGGCGTGCTCGCCAAACTGCACGGCGGCGGGCAGCGCACCCAAAAACTCGCGCAGCACCTGGTGCAGCGGGCGGGCAGCATCACCCTCGCCAAAACAGGCGTCGGCCTGCGTTTTGAGGTGCGCGTCCACAGCGGCCAGCGGCGCGGCCATGCCCTCGGGCAGGCGGGACTGGCTGACCAGCCCTTCGATAAAGGCGGCGCTTTCAGCCTTGGCTGCGGCGGCCTCGCGCTGCGCGGCTGCGGCCTTGAGGGCTTGGATTTCGCGCTGGGCGGCTTCGTTTTCTGCGCGCAGGCGCGCGGCTTCTTCTTCGGTCACGGGAGGCTCCTGTGGTTGCGGGGGTTCGGAAAATGCGGCCTGCTGCGCGGGGAGCGCGTTTTCGCGCTCGCGCTGGCGGCGTTGCAGCTCTTCTTGCGCGCCTTGCTCCAGCGCGCGCACGTCGTAGCCGGGCAGCACGCGGTCGGCCTCTTCGGCGCCAAACTTGCCCAGCAGCCATTCGCGCAGGTTGCGCCACAGGCTGGCGTTGGTGGCGTCGTCCCATTCGCCAAAGGCCACGCCCTCGGTGAAACACACGCTGTCCGCGTCTTCAGCAAAGGCGGGGTCAAGCGCGGGCGCGTCCAGCCCTTTGACGCCGGGCACCTGCGCGCCCAAAAAGCCCAGGTGGCGCAGGTACCAGGTGCCGGGCACGGGGTTGGCGGGTGAGTCGGGCCGGTAAAAGCGGGCACTGACGGTGGCGTAACGGCCGGCGCGCACTTCTTCGGCAAAGGCCGCGTCCACCTGCGCTGGGGCGGCAAACAGGCCGCGCGGGCCGGCGCTTAAAGCCTGCACCCAGCCTTGGGCCGGGTCGTCGGTGGCGGGGTGCCCCTTGACAATGGGGGCGCGGTGCTTGGCCGGGTCGTAAGCGGCGGCGGTGGCGGCCAGGTCAGCCTCGGTAAAGCTGATGACCTCGCCGCTCATGGCGACCCAGCGGCCGGGCCGGAAAATGTGGATGGGCTTAGGGGTTGGGGTGCGCGGTGCCATGGGCGGCATGGTCTCGCGCAAGGGGCTTAGCCCCTGAGTAAAGGGCTTTAGAAATTACAGCGCTTAGGGTGCGACGGCGTCTTCATCCAGCCCCGGCAGGCGGCCCTGCCGCCGGGCAAACTGCTCGCGCTGCCAGGCGTCCACAATCTGGCGCACGCGCATTTCGGTCAGGCCGTACCGGTGGGCCAGCTGACGGTAGTTGTTGCCGCGAAACTCGGCGCACATCTGCTCATCGCGCGCGCTCAAATGCACCAGCACCCCTTTGGCCAGGTACACGGGGCGGCCGCCCAGCTCATTGGCCACGTGCTGCACCTGCGCCAGCACCATGCGCGCCAGCTCGTGCAGGCGGGCCAACCAGGCGGGCGCGGGCTGGGCCTGGCCCGCGCGATCATCCAGCAGGGCCAGCGCCTCAAACAGGCACCAGGCCAGCTCGCGCATGGATTCTGTCAGGCCCTGCGGCAAGGCGGCATCCAGCACGGCAGCTTCGGCGGGGGTCAGGCGGTTCATCATGGCGTGCGTCCTTGCTCAACGCCCTTGCCAGAGCTTGAGGCTTTCGATAAGGCTGTGCAGTTGCGCGTTGCTGCACCAGCCAATGTCATCCACCCCCACCTGCCGGCGCACCCAGGCGCGCAGGGCGGCGGCATCGCTACGGTCCAGCTTGCCCGCGCGGCCCAGCGCGTGCCACAGCGCCCACACCTTGCCCTCCAGGGGGCGGGCGGCCTTGGCGCGCCTGGGCTGCGCACCGGCGCGCTCCAGCCCGGCGCGGCGGGCCAGCTGCTGCAAGTGCTCGCGCACGCGCTGGCGCTCGGGCACGGTCATGTCCTTGCAGCTGTGCTTGCCGGTCTGCCCAAACAGCAGCGCGCGGTATTCCTCATCAGGCATGCGCAGTTTGTTTTTAAGGGCGTGGATGGCGGCAATGTGCTTGCCGGGAGAGCCGGCGCCCGGACGCCGGCCAGCGGAACGCCCGCCAGTGCGTTCAGAATCGTTCAGTTTGGGGGTAGCGGGGGTTGGGTGGTATGTCGGCATAGGTCGGCCCATTTCTCGGCACTGCGGGGCTATTTCAAAAGTGCCGGGGTCGCAGGCGCGCCAACGCCCCGATTGAGCCGCGCCTGGCGGCCCGCTCGCACGCCACGGTGCCAGTCATCGCCGGAGACGTTTTTTCCGCTGACGCGGTCTTTGGCAGCAGCCCGTCCGACAATGCCCGGCCTGGCCTGCATGTATTGCCGCACCAGCTCTGTATCTCGCGGGTTACCTGCAAATTCGCCCAGCTTGGCGCGCACACCCTCGCACCAGCCTTCGGCATAGAGATCTCCGCGAGCCGTTTTGGTTTTGGGTTTGCAGTTTTTGGGCTGCGCGCTGATGTGGGCGCGGCGGTCTTTGGCGCACTGGCGGCACAGCACGTCGTAGGCGTAAGAGGCCACCTCGGCCGCGCTGCCCACACCCACGAACACGTAGCTGCGCTGGCGGCGCACGGCTGGCCAGCGCGACAGCAAGAGTCGCACGTCGGTAAGAACTTCGCAGCCAAAGGCGCCGGCCACCATGTGGGCCAGCAGGGTCTCCCACCGCACCAGGTCGGCGTGGTGGGCGCGCGCGGCGGCTTCGGCCACGTCGGCCAAGCCAAGGTCTTGCTCGCTGAGCTGGTGCGCGGCCATGAGCTTTTGCGCCTGGCGCAAGGCCGCTGCGGCTTCGTGTTGATTGCTGCTGGCGGCCAGGGCCAAGCACTTTTTGATTTTTTGCAATGCCTCATTGCGGTTCATGACGCGCCCTTTCCACTTTGCGCGCCGGGCAAGCGCGCGGCGTAGCGGTTGCAAATGCCCATGCGGGCCACCAGAAAGCCGCCGCTGCGGCATTGCAGGCCGCCTTCAGTGCAGCCCTGCACGGGTGCGCTGTGCTGGCAGTTGTGGCAGCCCGCGCGGGTGAGCGGGCTGGCGTAGCCCTGGCCCAACTTGCGCATGGCAAAGCGGTCGCGGCCCATGTCAAGCCGCCTCCGCCTGGCTGGCCTGCTTGACGATTTGGGCCACGAGCTTTTCCACGTCGCCGTCCACGGTCTTGATCAGGGGCGCGTCGGTGTCGGCGCTCACGGTGACGCCTAAGCGCTTAAGCAGCTTGGCGTCGAGCTGCTCCAGCGCGGCGGCCACGGGCTTGGGGCGGTATTCAATGAGGGCATTGACCTGCCCGGGGTCAATGGCGCCTTCGCGGGCCAGGGCCTTGACGCGCTGGGCCAGCTCCTCATCACTGGCCCAGCTCATCTTGCCCTTTTGCTTTTGCAAGCCAAATTTGAGCCCGTCAACCACCACGCTGCGGGGTTTGGTGAAGCACTCGGGGTGGGCTTCGATGCTGGCGCGCAGCTCGTCGTGCAAGGTGGCGATGCGGCGGGCGGCGCGCAAGATGGCGGGCATGGCGCCGCGCTCAATGGTGCTCATCTCGTCTTTCATGGCCTGCACCAGGGCGGCGAGCTGGTCGCGGCATTGGGCGTAGGCGGCGGCTTGCTTGCGCATGTGGTCTAAGGGGGTGGTGGTCATGGGGTGTTTCCTTTCTTGATGGCGTTGAGTCGGGCCCGCACGTGGGCGGGCATGGGGGCGGCGTTGCGGGCGGCTTCGTACACCGTTTTCAGGGCGGGGTCTTTGGCCAGGGCATCGGCAACGTGGCTGGCCTGCCCCCGCGCTTGCAAGGCTGCGGGGCGGCCGGCGCTGCGCCGTTCTTGCTCGCGCTGGGCTTCTTGCCCGGCCTCTTGCTTGTCTGACAGGCGCATGAGCACCTCGTACAAATAGCCGTGGTCTTGCAGAGGCGGCTGCAAGCTGCCTTTGGCGGCGGCGTCCAGAACGGCGTCAAGCGCCGTTTGCCAGAGCTGGGGCGCGGCGGGCCATTCGCGACCGCGCCGGGTGATGGCGCCGCGCTGCATGTCGGGCAGCAACTCGCGCAGAAGACGCGCGGCGCGCTCAGGCCGCAGCTCGCGCTGGGCGGGCCGGAACAGGCCCAGGTAGCGCAGCAGCAAACCACCGGCGGGCAGCAGGGCCAGCACATCGGCCAGAGCCTGGCGCAGCGCCTGGTGGGCCACCAGTGCGTCCAGGCTGGCGCTGGCACCACAGTTGGGGCAGCGGGTCAGCATGTGCGCCCCCCGCCTGTAGCGCCAAGGCTGCGGCAGCGCTTGTAGTCCAGCGCCCCCTCGCGCGCGGGCACATCGGGCGGCGGCACCCAGGGCGCGAATGCTGGGCGGTAATGGGCGGCTGCGGCGCGGGCGGCAGTGGCGGCGCGCGGTGCAGCCAGGTGGGGCGGCGCGGCAAGCGGCCGCTGCAGGGCAGGTGCGCCAGGCCCTCCTCAGTGACCGAAAAAAGCACACCGCGCGCGTGGGCGCCGGGCCGCGTGTCTTTGGTCTTGTCCAGCCAGCCCAGCAAAAACAGCTCTTGCGTGGCCTTGCGCAGATTGGCCGGCTGCATGGGCCCGGCCTGGTAGGCGCTGAGCAGGTCGCCGTGTGAGGCTGCGCCCATGGCGTGCACCAGGCGCACGATGGCGTCGTAGGTTGGGGGCAGGAAAACGCCTCTCATGGCTGCGCCCCCTGCTGCGCGGCGGTGGCGCACACGCCTGCCGCCGGGGCGGCGCTGCCGTGGCCGCGCGCCATGCCCCACAGGCCCAGCAAAACAGTGACCACGCACAGCGCGGACACCAGGTTCCAGGCCCAGACAGCGGCGCGGATGGCCCAGCGCCGCCAGCGCGGGCGCGGAGCCGGGTGCGCCTCAATGACGCCGGGAGCAAAGACCTTGCCGCTGGCGCAAGCGCCATCGCAATGGCACACGCCAAGTTGATTGCAGCTGTAGCGCTTCATGCCGATGCCCTCCGCGCGCTGATGCCGCAGGCTTGCGGGTAGCGGGCCATGGCGTTCAACACAGCATCGCACGCGCTGCGCTCCATGCGCAGCTCGATGTAGTGCTGGCCCAGGCAAAACACTTTCAGGATGTACAAGCGCATGGCTCACACCCCCGCCACGCATTGCGCGTCTACCTTGGGCCAGCCGGCGGCGGCTGCGCCGTTCATGGCGCGGGCCACCAGGTTGTGCACGGCCAGGGGGTAGCAGGTGCTGACGCCGGTTTTGCTGCCCCGTGGTATGCGGATGAGGCGCGCGCGTAGGGCGTCGTACGCATCAGGCTCAAACACCCGCTCAGGCTTTAAGTCAAAGCGCGAGAATTTGTGCGCCAGGTATTGCTCCAGCTCCGCGTCCAGCGGCTCAAGCTCCACGATTTCGCAGCGCTGCATGACCTCGCGCACCTCGGGGTTTTGGCTGTGCAGCAGCTGGCGCAGCTCGGGCTGGGCCACCAGGGCGATGCCCACCAGGCGCTGCATGCCATCGCGCAGCTGGTCCAAAAATCGTTTGAGGTGCTTGAGCGTGGCGGTGGGCAGGCAGTGGGCCTCGTCAATCACCAGCAGGTGGCGGCGGCCTGCGCGTCGGCTGGCCTTGAGAAGCTCGTGCAGCTGGCGGAAACGCGCCTGGGGCGTGTTCTTGAGCGTGGCCTGCGGGTCGAGCGCCACGATGATGCTTTCAGCGATTTGCGCGCTTTTGAGCGTCTTGCCCTTGGCGTCGTTGGCTTCCATGCCCAGGGTGTAGGGCTCGATGATGAGCACATCCTTGCCCTCGTCCAGCAGGCGCTGCTCCAGCTCGCGCACCAGGGTGGTTTTGCCTGCGCCGGATTCGCCCACCAGGGCGATGAAGCCGTGGTTGCTGGCGCAGTCCAGCAGCGCGGCGCGGGCGTAGCGGCTGCTCATGGACTGGTACACGTCGGCGCGGGTCTGCACGTCATCCACAAACGGGCTGCGCGGCAGGCCAAAGTGCTTGAGGGCGTTTTGGGTCAAAGGGGTGTTTTCCAGTAGCATGGGCTCGTCCTTCTCTGTTTGAGTGGTTTCTTCAGGGCTGGGCACGGCCCCGGGCGTTGGCGCGTCCGGGGCCATTTCTTTGGGTGGCAGCAGCAGTGCAACCTGGCGCAGCTCGGCGGTGGTTGCGCCGGCCTGGCGCAGGGCCTTCAGGCACGCGCCGCGCGCGGCGGCGGTGCCGCGCTTGGGCCATTCGCCTCGGGCGACGATGGCGTTAACGGCGGCCAGGCTCAGGCCCGACGCGCGGGCCAGGTCGCGCTGGCTCAGGCCGTGGGTGTGCATGACGGCGGCAAGGGTCATTGCAGGCTCCCTGCGGCCCGGGCCTGCTCTTGCAGCGTATCGGCGCAGCCGCGCATCAGGGCGGCCACTACGTCCATATGGCCGTGATGCACGGCCATATGGAGTGCCAAATTCAGCATCGCGCTGATGCAAAGGATGGGGATCTCGCCCTCGTCTTTCAGCGCCTGTATCAACCGCTTTTGCAGCCGCTGCGTCCTGGCGTTGATTTCTTCACTATTCATGGTCGTTTCTCCTTTTTCAATCACTGCCCGCCAGCCACCAGGCGCAGGCCGCCGCGCACTTGCAGGCGGGCGGCCAAATTGGGCAATTGGTCTTCGGGCACGCCCTGCGGGTGCAGGCTGCGCAGCAGGGCGACTTGCTCTGCGCTCAGGCGCTGGCCCAGGTATTCGGGCGCGGCCAGCAGCGCGGCGGCTTCAAACTGGGTGAGCAGGCGGGCGGGCTGCGGCGGCTGCGCGGCGGTTTGCGCGCCCAGCGCCAGCGCCTGGCCGCGCTTGGGCAGGCAGCTGGGCAGCTTGGCCTGCTGGATATGCCGCTCGGGGTCAATCAGGCCGCCAAAGGGCGCAGCCCTGGCCTTGCGCTTGGCGGCGGCTTCTTCCAGCGATGCAGCCTGCATGGCCAGCAGCTCCACTTCCTTGCGGTTGGTGTCGGCCAGCGTGTCGGCCGGGCGCCGCCAGTCTTCTCCGATAACGTTGCTGTGCCCGCCCAGGCTGAAGCCGTCTTCACCCTTTTCCACCAGCGGCACAAGGTGCAGCAGCTCTTTGCCTTCGGCGTCGGTGTCCACCACCAAGGCCGCGTTGGCCTGGTAGGGGCTTCGGGCGATCAGCAGCTTTTCGCCAACCATTACGCGCGGCACGGCACTGACGTCGTATTCGGCGCCGTCAAACTCCACGCGCAACAGGGCGTTGACCTTGCGCGGCTCGGGCGTGTGGCTCAGCAGTTCGCGGCAGCGCTCGGGCGGCGGCGCTATGCGCAGCTGCTCAGGTTGGATCGTCATCCACTGCTCGGCTCTGGTCTTGCCGTGGCGCGAATGCTGTTTGGTGGCATTGAACCAGCGGCACCAGCGCTGAACGCGGGCGTTAAGCTCGTCCAGGCTGTGTACTGGCCGCAGGCGCAAGCCGCTTTCAAAACCGCGCTCCAGCAGGTTACGGGCGTTTTCCACCTGGCCGGTGGCGCGGGCATTCTCCGGCGCGTGGGGCATGGCCTGCACTTGCAGGCGGCGCAGCAGGTTTTTGAACAGGCCGCTGGTGTTGGCACTGCCCATGTCCATCATCAGGATGAAGGGCACACCGTAAAACGGGTCGGTGCCGCGCTGCTGGATGGCGGCAATAAAGGTCTCAGAGATGTTGGCCGCGCTCTCGCCGTCGAATACATAGTTGACGTACAGCGCGCCGCTGTTGTGGTCGGTGACCTCGTAGCTCCACACGCGCCGGTCTTCGATGCGCTTGAGGTTGCGCGGCTTGTTCTTGTTGAACTTGCGCGCCTCCATGACTTGCAGGCCCATCTCGGCCGGGTTGGTGGTTTCCAGGTAGTACAGCACGCACAGGCTGGCATCGATCTGCCAGACGTGGTTGGGGTGCAGGCTGCGCAGCTCGCGCGCGGGCGGCGGGCGCAGCAGCTGGTCGGGGTGCAGGCCGTAATGGCTCATGGCGCGGGCAATGGCCGCGTCAGACAGCGGGATGCATTCGCCCGTGGCTGCATCCACGCGCTCGGCGCGGATGGCGCCGTTGGCGCGCAGCACTTGCACGGCGTGGCCGATGGTGTACAGGCGCTTGTTGTTCTTGCGCAGCCCCTCCATCACCATGGCCGAGATCAGCTTGGCTTCGCCCTGCGTGAGCGCCGTGCGCCCTGCATCGCTGCGCTTGCGGCGCGGCGCTTGCACGGTTGTGGCCTTGAGGTGGCGGTACACCGTGGCGCGCGACTTGCCAATGCTGGCGCCCAGCGCGGCCACGGCGTCCACCTTGCCCCCGTGGGGCACGTCGGCCAGGCGGGCGCGCACAAGCGCCTCGGTGACGGCAGGGGTGGGGGTTGCCATGCCTGCCTCAGCCTGCGTCAGGCGCGGCCATGGCCGCATACACATAAACCTCACCCAGGTGCTGCACCAGGGTGCATTCAATCTCTTCCATGGCGGCCTGGCTAATGGCGCCGCTGTCGGAGTGGCGCCCCAGCATGGGCACCACCCCGCGCAAGGCCGCGTCAGCGCCAAGCGCCCATATGGCCAGCAGCTCAACCAGGTTGCGCAGGTGCTGCATGTTGCAGTCGAAATGGATATGGCCATCTGCCGGGTCAAAGTCGGCCAGGTGGTCAATTTGCCGGTTCAGCGCTTGCAGCAGTGTTTCGACCTGGGTGATCAAATGGCCCGAGTGACGGTGCATGCTCATGACGCATCACTCCTTATCCCACTCGGCCATTTCGGCGGCCAGCTCGGCATCGGCGGCGTTGCTGACGTCAGGCAGGTTGAACTCTTCGCGCAGCGCGTTCAGGCGCGCCTGCAGCTGGCCCAGCAGCCCGGCCATGAACACCGACTGGTTGCCGTCCTCCTGGCTGAGCGCCAGCAGGCCCTGGCGCACGCCGCCCAAAATCAAGCCCTCGGCATCGGCGGTGATGGCGGCGGCTTCTTGCTGGAGCTTTTTTAAAGCCTCATCAGGCGGCAGATGGCGGATGCGGCTCAGGTCGCGCTCGAGCTTGTCGATGCGGGCGTTTTTCTTGTCCAGCAGCTCTTTCTGGGCGGCCAGGTCGGCCTGGGCCTCTTCGGCGCGCCGGGTCAGCGCCTGCTTTTCCTGCCCGTGGCGCGCGGCCAGCTCTTGCAGCAAGTCCAGCACTTCGTCGCGGCTGGTGCTTTCTTCCACCGCGCGGCGCACCAGCTCCTGGTCGGGCGCGGGCAGCGCCTTGATGGCGTTGTAGTCAACCTGCCGCAGGCCAATGCGCTCGGCCTGCTCGAAGGCTTCTTGGCCGATGACGGAACGCGCGGCAGAAAGCTCCTGGAGGCGTCGGTACGACTTCCCCAGCTTGATCTGGCAGAACTCGTCCAGGCTCTCGAAATTGCGATGCATCGCAACTCCAGGATGGCGCATGTAGCGCCAACCCTTTGATTTCTTTATGTTTTCAAAGACGTTGAGCAGCGCGGAGGTTGCGACCGTCGCAATAAAGTCCAGCGCTTGCGCGCGGCCCACATCGGCTGCGGCTGAGAACACTTCGTCCGCCTCAGTCACGCTCAGCGCCTGATCCTGCGCGGCTTCGATTCGCGCGGCAATCGCGGGCAGGATTTCGGGCATTTCGGCGGGGGCAGTTTTGGTGGTGGGGGTGCGGGCCATGGTTTTCTCGGTTGGGTGGTGGGTGGGGGTCAAATGCCGGTAAAGGCGCGGCGCTGGTCATCCAGGCGCGTTTGCGCGTTGTCCAGGTCGGCGGTGACGCGGAAGGTCAGGCGCGTGAAAGCGTGCGTGGGGTAAAAGCGCCCCGTCTCTGCGCTCTTGCGCGCCCAGCCTTTGGCGATGAGCTGGGCCATGCCACGGGTGACCTGGCTGGGGGTGGTTTGGGCGGCCTTGGCCAGATCGCCGTTGGTGGCGCCGCTGGCGGCGTAGCCGCACAGAACTTCCAGCAAATCCAGCGTGCGCAGCACTTGGTTGCGCTCGGTGCTCATGCGGCGCCTCCATGGGCCCGGCTGTAGGGTTGCTTGGCGGCCACCGCCTCGCCGCGCTTTAAGCCTAGGAATACGGCAATGTTGTGGCTGGCGCCGCGCCGGCAGCGCTTTTGGCCGCGCAAGATGGCATCGACCAGGCTGTGACTGACGCCAAAGCGACGGGCCAGCTCGGCCTTGGACAAGCCCTGCTCGTCCATCCACTGGGCGGCCTGGGCGTGGGTGCGCAAAGGGGGTTTCATGGTCTCGTGGTGGTAAATTGGTTGCATATCGGTGCCAATCGGAACTACGGGGGAATTCATGACAAGCGGCCCAAAGAGCGATACCCAGAAACTGGCCGAAAGCGTGGCCACGCTTGGCGAGGCTGTCGGTGCCATAGAGGGCGAGTTGCCCGTGTTGATGTGCGCGGTGGCCGCCCTGGTGCAGACGCACCCGGACGCAGCAGCGTTTGCCGGCGCTTTCCGGCGTGTGTGGATGCGACTCGGATCACCCAACCAATCACTTGAAGACGGCGACGAAGCTGGAGACCGTATGCGGCAAGCGCTGGAGATTCTTCAAGAGCACTGCCGCGTGGATCTGAACGTTCTTCCCCCAAGGACATAGGTGCGTGACTGGGTGGCATGGGTGCGTCCTTTCGGTGTGGTTTGCTGCGTGATTTCTGTTGGTTGGTAGATGTATTGTTGCAGGATTCTGCAACTTGTCAATGGGTTGATTGCATGAGTCTGCAACTTTTTTTTGAGCGGTTACGCAAAGAACGGGATGAGCTTGGCTATACGCAGGAAGAAATGGCAGAAAGCGCCAAGGTTTCGAAGCGCTCTTACTGCGCCTACGAGGCCGGGGAGACAGCGCCTAGCGCAAAACTCTTGACGGCGCTGGCCTTTATGGGAATGGATGTGGCCTACCTGCTCACCGGCCAGCGTCACCCAGCCGCCCCTGAACCCCGCCTATCGGCAGACGAGCGCGAGCTGCTGGCGCTGTATCGAGCAGCGCCGCTGGCTGTGAAGGCCGCCGCCATCGGCGCGCTGCAAGGCGGGGCCGCCTCCACGGGCGCGGCGGTGCGCCAAACCAGCACCGGCGCGGGCGCCGTGCAGGTGGCCCACGCGGGCGGGGGCGTGACGATTTCGGCCCCTCCGCCAAAAACCGCACGCCGCAAAGCGGCCGATAAGGGTTAACGCGCGGCAGCGGTGGCGGCGGTGCTGCAACAATCTGAAACCAAAGGCCCGCCATGACCGACCCCGCCAAGCCCCACACCACACGCCAGCGCTGCACAGGCAGCGGCTGCGTGCAGGTAGGCTGCGCTGGCGGGAGCGTGACCGTGGTCAAGCAGCAAAACGTTTATCTGGTGTCGTTTTCAGCGCGCGGTGCGCTGGATCTGCTGCGCGGCCTGCTGGGCCTGACACCGCCCCATGCCCGCCGCCAGCAGGGCCGCGCCGCACGCGGCCAGGCACGGGGGGTATGACGGCTGATGCGCTCAACTGCCCGGGACGGCAACACCATGACAGAGCAAGCACTGCCCTTTTTTGGCATCAGAAATTACGCCCGGTCCCTGCAGCAACAGCTGGCTGAGCGCGACCAAACTATCCAGGCGCTGAATGCCGCACTGGCCCCGGTCAAGGGGATGGGCCTTGATGCGTTGCAGGCGCGCAAGGCGGCCCTGGTGCGTGAGTTGGAGGATCTGGCCGCGCAGCGGGCCGACAGCCTGCAGGAGCTGGAGCGGATCAGACAGACGCTGGCGGCGACGGATGAAACTGCCGCGCTGCAAACGGTGGGCGTGTATGAGTACCAGCACCCATTGGCCGATGCTGTGGCTTACCAAGCCAGGCTGGCCGTTATCCGGGACAAGATCAAGGCGGCCAACGCCAAGGACGGCGGTGCCATCAGCGCGGCCAAGGACTGGACGGTGAACGGCTCAGCCGCGGAGGGCCGCCGCATGGTGCGGGAAACCAGCAAGCTGATGCTGCGCGCGTTCAATATTGAGGCCGACAATCTGGTGCGCACACTCAAACCGTACAAGCTGGAAATGGCGGTAGACCGCTTGTGCAAGGCGGCCCAGACGGTGGCAAGCCTGGGCAAGACGTTGAACATGCGTGTGTCGCCGGAGTATTTGGAATTGCGCACGGCGGAGATGGCGCTGGTGGCCGATTACCTGCACAAGCAGGCTGCCGAAAAGGAGCTGGAGCGGCAAGAGCGGGAGCGTATGCGCGAGGAGCGCAAGGCGCAGCAGGAGCTGGAGCGGGAGCGGGGGCGACTTGAAAAGGAGCGCCAGCATTACGCCAACGCGCTGCAAAGCCTGCTGGCCAAGGGTGATGAGCAGGCCGCCGCCCGAATGCAGGCGCAGCTCGATGATGTGGCGCGGGCCATTGAGGATGTGGATTACCGGGCGGCCAACGTACGCGCGGGCTATGTGTATGTCATCTCGAATATCGGCGCTTTTGGGCCTGACATTGTCAAGATCGGTATGACACGCAGGCTGGACCCCCTGGACCGCGTGCGTGAGCTGGGGGACGCATCCGTGCCGTTTGGTTTTGATGTGCACGCCTTGTTTTTCTCCAAAGACGCGGTGGGCATCGAGACTGAAATGCACCGGCGGCTGGCCGCGCAAAGGGTGAATCAGGTGAATTTGCGCCGCGAGTTTTTCCGGGTCACCCCGGCCCAAGTAAAGCTGCATCTGGCCGATTTGGCAGGGGATCTGCTGGAGTTCCACGACATGCCTGAGGCATTGGAGTATCGGGAGAGCCTGGCAAAGCGCAGGGCAATGCTTGAATGAGCTTTTTTGCCTGGAGTGTGGCGCGCAACCGCAGCGGGCTTTTCCCCAGTTGCCCTATGAGTGGTTGGCTTGTTCGGAACGGATTAGGGCTGAGAGGTAGATGCAACGATGACCAAGTATGTCACTGTCAACTTGTTCGATGTCGATTGGACGCCGCGCGGGTGGGCAAGGAAAGCACGAGGGGAGTGCCGCGCACGCTTGCCAAAAAAGGCAACGAAGGAGCCCAAATGAGAAAACAGGTTTTTCAGGTCAACACCGGCCAAGGCTCTGTGCAGGTGGGTCATGCCGGGGGTGATGTGGTGGTGGTGAACCACTACGCCGAAGCGCCCGTGTGGGTAGGTGCGGCCACGGCGGCTGCGCCAGCCAAAGACGACCTGCTAGAGAGGAAAAGGGCTTTGCGCCAAGAACTGTGGCGCGCCAGAAGGAGCTTGTACGTGAACGTGCCTGCGGCGCTTCTTTGCGCATGGATGGCGGCGATGATCATCTGGGCGCTGCCTGCCTTGTCGGGGCCTTCAGTGTTTTGGACGCTGAGCCAGCGCATCAGCAGGCTTGAGCCGACGGCGCTTCTTGGGGCGCTAATGGCCTGGGGAGTATTGATGACTTGGCTGGCGCACACCCGCCGGCCGATCTATCGACTGATAACTCAGATCCGCGCTGACCTTGATGACATGGAGGTGGTGCTGCGCCGCCGCTGGGGAGCGTGAGGCGCTGCGTCGCGACATCCGTGGCGGGATTGAAAATAAAGATGGGCGTGGTTGCGGGTCAATCAGAAATAGCGTAGAAAGATATACCCTCGATGAGCAAGAATTCAGCTGTCCAGAAAACCATCTCCTACAGACGGTTTGTTGTAACGCCAGCTCAAGACAGGACGTTGCAGCAAATGCTGTCAAGCGCCTTGGGAAGGCAGCCAACCGCGGAGGATCGCACCGAGCCCCTAAACGCGCAAAGCACTGAGCTTCGGGTGATCTGCGATTCAACGAACGTACAGGGCTGCCTCTGTGGGTATCTGACAACCTACGAGCGCGGCGCTTCGCAGCCCGTCGTGGAGGACACGCCGAAAGCCAACAAGCTCAGGCTCAACGCGCTGGCCCCACCGCCACCGGCCAAAGGCGCTGTGCAACAGCAGTATGTGCCTGGCGTTGTGTTTTTTGCAGTGCTCAGAAACCATGTCGCCCTGGTGCAAATGGGTTCGCTCAGGCACTCTGTTCTTGAAAGTCACTTGAATTGGCTGCTGAAAAGCAAGACCAATGAGATGGCTGTGACCACCTCGTTTGTTCTCTCTAATGAGGCGCAAAAGGCTACCAAGGAAAAAATCCGAAAGTCACACGTGAAATCCATTGCAATTGGGCAACCGCTTATGGTCGAGTCGGCGGTGCATTCAGCCGCCCCGTCGCAAATGGAGCGCAAGCAACGTGTTTGGGCCATGGATGGCCGGTTCAGGCAGCTGCTTGATAGCATTCTTGGCGGTGATGGAGCCTTTGAGGACCTAAAGCTTCCAGAAATTTACGACGGGAATCTGGAGATTTGGATAGAAATCAAATATCCAAAACGCAAGCGCTCGGCGGGTGAAAGTGCTGCAGAGCTGCTCAATACACTGGGGGCTTCATTCAGAAACATTGATGCCGAAGAGGTCGAGCTCAGGCTTGCGAACGGCATGAAGGTCAAAGGTGAAGAGCTGCGCGTAGCCAGTAAGGTTGGTGTGCATTTGCACAAGAATAAAGTGCCGGACGCCGAGAAGCTTTACGCCTCCATGGCGCAGTGGCTCACTCAGCAAATCGCTAACGGCACAGTAGATGCTTGACACCCTATGCTCACACTGCTCAGGATCATGACCGTTTTGGCGGGCGCAGCTCTGTTCTTCGCCGCTTGGTATCTGTTTCCTGAAATTCTGACGAGCAAGCTAG
>JAUNHQ010000106.1 GCA_030535425.1 Pseudomonadota bacterium | reverse complement strand
CAAAACCTTGTGGCAGATGGCGGCCGCCGGCGCAGTGGTGTTCGTGCTGGGCAGCCTGCTGTCGCTTGGCATTGCCAAACTGGACATGATGGCTTGCGGGCTGGGCGTGCATGATTACGCTAAATCGTTTTTCGACCCCGGCGCCTTTTTGCGCGACCCCGTGGGCATGCTGCGCATAATATTCAAGGATGCAGGGCGGCAGGTGTGGGGCCATTGGAAACCTTTTGGCGTAGCGCATGTGGCGTTTACCTCGGCCGTGGTGGTCAGCGCGGCCATTTGCGTGCACGCAGCGCCGCCGGGGCGGCGCGTGCTGGCGCTAACGGGCATGTTCATCATGTTCATGACGCCCACGGGCTTTATTTGGGTGACGGGAGCGCCCCTGCCGCTGCGAACCTACTTTGCTACGGCGGGGGTGTTGTGCTGCTTTTTGCTCATGGCCTACGGCCTGGCGCAGCGGCCCTGGGTGCGGGGCCTGGTGGTGGCCCTGGCGCTGCTGGTGGCGATGCAGGGGCTGTATATCCATTCCATCCAGCAGGCCAGGGGCTGGGTGGTGCGCCAGCATGATGCGCGGCTGGCGGCGGATATTTACCATGCGGTGATGCGTCTGAGCGGGCAAAGCGACGAAGCGCCAGTGTTTATTCACCTGCGCGGCGGCAAGGCTTTCCGGCATAGCTTGTACCCAGCCGTTACCAGCACCACGCATGGCGTTTCTTTTTTTGAATGGGATGGCGGCTATATGCTGCGGATGCTGACCTATTTCCGCTTACATGGCTATGAGAATGTTCATGGATTTACAGAACAGGTTGCCGGTGAATTTGACCAGGTTTATGCAGATATGCCGGTCTGGCCGCTGGAAGGCTCGGTCAAGGCGTTCGGAAAAGGCTATCTGGTCAAGCTTTCGCCCTGATGGGCAAGGCGGGCATGCCCTGATGAAGCGGTGTGCGCCATGAGCGCCCTGCGGCTTTTAGGGCATGAGCAAAGGGCATTTTTTTACTGCCTGGTCATCTTTTGCCTGGCCTATGCGTATGAGCTGACCAACTTCAATGTCAGCATTGATGACGAGTTTCTGGCCTTTGCCAAGGCATGCCATTTCGCCAATATCGGGCGCTGGCTGCACCCTGTCATCAAGCAGACGCTTTGGCGTCAGATGGTGGTGCCCACGGGGCCGCTGCTTGTGTTTGGGGCGGCTTTGTCACTGGCCTATGTGGTGGTGTTGAGGGTGTTTTCATTTTCCCGGCTGACGGCGGGGCATGGGGTGGTGTTCGCCGCTTTTGTGCTGTTTCCGACCTGGATGGCGCAAATGGAGTTTTCGGCCAACCTTATTCCGGTGGCCGTGGGGCTGGTGTGCGCAGTGCTGGCGGCCTGGGTGCTGCTAGGGCCGCTGGCCTTGCGCGGGCCGGCCTGGCCTCTGTGGGGGCGCGTTGCCACGGCGGCGGGGCTGGTGGCCGTGTCGGTGGGGGCCTATCAAAGCTTGCCGTTGCTGACCCTGGTGCTGGTGCTGGCCGGGAGCCTGCGGCCGGTGGCCCGGGCTGAGGTGGCGGCACGCACGTTCTGGCACATGATGGGGGCTGGCGTGGTGGCGCTCGTGCTGGGCAGTGCGCTGTCGCTGGGCATGGCCAAGCTGGTCATGCTGGCGTGTGGTGTGGGGGTGGATGTGTATGCCCAGTCGCACTTTGACCCAGGCGCTTTCTGGCGCGACCCGCTGGGCATGTGGCAGATGGTTTTCAAGGATGCGGGGCGCCAGGTGTGGGGCTACTGGAAGCCCTTTGGCGTGGCGCATCTGGTTTTCACGGCAGCCATTGTGCTGTGTGTCGCCATTTGCCTGCATGCGGCGGCACGGCAGCGCCGCTGGCTGGTGCTGGGGGGGCTGTTCATCATTTTCATGGTGCCTACGGGCTTTGCCCTGGTGACGGGCAATGTGCTGCCTGTCAGAGCCTACTTTGCCACGGCGGGGGTGATGTGCAGCTTTTTGCTGCTGGCTTATGGCATGGCGCAGCGGCCCTGGGCCAAGGGTGCGGTGGTGGCCGTGGCGCTGCTGGTGGCGGTGCAGGGGCTTTATATCCACTCAGTCCAGCAGGCCAGGGGCTGGGTGGTGCGGCAGCATGATGCGAGGCTGGCCATGGGCATTTACAACGAGGTCATGCGCCAAAGCGGGGTGAGCGAGACGTCCGCGGTGTGGGTGGATATACGTGGGAAAAAGGTTTTTAAAAGCATTTTCCCGGCGGTGGAGGGAACGTCGCATGGGCAATCTTTTTTTGAATGGGATGAGGGCAGTGTTTATCGAATCATCTACTATCTTCATTTGATGGGTTATCCGAATATTCTGCGGCTGCAAGAGCGTGTTCCAGGTGAGTTTGATGCGGCTTATGCGGCCATGCCCGTGTGGCCGGCACCTGGTTCGGTCAGGGCTTTTGGGGCCGGTTATCTGGTCAAGCTGTCGCCGTGAATTCTGGTGAAGCCCCAGGCAGCACCCAGCCCTTCAACGCTTGAGAGCACAACAGGGGCGCGTAATCACTGACAGAAAGGCGCGTGCTTTGCCTTTTCTGCTTTCGCCGCTGCTTTTTTTCTTGTTCCGCCGCATCACATGCCATCTTCCGCAACCGTTTCCATGTTTGGCTCCGCCTGCAGGCATGGCAAGTTCGCTCAGGCAGCCTGGGCGGTGCTGCTGCTGTGCGTGCTGGTGGCGGCGGCGTGGTTGCGTCTGGATGGGCTGGGGCGCCACAGCTTGTGGGATGACGAGCTGTTTGCAGCCGACATCGTGCTCAATCGCCCGCTGCTGCCTGCCGATGGCGCGCCCTGGCTGCGGCAGGTGCGGCTGGCTGATGTGCAGGCGGACGACACGTTCTGGACGCTGAAAGGGGCAGACCAGTCGCCGCCCTTGTTTGAGCTGCTGGGCAAGGCAGTGGTGGCTGTGCTGGGCGATGGTGAAGCGGCCTTGCGCATGAGCAGCGCGCTGTGCGCCGTGCTGCTGCTGGCCTGGCTGGCCTGGCGGGCTTGGCAGGGGCTGGGGGCCGGGCAGGGCCGTGACTTGACGCAGGGCGTGGTGTTTTTGACCGTGCTGGTGCTGACGGCTTTTTGCGGGCCTTTGGTGGCGTATGCGCAAGAGGCGCGCGCCTACGGCCTGGGTGTGGCGCTGGTCACGCCGCTGGTGGCTCTGTTCTGGCAGCGGGTGGTGCAGGGCTGGCGCACGGCGCTACTGCCGGGGTGGGGCGAGGTGGCGCTGGCCGCAGCGGCCAGCATGGCGCATTACAACGCGCTGATTCTCGCGGGGCTGTGCTTGGCATGCTATAGCGTGGAGGCCTTGCGCCGGCGCGACGGGCCGGCGTTGGCCGCGCTGGCGCGCATGGGGCTGGTGCTGGCGCTGGTGTTGGGCTGGGGCTGGCTGGCGGCCGGCGGCATTCTCGATGGGCGCAGCGGCGCCATGGGCTGGATGGCGCCTTTGCCTTTAGGGCAGGTGCTGGCCTTGATGGGCCGGCGCTTTGCAAGTGAGGTTGTGGGCCATGTCTGGCTGGTGCTGGGCGGGCTGATGGGTGGGTTGGCGATGCTGAGGCTGCTTGCGTGCCGGGGGCCGAAGGCAGGGGCTGGCGTGATGGCCCCATGCGCGTGTGCTGACCTGGCCCTGTGGCGTGCCGTGGCGGCGCTGGCCGGGCTGGGCGCGGCGTATGTGCTGATTCTGGCGTGGGTCATGCAGCAAAGCCGTATTGAGCATCCCCGCCACTTGCTGTTCATGCTGCCGTTGCTGTTTTTCATCACCGGCAGTTGGCTGGCGCTGCTGGTGCGGGGCAGGCGCTGGTGGGGGGCGGCAGGTTTTGCCTTGCTGCTGGGCATGGTTTTGGCGCATGCGCAGGCCATTGTTGCCGTGCGGCAATGGCCCAAGTCGGGCTATCGCGACGCGGCGGCTTTTTTGCAGCAGGGGCTGCAAGATGGCGATACGGTGCTGGCCGGCTGGATGCTGAACGCAGAGGGTGCCTACAGCTATTACTTTGGCCCCCGTGCGGGGCGGCACTGGACGGTGCGCGTGCTGCGCGGGCCGGACAGCGTGGCGCAGTTCTGCCCACCCGGTGCAGGCATCCCGGCGGCGCCAGCGCCCACGCGCCTGGGCGTGGTGTACCCGGCAGCGGCGCAGCCAGTGGTGGATGCGCTGGTGCGGCAGTGCAGCCAAGGCTGGCACATTGAAAAATTCGAGCATCGCAACGTGCGCGCCCAGCTTTGGACACGGGCAGCGCCGTGACTGTTGCAGGAAGGGTGTTGAAACCCTGCTTTTGTTTGGTTGTATGAGTCTTTTCAAATCCGCTTCTACCGTTTCTTTGCTCACCCTGGCTTCGCGCATCACGGGGCTGGTGCGTGACTTGCTCATGGCCTCCAGCTTTGGCGTGAGCGGGCTGACCGACGCCTTCAACGTGGCGTTTCGCATTCCCAACCTGCTGCGGCGGCTGTTTGCCGAAGGGGCGTTCAGCCAGGCTTTCGTGCCGGTGCTGGCGCGCTCGAAAGAGGCGCAGGGCGAGGCAGCGACCAAGCGGCTGATTGACGCGGTGGCCACGGTGCTGGCCTGGGTGCTGGTGGCCACGTGCGTGGCGGGGGTGCTGGCCGCGCCGCTGCTGGTGTGGGCGCTGGCCAGCGGGTTGGATGCGCCCAGCTTTGACGCGGCGGTGCGCATGACGCGCTGGATGTTTCCCTACATCGGCTGCATGTCGCTGGTGGCGCTGGCCGCAGGCATTTTGAACACCTGGAAGCGCTTTGCCGTGCCGGCGGCCACGCCGGTGCTGCTGAACCTGTGCATGATCGCCGCGGCCTGGGCGGGCGCGCCCTGGTTTGCGCGCCTGGGGCTGGAGCCGATTTACGCCATGGCCGCCGGGGTGATGGCCGGGGGCGTGCTGCAACTGGCGGTGCAGGTGCCGGCGCTGAAAAAGCTGGGCCTGCTGCCGCGCATTGGCCTGAGCGCGCGCCGCGTGCGCGAGGCCTGGCGCGATGCCGGGGTGCGGCAGGTGCTGACGCTGATGCTGCCCGCGCTGCTGGGCGTGGGGGTGGCGCAGCTGTCGCTGCTGATCAACACGCAAATCGCCTCGCACCTGGCGGCAGGCAGCGTGACCTGGGTGTGGTACGCCGACCGGCTGATGGAGTTTCCTACCGCGCTGCTGGGTGTGGCGCTGGGGGTGGTGCTCACACCCCAGCTGGCAGCGGCGCGCGCTGCTGAGGATGGCGAGCGCTATTCGCGCATGCTGGACTGGGGCCTGCGCCTGGTGCTGCTGCTGGGGCTGCCCTGCGCGGCGGCGCTGCTGGTGTTTGGCACGCCGCTGATTGCCACGCTGTTTCAGCACGGGCGCTTTGCCGCCGACGACGTGCAGCGCGTGGCGCTGGCGCTCAGCGGCTATGGCGTGGGCCTGCTGGGGCTGGTGGCGGTGAAGGTGCTGGCGCCGGGCTATTACGCCAGCTTGGACATCCGCACGCCGGTGAAGATTGCCGTGGTGGTGCTCATCGTCACACAGCTGCTCAACCTGGTGCTGGTGCCGCTGCTTCAGCACGCGGCGCTCACCCTGTCCATTGCCCTGGGGGCCATGCTGAACGCGGGCTGGCTGCTGGCGGGGCTGATCCGCCGGGGCAGCTACCGGCCGCTGGGCGGCTGGCCGCTGTTTGGCGCGCAGGTGCTGGCGGCCACCTTGTTGATGAGCGCGTTTTTGGCCTGGGCCGCGTCGGCCTTTGCTTGGCTGAGCCTGGGCGCGTGGGCGCGCGCGGGGCTGCTGGCCGCCCTGGTGGCAGCGGCCGGGCTGATTTACTTTGGCACGCTGGCGGCGGCGGGCCTGCGGCTGCGCACGCTGCTGCGGCGTTGATGCTGATTTGCTATGTTATAGATAGCTGCTAGCGCGCGTCTGATAGGCGCAAATGGCATTTTTTGATAGATGCGACATGGTCGCTGGCCAAGCCGGGCTAATGCTGTTTCAGGCCCGCGCGCGTGCAGGCACAATGGCTGGGCATGATGGACTTCACACCGCCTACGCCGCTGACTTACTTTGCCACCTTGGTGCAAAGCGACGCGCAACTGCCGCTGCTGGAGGCCGCCGCCGCCTTGGCCCAATACGCGCTGCCGGGGCTGGACGTGCAGCAGGTGCTGGCCGACGTGGACGGGCTGGCCGCGCGGCTGGCGCGGCGCGTGCCCGCGCGGGCCGATGCGCTGGAGCGCCTGCGTGCGCTGAACCAGTTTTACTTTGGCGAGCTGGGCTTTGCCGGCAACGTGAACGACTATTACCTGCCAGCCAACAGCTACATCCATGAAGTGCTGCGCACGCGCCGGGGCATTCCCATTTCGCTGGCCGTGCCTTGGCTGGAGCTGGCGCGCGGGCTGGGCCTGAACGCCGAAGGGGTGAGCTTTCCGGCGCATTTTCTGGTGCAGGTGGTGCTGCCGCAGGGCGGCAAGGTGGTGGTCGATCCGTTCACCGGCGCGTCGTTGGGGGCGGATGATTTGCGCGAGCGTTTGCTGGAGCTGCACCCCGGATTGCTGAACGCTGGGCAGACGCTGGATTTGCACCCTTATCTGCAAGCGGCCAGCGCGCGGCAGATGCTGGCGCGCATGCTGCGCAATTTGCAGGACATTCACCGCGCGCGGCGCGACTGGCCGCACCTGGTGGCGGTGCAAGACCGCCTGATCGTGCTGCTGCCCAGCGCCTGGGGCGAATACCGCGAGCGCGGCCTGGCCCTGGCCGAGCTGGGTGACACCCAGCGTGCGCGGGCCGATCTGGTGCTGTATCTGCGCGAAGCAGGCGATGCCGCCAGCGACCGCGAAGCCGTGCATCAACGGCTCATCGCCCTGGGTGGATAAGGCTCTGCCGGCATGGGGCAAAAACAGTGTGAACACGCCCTAATGCAAGAAGGCGAAAAGACTTAAGCTATATTTAATGTAGCTAAAAGTCCTTTTGTATCAAGCGCGAATGGCCTTTTTTACTTGATTAGCTGTCGCATCCCGGACGATTGGAAGCCTTTGGCTGTCTGTGAAACAGTTC
>JAUNHQ010000105.1 GCA_030535425.1 Pseudomonadota bacterium | reverse complement strand
CTACCTCGCATCGATGCCCTTGTGGGTGGGTTGAATGTCGATTCGACCTAGGGCCTGTTCACATCACCGCCACGCACGCACTGCGCCGCCTGCGCATGTCACCAAGGCGCCATGGCAGCGCCCGCCCGCGTGGCGCAAAACGCACAGCTAAGGGGTTTTGCTAGGGGGCAGCCGTTCACCGACCAAGCAAAATAAGGTTTGTTACACCCTGATTTGACAGAGGAGACCCCTACCCATGAAAAAAGCTCTGCTCGTGGCAGCAAGCGCGGCGCTGGCCGCCCCGGCATTTGCACAGTCCTCCAGCCCGGCATCGAGCGTGCAGCTGTACGGCATCGTGGACCTGGCCTACCGCTACACATCCAACGAGGGCACGGCAGCCTCCGGCTCGCACAAAGGCTCGCTCACCCGCATGATCGGCGGCGGCATGTCGCAAAGCCGCATCGGCATCAACGTGAACGAAGACATCGGCGGTGGCCTGCGCGCGCTGGCCAACCTGGAGCAGCGCATCAACGCGCAAAACGGCTCCGTGTTTGGCCCCGTTGCCAGTGCGCCCGGCACGGGCTTTCAGCAGGCCTGGGTCGGCCTGCAAAGCAGCAGCCTGGGCCGCCTGACCATGGGCCGCCAATACAACGTGCTGTTCGACCTGGTGACCTCCACCTACGCCTCCTACCCCTACTCGCCCTACATGGAGGCGTACAAGCCCGAAATCGGCATGGCCCTGGGCGCGCGCGCCAACAGCATGTTCAAGTACATGATCGAAGTCGGCCCCGTGCGCGGCGCCTTGCAATATTCCTCGAAAAACGAAGGCAGCCCCACCGGCGGCGCCACCAAGGGCGGCTACGTGCGCTTTGCCAAGGACGGGCTGGCCGCAGGCATCGGCTACCAGGACTACGCGTTTGGCTCCGGCAAGAAGATCAAGGCCTGGACCATGGGCGGCTCTTACCGCACGGGCGACTGGTACTTCAACCTGGGCTACGGCCAGAACAAGGTGGACAGCGGCCTGACTCCCGTGGATCTGGCCGTGCTCAGCGCCTTCTGGGGCGGCCAAAGCAACGGCGGCTTTGGCGGTGCGGGCTTTCTGGCCGCCAACAAGCGCCAGATGGCCACCGTGGGCGTGAACTACAAGGTCACGCCCCAGCTGACGCTGGGAGCGCACTATTTCCGTGCCCGCCAGACCGGCGTCACTGCGGCGGCCAAGGCACACGCCAACTTCATCACCGTGGCCGCAGACTATGCGTTTTCCAAGCGCACAGACATGTATCTGGCCGTGGACCGCACCACCCTCAGCGGAGATCACGTCAGCCTGTCCAGCGCCCGTGACAACCAGGCCAACGGCGCCAAGTCACGCCTGGGCGTGACGGTGGGCCTGCGCCACCGCTTCTAAGCCCTCGTTTCGCCAGCGGGCTGGCCACGGGCCTTCATGGTTTGGCAGCCGGCTCAACCCAGGCGCCGCCCAAGAGCGGCGCTTTTCTTCTCCACGGGCTGGCCCGCATCGTGCTTGGGCAAACGGGGATAATCCCCCCTCCCCTTGCCCTGCCGCGCGCTGGCGCTGGCAGGCACTTGCGCCCATGCCCACGACTTACGCCAGGCAGCTTTCAGCCCTGAGACTGCTATTGCCGGCATGGCGCACATGCCGTTGTTGATGGTGTAAGCCCCACGACCCATTGCCATGCTTGTTTTCATCTTCCGCCGTCTGATCCAGGCCGCCATCGTGATGGTGTCGGTTGCCTTCATTGCCTTCTTGCTGTTTCAGTACGTGGGCGATCCCGTGGTATTCCTGCTGGGGCAGGACGCCACACCGGAGCAGATTCGCGAGCTGCGGGCCGACTTGGGACTGGATCAGCCTTTCTTCGTGCAGTTCTGGCACTTTCTGGTCAACGCCGTGCAAGGCGAGTTTGGCCTGAGCCTGCGCCAGGGTGCCAAGGTCTCGCGCCTGATTGGCGAGCGTTTTCCCGCCACGTTGGAGCTGGCTCTGGTGGCCGCCGTGCTGGCACTGGTCGTGGGCGTGCCCATGGGGGTGTATGCGGCCTTGAAACGCGGCACCTTCATGAGCCAAGTGTTCATGACCGTGTCGCTGCTGGGCGTGTCGCTGCCCACCTTCCTGATCGGCATCTTGCTGATCCTGGTGTTTTCCGTCTGGCTGGGCTGGATGCCCAGCTTTGGCCGTGGCGAAACCGTGCAGATTGGCTGGTGGAGCACGGGCCTGCTCACGGCCAACGGCTGGAAGCACCTGGTGCTGCCCGCCGTGACGCTGGCCATCTTCCAGCTCACCCTCATCATGCGCCTGGTGCGCGCGGAGATGCTGGAGGTGCTGCGCACCGACTACATCAAGTTCGCCCGCGCCCGCGGCCTGACGGACCGCGCCATCCACTTCGGCCATGCGCTGAAGAACACCCTGGTGCCGGTGATGACCATCACCGGCTTGCAACTGGGCGGCTTGATTGCCTTTGCCATCATCACCGAAACCGTGTTCCAGTGGCCCGGCATGGGGCTGCTGTTCATCCAGGCTGTCACGTTTGCCGACGTGCCGGTCATGGCGGCCTACCTGTGCCTGATCGCGCTGATCTTCGTGGTCATCAACCTCATCGTGGACATGCTCTACGTGGCGGTTGACCCACGCCTGCGCGTGGGCAAGGCCGGCGGCCATTGAACCGCGCATGGCATACCCCTCGCACACGGAGTACCCCATGAAAGCTCACATGAAGGCTGCCATCAAGGCCCGTGCCCTGCCAGCGTCCGTGGCGTCTGCATGGGTCGCTGCCTTGTTTCTCTCGGCCAGCGCGCATGCCGCCACGGTGCGCATCGCCAACCAGGGCGACGTGCTGTCCATGGACCCGCACTCGCTGAACGAGACCTTGCAGTTTTCCGTGCTGGGCAATATGTACGAGCCTCTGGTTGCGCTCGACAAAAAGCTCGCACTCACGCCTGCCTTGGCCACTTCGTGGAAGCAGACATCGCCTACCGTCTGGCGCTTCGAGCTGCGCAAGGGCGTGAAATTTCATGACGGCACGCCGTTTACCGCCGACGACGTGGTGTTCAGCATGGCACGCGCCGCTGGTGATGGCTCTGACGTGAAGAGCTACGTCACCGGCTTCAAGCACGTGCGCAAGACTGATGCGCACACTGTGGAAATCGAAACCGACACCCCGCAGCCCATCTTGCCGCAGGTGCTCACGTCTGTGTACATCATGAGCCGCCAATGGAGCGAGAGTCACAACGCCACGCGCCCGGTCGATCGGCGCAAAGGCGTGGAAAACACCGCTTCATTCAAGGCCAACGGCACCGGCCCGTACCGCGTGCGTGAGCGCCAGCCTGGCGTGCGCACGGTGTTTGAGCGCCATCCCGGCTATTGGGGAGCAGTTGAGGGCAATGCGCGCGAGGTGATCTATACGCCCATTGGCAACCCATCCACACGTGTGGCCGCCTTGTTGACGGGTGAAGTGGATGTGATGGAGCCCGTGCCCGTGCAAGACATTGCGCGTGTCAACACCCATGCCGGCACGCGTGTGCTGACGGGGCCCGATCTGCGCACCCTATTTCTCGGCATGGACCAAAAGCGCGATGAGCTGCTGTTTTCCAGTGTGAAAGGAAAAAACCCTTTCAAGGACAAGCGCGTGCGCCAGGCGTTCTATCAGGCCATTGATATTCATGGAATTCAGAAAAGCGTGATGCGCGGCGCATCGCGTCCTGCGGCCTTGATGATTGGCCCTGGCATCCACGGCTGGACGGCGGCCCAAGACAAGCGTCTTCCCCACGATATTGAAGCCGCCAAAAAGCTGATGGCCGAAGCCGGGTATCCGAACGGTTTTGAGGTCACGCTTCATTGCCCGAATGACCGCTACGTGAATGACAGCCAAATATGCCAGGCCGTCGCGGCCAGCTTGGCGCGCATCCATGTCAAGGTGAATTTGCAAGCAGAAACCAAGGCGGTGTACTTCCCGAAAATCCTGCGCCGCGACACAAGCTTTTATCTG
Source organism: Pseudomonadota bacterium (assembly GCA_030535425.1). Classification (GTDB taxonomy): domain Bacteria; phylum Pseudomonadota; class Gammaproteobacteria; order Burkholderiales; family Burkholderiaceae_C; genus Ottowia. Next base: position 3,135 of record JAUNHQ010000105.1, on the reverse strand, counting down.
CTGGGCGCCATCTCGCCCACTTACGACGCACACTACATCCTGGATGTGCTCAACCGCTGCCCCGACGACAAGGCGGGCATGGGCCAGTACAACCTGGGCAGCTACTGCAACCCTGAACTGGACAAGCTGACGGATCAGATCAAGTCCGAGGCAGACCCCGCCAAGCGCACCGCTTTGATCCATCAGGCGCTGCAAATGCACAGCGACGACATCGGCCACCTGCCGCTGCACCAGCAGTCGCTGGCCTGGGGCGTAAGCAAGAAGGTATCGCTGACGCAGCGCGCCGACAATTTCATGCCTTTCAAATGGATCAGCATCCAGCCATGAACGGGCTTTGCCCATCAAGCCCAAAGGCAGCCTTGCGGCCATGAACCGCCTGGGCGCCGACACCGGTTTTTCCAGCCACCCACTTTTTTTTGGAGGTTTACCCATGCGTGCATTGACTCAGCACCTCACCGCCCGCACCGCACTGGCTGCGGCCTGCCTGCTGGCTGCCTCGGCAGCCCATGCGGTCACGGTGCGCATCGCCAACCAGGGCGATGCGCTGTCGATGGATCCGCACTCGCTCAACGAGTCGCTGCAAATCAGCACCATGGCCAATGTGTACGAGTCGCTGATCGGCCGCGACAAGAAGATGCAGCTGACCCCGCTGCTGGCCACCTCGTGGAAGCAGACCTCGCCTACCGTCTGGCGCTTCGAGCTGCGCAAAGGTGTGCAGTTTCATGACGGCACGCCCTTCACCGCCGATGACGTGGTGTTCAGCTTCGCCCGCATGGCCGGCGAGGGCAGCGACATGAAGAGCTACACCAACGAGCTGAAAGAGGTGCGCAAGATCGACGACCACACGATCGAGATCGAAACCAAGACCCCCCAGCTCGTCCTGCCCAACAGCCTGCCGCAGATGCTCATCATGAGCAAGAAGTGGAGCGAGGACAACAAGGCCGAGCGCCCGGTGGACCGCCGCAAGGGGCTGGAAAACACCGCCTCGTTCAAGGCCAACGGCACCGGCCCGTACCGCGTGCGCGAGCGCCAGCCCGGCGTGCGCACCGTGTTCGATCGCCACACCAACTACTGGGGCAAGGTCGATGGCAACGTGACCGAGGTCATCTTCACCCCCATTGCCAGCCCCGCCACCCGCGTGGCCGCGCTGCTGTCGGGCCAGGTGGACGTGATGGAGCCCGTGCCCGTGCAGGACATTCCGCGCGTGAACGCCAACGCCAGCACGCGCGCACTGGTTGCGCCCGAGCTGCGCACCATCTTCCTGGGCATGGACCAGCACCGCGACGAGCTGCTGTCGTCCAGCGTCAAGGGCAAGAACCCCTTCAAGGACAAGCGCGTGCGCCAGGCGTTTTATCAGGCCATTGACATCGAGGGCATCAAGAAAACGGTGATGCGCGATGCCTCGCGCCCCACGGGCCTGATGGTGGGCCCTGGCATCAACGGCTGGACGGCAGCGCAGGACAAGCGCCTGCCCTACGACCCCGAGGCCGCCAAGAAGCTGCTGGCCGAGGCGGGCTATCCGCAGGGCTTTGAGGTGTCGATGAACTGCCCCAACGACCGCTACGTGAACGACGCGCAAATCTGCCAGGCCGTGGCCGCCAACTTGGCGCGCGTAGGCGTGAAGATCAACCTGCAGGCCGAGACCAAGGGCACCTACTTCCCCAAAGTGCTGCGCCGCGACACCAGTTTTTACCTGCTGGGCTGGGCGCCTTCCACCTACGACGCGCTCAACCCCCTGAACGCGCTGATGCGCTGCGTGGACGAAAAAGCGGGCTCGGGCCAGTTCAACCTGGGCCGCTACTGCAACCCCAAGGTGGATGAGCTGACGCAAAAGATTGCCGCCGAGGGCGACAAGGCCAAGCGCGACGCCATGATCCAGGAAGCCTTCCAGATCCACATGGATGACATTGGCCACCTGCCCCTGCACCAGCAGTCGCTGGCCTGGGGCGTGAGCAAGAAGGTCGATCTGGTGCAACTGGCCGACAACTTCCTGTTCTTCAAGTGGATCACGGTCAAGAAATAAACCGCCCACACTCCACCATGGGCAAGGCGGCATGGCCGCCCTGCCTGTGGCGATGAAAGTCTCTTTTCAAAAAACACCATTTCCGCTTGATAGGCAATGGTTTATAGCTATCAATAAATGAGTAACATCCTCTCCCGCTGGTGGGACAGCGACATTGGCTACAGCTTCCGCACCTCGCCCACGGCCATCGTGGCGGCGGTCATCGCCTTTGTCTGCATCTTCTGTGCGCTGTTTGCGGGCTGGGTCGCGCCGCACAACCCGTTTGACCTGACCACGCTGGAGCTGTCGGACGCGCGCCTGCCCCCGGCCTGGCAGGAGGGCGGGCAGTGGAAGTACGTGCTGGGCACCGACGACCAGGGGCGCGACATCCTCTCGGCGCTGATCTATGGCGCGCGCATTTCGCTGGTGGTGGGCCTGGCCTCGGTGCTCATCTCCGTGGTGGTGGGTGTGGCGCTGGGGCTGCTGGCCGGCTTCAAGGGCGGCTGGGTGGACAGCTTTCTCATGCGCCTGTGCGACGTGATGCTGTCGTTTCCCGCCATCTTGGTGGCGCTGCTGATTGCCGGCGTGGGCCGCGCGCTGTTTCCGGACGCGCATGAGTCGCTGGCCTTTGGCGTGCTCATCATCGCCATCTCGCTCACGGGCTGGGTGCAGTACGCGCGCACGGTGCGCGGCAGCACGCTGGTGGAGCGCAACAAGGAATACGTGCAGGCCGCGCGGGTGACGGGCGTGCCTTCGCTGCGCATCATGGTCAAGCACGTGCTGCCCAACGTGATGGGGCCGGTGCTGGTGCTGGCCACCATCCAGGTGGCCACGGCCATCATTACCGAGGCCACGCTGTCCTTTCTGGGCGTGGGCGTGCCGCCCACTTCGCCCTCGCTGGGCACGCTGATCCGCGTGGGCAACGATTACCTGTTCTCGGGCGAGTGGTGGATCACCATCTTTCCCGGGGTGATGCTGGTGCTGATTGCGCTGAGTGTGAACCTGCTGGGCGACTGGCTGCGGGATGCGTTGAATCCGAAATTGAATTGACCCCCCCTGAGTCGGCCTGCGGCCGCCTTCCCCCCAGGGGGACAACGCTGGTGGCCGGGGGGACCCCGGCCACGGCGTTCCCG
>JAUNHQ010000021.1 GCA_030535425.1 Pseudomonadota bacterium | reverse complement strand
ACCCCCCCCGCCTGCCACGCCTGCCCCGCGGCCCTTGGCTTGGCTCCCTCTCCCTCTGGGAGAGGGCAGGGGTGAGGGCACACGGCGCTGGCATGCCCCATCGCGTCCAAATGCTTGCCTCCTTGGCTGGGGACAGCTTGGCTCTGCCATCTCTTGAAACTGCAAAAATCATAGCTGCTGCCGCGCACCAAAAGCGCGCAAACGGTCTTTTTCATCATGGCTCATGCTTCATCCAGCCCGCCTCCAGGCGGTCTGGGGTCATGCCGTCATCCCTTATTTCTCATCACCTCTTTGCCCCCCGCATCCTGAAGGAAACCGTATGAGTTCTTTGCAAGTCGGTCTGGCCGTGGCGGGCGGGCTGGTGCTGGCCGGTGTCATTGCCTACAACACCTGGAACGCGCGCCGCCACGAACCCCGCCAGGCCCAGCCCGATACCCAGCCTGCGCCCCTGGCCCCGCGCGAGCGCACCGAGCCCGCATTCAGCGGCCCCCCCAGCGCCGCCATGCCCGAGCGGCGCGAGCCCGTGCTGGACGCAGGCGCCGCCCCCGGCACCCCGCCCGCAGCGCAGCCGCCCCAGGCCCATCACATCGAGCAGCCGCCCGAAGAGCCGCCCGAGGACTTTGCCAGCACCACCAGCCTGGCCATGCTGCCCCTGCCCGACAAACGCCCGGGGCTGGATGCGCTGATCGACGTCATCGCCCCCATTGCGCTGGATGGCCGCATCGTCTCGGGCGATGCCGTGCTGGCCGCGCTGCCCGCCACCCGCCGCGTGGGCAGCAAACCCTTTGCCGTGGAAGGGCGCAACGAAGCCACGCAGGCGTGGGAATTTCCCCTGGCCGGCCAGCGCTACGGCGCCTTGCAAGCTGGCGTGCAACTGGCCAACCGCACCGGCGCGCTGAACGAAATCGAGTTTTCCGAATTCGTGGGCAAAGCCCAGGCCTTTGCCGACGCCATTGGCGGTGCCCCCGAGTTTCCCGACATGCTGCACGAAGTGGCCCGCGCGCGCGAGCTGGACCAGTTCGCCAGCCAGCACGACGCGCAACTGGGCCTTACCTTGCGCGCGCGCGGCACCGCCTGGAGCCCAGGCTTTGTCCACCAGCAGGCCGCGCGCCTGGGCTTTGTGGCCGGTGTCATTCCTGGCCGCATGGTGCTGCCCGCGCAAGAGGCGGGCCTGCCCCCCGTGCTGGATTTGAGCTTTGATGCCCAGGCCGCCCTGGCCGACGACCCCGCCCACAGCGCGCTGACCGAAGTCACGCTCAACCTTGACGTGCCCCAGGTGCAGCGCGCCGAGCAGCCCTTTGCCCGCCTGCGCGACACCGCCTTTGCCCTGGCCAACGCCATGGGCGGCGTCATCACCGACGACGTGGGCCAGCCCCTCAAGCCCGAGATGATCGACACCATCGGCGTGGATCTGGAGCGCCTGTACGACACGCTGGAGTCGCACGATTTGGCCGCCGGCTCACCGCAGGCGCGGCGCTTGTTCAGCTAAAAGACAAGGTGTATATAAAAAAGGCCATTTGCGCTTGATTGGCATGGCTTTTCAGCTATTGATTTCATAGTTTTTGCCTGCTGGGTGTGCCTTTTGCCCATCACCGGTTGCCATGACCGGTGCAGCGGCGCATCCTGCAGCCCGTTTCCAGCGCCAGCCGCCATGCCCACTCAAGCCTCTTTTGCCCAGCAGGCCGCCGCCTTGCGCCAGCAACTCAACCGCGCTGCCCACCAGTACTACACGCTGGACGCGCCCGAAATCCCCGACGCCGAGTACGACCGCCTGTTTCGCCAGTTGCAGGCGCTGGAAGCTGCGCACCCCGAGCTGCGCACCCCCGATTCGCCCACCCAGCGCGTGGGCGGGGCCGTGCTTGACGGCTTTGCCACCGTGCGCCACCGCGTGCCCATGCTCAGCATCCGCACCGAAACCGACACCACCGCCGCTGGCGCGCAAAGCTTTGACACGCGCGTGCGGCGCGAGCTGAAATACCCCGAAGACGCGCCGCCCATCGCCTACGTGGCCGAACCCAAGTTCGACGGCCTGGCCATCAGCCTGCGCTATGAACATGGCACGCTGGTGCAGGCGGCCACGCGCGGCGACGGCGAAACGGGCGAAGACGTGACGCAAAACATCCGCACCATTGGCCAGGTGCCTTTGCAGCTGCAAGCCAGCGCGCGCCCCGCCCCGCCCGTGCTGGAAGTGCGCGGCGAGGTCTACATGCGCCGCGACGACTTTGAAGCCCTGAACGAACGCCAGCGCCAGAAAATGGCCGCAGGCGACAAGGCCGCCAAAACCTTCGTCAACCCCCGCAACGCCGCTGCTGGCGCCGTGCGCCAGCTGGACCCGGCCATTGCCGCCGCGCGGCCTTTGAGCTTTTTTGCCTACGGCCTGGGCGAGCTCACCCCCGCCGCCGAGGGTGGGCCAGCCTTTGACAGCCATTGGCAGGTGATGCAGGCGCTCAAGGACTGGGGCCTGCCCGTCTCCGCCCTGGTGCGCCAGGCCCAGGGCGCGGCCGCGCTGATCGCCTACCACGCCGACGTGGCCGCCCAGCGCGACAGCCTGCCTTTTGACATCGACGGCGTGGTCTACAAAGTGGACAGCCTGGCCCTGCAGCAGCAACTGGGCTTTGTCACCCGCGAGCCGCGCTGGGCCGTGGCCCACAAATACCCGGCGCAAGAGCAGCTCACCACCGTGCAAGCCATCGACGTGCAAGTGGGCCGCACCGGCAAGCTCACCCCCGTGGCCAAGCTCGCGCCCGTGTTTGTGGGCGGCGTCACCGTCACCAACGCTACGCTGCACAACGAGCTGGAAGCGCGCCGCAAAGACGTGCGCGTGGGCGACACCGTCATCGTGCGCCGCGCGGGCGACGTGATTCCGGAAGTGGTGGCCGCGCTGCCCGACAAGCGTGCGCACGGCGCGCCCGAATTCACCATGCCCGCCCACTGCCCCGTGTGCGGCAGCGACGTGGTGCGCGAAGAAGGCGAGGCCGACCACCGCTGCACCGGCGGCCTGTTCTGCCCCGCCCAGCGCAAGCAGGCCCTGCTGCACTTTGCCAGCCGCCGCGCCATGGACATCGAAGGCCTGGGCGACAAACTGGTGGAGCAACTCGTCGATGGCAACGTGGTCAAAACCCTGCCCGACCTGTACCGCATGGGCTTTGTCGCCCTGGCCGCGCTGGATCGCATGGCCGACAAATCCGCGCAAAACCTGCTCGATGCGCTGCAAGCCTCCAAGCAAACCACGCTGGCGCGCTTTCTCTACGCGCTGGGCATCCGCCACGTGGGCGAAACCACGGCCAAAGACTTGGCGCGCCACTTCGGCAAGCTGGACGCGGTGATGGACGCCAGCGTGGACCACCTGCTGCAAGTGCCCGACGTGGGCCCCGTCGTGGCCGAAAGCATCCACACCTTTTTTGCCCAGCCGCACAACCGCGAAGTGGTGGCTCAACTGCGCGCCGTGGGCCTGAGCTGGCCCGAGGGCGAGCCCGTGGCCCACGCCCTGCTGCCGCTGACCGGCAAAACCATCGTCATCACCGGCACCTTGCCCAGCTTGAGCCGTGACGAAGCCAAAGAGCTGCTGGAAGCCGCTGGCGCCAAGGTGGCCGGCAGCGTCAGCAAAAAAACCAGCTACCTGGTGGCCGGGGCCGAAGCCGGCAGCAAGCTGGAAAAAGCCCAGGCCCTGGGCGTGCCCGTGCTGGACGAAGCTGGCATGCGCGCGCTGCTGGGCAGCGGCTGAAGCAGCGGGTAGGTGATGGGGGGGCGTGCGGCGGCAGCGGCCTTCAACGCCCCTGGGACTGACGCCAAGCCAGAAAATCGGCGCGGCTTTGCGCATCGGTTGGCGGATAAAGCCCCAGGATGGAGCGGCCCTGCATCACCTGCTGCTGAACGAAGTCCTCAAACACCGTCATTTCGCTGGCTTCTGCGGCAACTTCATCGGCCAGGTGCGCGGGGATAACGACCACGCCCTCCGCATCACCGACCACCACGTCGCCAGGAAATACCGGCGCATCGCCGCAGCCGATGGGGCCGTTGATCTCAATGGCCTCGTGCAGCGTCAGGTTGGTTGGGGCGCTGGGGCGGCGGTGATAAGCCGGCATGGCGTATGCGGCGATCTCGGGGCTGTCGCGAAAGCCCCCGTCAGTCACCACGCCGGCGACGCCGCGCTGCATCAGCCGCGCCAGCAAGATGCCTCCCGCCGAGGCGGCGCGCGCATCCTTGCGGCTGTCAATGACCAAGACGGCGCCAGGCGGGCATTGCTCTACGGCCTGGCGCTGCGGGTGGTCGCGGTTTTGAAACACTTCGATGGTGTTGCGATCCTCACGCGCGGGCATGTAGCGCAGCGTGAAGGCTTCACCCACCATGTTGGGCAGGCCAGGATTGAGCGGATGCACGTCCTGAATGAATTGGTGACGCAAGCCGCGCTTGAACAGCGCGGTGCATAGCGTGGCGGTGCTGACTTTTTTCAACGCGGCTCGGGTATGGGGTGTCATGGTGCGGACAGGCGCTTTAAAAGATGTCGGGCTCGGGCACAGGCTGTCCGAACGTGGTTTCAAGGAAATCGAAGTCGCAGCCTTCGTTGGCCTGCTTGATGTGACGGCCAAATATCCAGCCGTAACCGCGTTCGTAGCGCTGCGGCGGCGGTGTCCAGGCGGCGCGGCGCGTGGCCATTTCTTCGTCGGATATTTCCAGGTGGATGCGGCGGGCAGGCACATCGACCGTGATGCGATCACCTGTTTGCACCAACGCCAGCGGCCCCCCGGCAGCAGCCTCAGGGGCGCAGTGCAACAGGCATCCGCCGTAGCTGGTGCCGCTCATGCGCGCATCCGACAGGCGCAGCATGTCGCTAATGCCTTGCTTGAGCAGCTTGGTGGGAATGGGCAGCATGCCCCATTCAGGCATGCCCGCGCCCAGGGGGCCGGCATTGCGAAGCACCAGGATGTCGTCGCCCGTGACATCCCAATCAGGATCCTCCACGGCTTTTTTCAGGCTGGGGTAATCATCAAACACCAGCGCCCGGCCCGTGTGGCGCAGCAGATGCGGCGCGCAGGCGCTGGGCTTGATGACCACGCCATCGGGCGCCAGATTGCCTTTGAGCACAGCCAGCGCACCTTCTGCGTAGATGGGCTTGTCCAGCGGACGAATCACATCGTCATGAAAGACTTCGCTGCCAGCAATGTTTTCGCCCAGGGTCTTGCCGTTGACGGTGAGCGCCTCGGTGTGCAAGTGAACGCGGATACGTTCGAGCATGGCGCGCAGCCCTCCGGCGTAGAAGAAGTCTTCCATCAAATACGTATCGCCACTGGGACGGATGTTGGCGACGACGGGCACACGGCGGCTGAAGACGTCGAAGTCCTCCAGGCTGATAGGGTGGCCTGCACGGCGGGACATGGCAATCAAGTGAATGATGGCGTTGGTCGAACACCCCATGGCCATGGCGCAGGCAATGCCATTTTCAAAGCTTGCGCGTGTCAGGATCCGGCTGGGCGTGAGGTCGTCCCACACCATCTCAACGATGCGGCGGCCGCAGGCAGCACTCATCCGGATATGTCCGGCATCGGCAGCCGGAATGCATGAGGCGCCCGGCAGCGTTAACCCCACGGCTTCGGCAATGCCCATCATGGTGGCTGCGGTGCCCATGGTCATGCATGTGCCGTGGCTGCGGGCAATGCCGGCTTCCATCTCGCTCCAGGACCGCTCGTCCAGGCGCCCGGCCCGGCGTTCGTCCCAGTACTTGAAGGCATCGGACCCCGATCCCAGCACCTTGCCTTTCCAGTGGCCGCGCAGCATGGGGCCTGCGGGCAGGTAGATGAACGGCAGCCCCATGGACAGCGCCCCCATGATCAGACCAGGGGTGGTCTTGTCGCAGCCACCCATCAGCACGGCACCGTCCACAGGATGGCTGCGAAGCAGCTCTTCTGTCTCCATGGCCAGAAAGTTGCGGTAAAGCATGGTGGTGGGCTTGACCATGCTTTCGGACAGGGAAATGGCTGGCAACTCCAACGCAAAACCGCCAGCCTGGAAGATGCCCCGCTTCACATCGTCCACGCGCTGCTTGAAATGCGCATGGCACTGGTTGGCATCGCTCCAGGTATTGATGATGGCGATGACAGGCTTGCCTTTCCAGTCCTCATGGGCATAGCCCATTTGCAAAACACGGGAGCGATGGCCGAAGGATCGGAAGTCGTCTGGCGCAAACCAGCGTGCGCTGCGCAAAGTGTCGTATGTGCGTTTCATGAAAAAGGCTTTGGAAGAGAAGCGCCCAACGGTTCAAAGCACCTTGCCTGGATTCATCAGGCCCAACGGATCCAGCGCGTGCTTGATGCGGCGCATCACATCCAGCTCGATGGGGGTCTTGTAAAGCGCCATTTCTGCTCGCTTGAGCTGGCCAATGCCATGCTCTGCACTGATGCTGCCGCGCATCTGGGCAACCGCGTCGTGAATCAGTGGATGCAGGCGGATGGCCTGGTCTTGCCATGCGGCTGGCGTGATGCCCACGGGAGCACTGACGTTGAAGTGCAAGTTGCCATCGCCCAGGTGCCCATAGACGATGGGGCGCGCGCCAGGAAATGCCTCTTGCAGCCGTGGCAGCATTTGGCTGACGAATTCGGGTATGCGCGAAATGGGCAGGGAAATGTCGTGCTTGATGTTGCCGCCGTCCATTTGCTGCGCATGCGTAACGTTTTCACGCAGCATCCACAAAGCCTGTGCCTGCGCCAAGTGGCTGGCCAGCACCACGTCTTGCAGGCAGCCGCTTTCCAGGCATGTCATCAAGGCTGTTTGCATGGCGCTTTGCAGCATTTCATCGCTGCTGCCATCGGCTGCTTCCATCAGCACGTACCAGGCGTGTTGTTCTGCCAGGAATGAGGGGGTGCCGGGAAAATACTGGCGCACGAGTTCAACGGCGTCTTGGGAGATGAGCTCGAACGCTGTGAACCGGTCTCCCAGTTGCGCCCGCATCGCACTCAAAAGCGCAATGGCTTGCGCAATGGAAGACAGGCCCGCCAGCGCAACGGCCTTGGCGCCGGGGGCTGGAAACAGTTTGACGGTGGCGGCCGTGATGATGCCAAGCGTGCCTTCGGCGCCAATGAACAGCTGCTTGAGGTCATAGCCGGTGTTGTCTTTGCGCAGCCCGCGCAGCAGGTCCAGCCGCGAACCATCTGGAAGCACCACTTCAAGACCCAGCACCAAGTCGCGCATGTTGCCGTAGCGCAGCACTTGCACGCCACCGGCGTTGGTGGCGATGTTGCCGCCAATCTGGCACGAGCCTTCGGCCCCCAATGACAGGGGAAACAGCCGCCCGCAGGCCGCAGCTTGCTCCTGCAGGCTTTGCAGGATGCAGCCTGCTTGCACGGTGGCGGTGTTGCTGTCGAGGTCGATGTCCAGAATTCGGTTGAGCCGGCCAAGCTGCAAGATCGCTTGCGGGCCGCTGTCGGTGGGTACGGATGCACCGCACATGCCGGTATTGCCCCCCTGCGGCACCACCGCTACGCCCGTGCGTGCGGCAAAGCGCACGATGTGCTGTACCTCTTCGGTGCTGCCGGGTCTCAGCACAGCCAGTGCCGTTGTGTTGAACTTGTTGCGCCAGTCCCGGGTGTAGGCTGACAGATCGTCGCCTTGATGGGTGGACAGAACGTTGGCCCGCCCGATCAGTGCATGCGCCTCGGCCAGCCACGAAGGAGTGTCAAGAGACATGTGAAGCTCCTTTAATAGCTGCTGGCTTCCGGCGCACTGGCGGCGGCTTGCTCGTCAAACCGCGTGGCAACCGCGTCCAGGCGATCACGCAGCAAAACCGTGTCCAGGGCCACGGCCACGAACTGGGCGCCCAATGCCATGCACTCGCGTGCGCGCGGCTCATCCACCATCAGGATGCCCGGTGCTTTGCCGCATGCGCGGATGCGGACAATGGCCTGGTCGATCTGCTTGCTGACGGCGGGATGGCGCGCCTGACCGGGGTAGCCCAGGCTGGCAGACAGGTCTGCCGGACCAATGAAGATACCGTCAATGCCATCGACAGCTGCGATGGACTCGATCTCAGCCAATGCTTCTGCGGTTTCCACCTGCACAAGCAGACACAGTTGCTCAGCAGCGCGGGCCACGTAGTCCGAAATACGCCCGAAGTTGGAAGCCCGGGTAGAACCACCCATGCCCCGGATGCCATGCGGCGCGTAGCGAATGGCATCTACGGCCGCCTGTGCTTCCTGCGCGTTCTGAACGAATGGCAGAAGCAGCGTCTGGGCGCCGATGTCCAGGTAGCGTTTGATGAGCACCGGGTCATTCCATGCTGGCCGTACCACCGCATGGGTGGCTCGACCAGGATGCGCCGGCTGTGCCGCCGCTACCGCCTGTAATTGCTGCAGCATCAGGGGCACATCGGTTGGTGTGTGCTCTGTGTCCAGTAGCACCCAGTCATAGCCAGCGCCGCCGATCAGCTCACTGACAAAGGGCGAGGGAATCGTTGACCAGACACCAATCTGCCGTTGGCCGGCAGCCAGTGCGTGCTTGAAGTGGTTGAAGGGCAACACGCTCATTTGATCTGGATGCCACCATGTTTGACGACTTCTGACCAACGGGTGATTTCAGAGGCGATGAAGCGCGCAGCCTGATCGGGGGAGCCGGGCGTGGTTTCATTGCTCATGGAGGCAAGGCGGGCCTGTACCTCGGTCTCTGCCAGGATGGCCTGGCACGCCTGATTGAGCTTTTGCACAATGGCTGCCGGCATGCCGGGTGGGCCGGCCAGACTGGCCCAGGAATAGTTGAGCACTCGCGGCTGCCCGGCTTGCGCCATGGTGGGCACGCTGGGTAGCGACGGCAAGCGGTCTTCCCCCGTCACAGCCAAGGCGCGCAGCCTGCCACCTTGCACGAAGGCAATAGAGGATGTGGCGGGTACGAACAGCAAGTCGGCCTGACCGCCTGCCACGTCTGTCATGGCAGGCATATCGCCCTTGTAGGGCACTTCGTTGAAGCTGATGCCCGCTGCCTGCTTGAACAGCTCGGTGGTCATGTGGCTGGATGAGCCAATGCCAGTCAAGGCCATGTTGATGGAGCCGGGCTTTTCCTTGGACGCGGCAACAATGTCGGCAACAGAGGCCGCCCTCAACTTGGGCGACGCCAGCAGCAGCATGGGAACGCGGCTGAGCATGGCAATGTGGGTGAAATCCTTGCGGGCGTCGTATTTGACATTGGGATTAACGAGCTGGTTGATGGCGTGGGTGCCTGGACCGCCGATGACCAGGGTGTAGCCATCTGGCCGTGCGCGCGAAACGGCATCGGAAGCCAGCGAGCCGTTGACACCCGGCTTGTTTTCCACGATCACTGGTTGCCCCAGGCGCTGGGACAGGCGCTCGCCAATCAGGCGCCCCATGACATCCGTTTGCCCGCCTGGCGGAAAAGGCACCACCAGAGTGATGGGCTTGCTGGGATAGCTTTCTTGGGCCAGAACCACCGCAGGGGCCATGGCTGCGGCAAAGACACTGCCCAGAAAGTGGCGTCGATCGGTCATACGGCATGTCTCCTTGAAATGATTGCGCAATCATTTACTGTTGACATACGGGCCACCATCCGTACGTTCACTTAGGTAGAACATGGCGCGAATGATGCCGATCATCGCTATCATGACAGCGCAATCATTTCAGGAGCCCGACCATGTCACGCCGAAGCCCCGGCGGCGCCACAGCCCCAACACTCAAAGACTTGGCCCGCCTGGCTGGCGTGTCACCCATCACGGCCTCGCGGGCCTTGCATCGCCCTGAGCTGGTGGCCCAGGCCACACGCGAGCGCGTGGCTCAGGCGGTAGAGCAATCAGGCTATGTGCCCAATTCGCTGGCGGGCGGCTTGACCTCCCGGCGGACCCGGCTGGTCGCAGCCATCGTGCCTTCTCTGGCGCATTCGCTGTTTTCCGACATGCTGGCGGCACTCATTTCCGGTCTGGCGGCGCAGCGCTACGAAACGACACTTGGCGTGTCGAGCTATGACCCTGAGCACGAGGAAACCTGGCTGGCTGCCATGTTGAGCAGAAGGCCAGATGGTGTCGTGCTCACAGGCACCGAGCACACGGCGCGTGCGCGGCGCCTGCTGCTCAACAGCGACATCCCCGTGGTGGAGCTTTGGGATTACTCGCCTTATCCACTGGACGTGGCCATTGGTTTTTCCCAGGAAGATGCTGGCAGGGCGGCTTTCCGGTATTTGGCAGCTTGTGGCTACCAGCGTCCAGCCATCTTGCGCTCAGACGACAGCCGGGCCAGCCGCAGAGCGCAAGGTTTTGCGCGCGCGGCGGCTGAAGCGGGTGCGGCCCAGCCTGTGCAAATTGTCTTTTCCGAAAAGAGCCCGCAGGCCGGCCGGGGCAGGGAGGCACTGGATGCCCTGCGTACCAGGGCGCCCGATGCAGATGCCGTCTTTTGCAGCTCTGACGCGCTGGCGCAAGGCGTGCTGGCGCAGGCCCATGCACTGGGCTTGCAGGTGCCGCAGCAGCTGGGCGTGTTGGGATTTGGCGATCAGGCGCTTGCAGCAGATGCAGTGCCCGCACTGTCCACGGTGAAAGTGGATGGCGGCCGCATCGGCTACCTGGGCGCGCAGGCATTGATCGCCCGCATGAACGGTGAAAAGGTGGCCGCAACCCTGGACGTAGGCTTTGAAGTCATTGCCAGGGCCAGCACGCGGCCAGCCGTGTCCTGGCCAGCCGGTGGAAAGAACCTACCCCTAAACCTGTGATGAGAGGCCATGCCTGCATCCGCAGGGGAGCAGTCTTGATCCAGTTTAAGGCAAATGAGAATTACTCTTGTTACGATCTGAGGTGCTTCATCTTCACCATGCGTGCAGGCCAGGGCAGGTGTGGTGGCTTCAGGCTGTTCAAACAGGAGGTGCTCTCAAATGTCCAGGCTGACCCCGATAGCGATGGCTGCATGGGTGCTGTGTATGACATGCCCCATGAAAATGGCTTGGGCGCAAGGTGCGGCAGCGCCCGCCATGGTGCAGGAAGAGCCGGTCATGACGCTGCCGCCTGTGCCGGTCACCGCCAAAGGGTATGAGGCCGTCATGGCCGACACGCCTGTGTCCACCACCGTGCTCACGCAGGAGGATTTGGCGCGCAAACAGGCGCCCAATGTGGGCCAGGCGCTGCGGGGCGAGCCAGGCCTGGCCGCATCAGGTGACAGCGCGCAGGGGGTCAATCCTGTGATTCGCGGCTTGCAGCGCGAAAGCGTGGTGCTGATGGTCGATGGCGTGCGGCTGAACGCTGCCCAGCCGGTGGGGGCGGTGGCGTCGTTTGCCTCGCTGGGGCTGGCCGAGCAGGTGGAGGTGGTCAAAGGCCCGGCTTCGGTGCTGTACGGCACGGGCGCCTTGGGTGGGGCCATCAACGTGCGGCTGCCGCAGGCGCGTTTTGACCCCGGCGTGCACTGGCGCACCGGGCTGGGCTTTGACAGCGCCAGCCGTGGCACCAACGGTGTGGCGGTGATGAACGCCAGCGGCGGCGATCATGCGCTGATGCTGGGCGCGGCGCTGCGCCACGACAACGACTACCGCTCGCCCGACGGCCAAGTGCCGCGCACGGGCTATGACTCGCGCGCGCTGATCGGGCAGTACCGCTACCGCATCGACGCCAGCCAGCAGCTGCGCCTGTCGGTGCAGCAGCAGCGCGACGATGACGTGTGGTACCCCGGCGCCACGCAGCCGCACCGCCTGCCCGCTGTGGGCAGCGTGACCACGCATTCGCCCCGGCAAGAGCGCACGCTGTTTGAGGCTGGCTACAGCCGAGCGCGCAGCGCCAGCCAGCCGCTGGGGCTGGATGTGCGCGTGTACCGCCAGCAAATGCACCGCACCATCAACGGCTTTGCCAATGGGCTGGGGCGCGACATCGTGACCAACGACGTGCGCTTTTCCACCAACGGCCTGGATGCCAAGGCCGAATGGCTGGCGCACCCGCAGCATGTGCTGTCGTTCGGGCTGAACGCTTGGCAAATGGGCGCCAGCCCCGATGCTGCCCAGGCCGCGCCACCTGCCTTTACGCAATGGACGGCCAACAACCCGTTCCAAGACGGCAGGCTGCGCGCCGTGGGCGTGTTTGTGCAAGACGACATGCAGCTGGGCCAGTGGCGCGTGCTGGCCGGTTTGCGGCACGACCGCGTGCGCGGCAGCGCCAAGGCCATGAACAACGGCAGCGTCACCACCGGGCTGGACCGCAGCGATGGCGCCACCTCGGGCAGCCTGGGCGTGATGTACGAAGCCGCGCCCTGGCTGCGCCCTTATGTCAACCTCTCGCGCGGTTTCCGCGCGGCCGACATGCGCGAGCGCTACCAGTCCGGCCTGCGCAACGACGGCGCTTACTACGCGGGCAGCCCGCAGATCGCGCCTGAAAAAGCCACGCAGTTCGAGCTGGGCATCAAAGGCAGCACGGTGGATGTGGACTATTCGCTGGCCTTTTTCCGCAACCGCATCAGCCACTACATCACCGGCCAGTCGCTCAGTGGCGCCAGCGCCGTGGCCGCCTGCGGCGCGGCCAATGCCGCCATTTGCCGGCAGATGGTCAACTTGGGCAGCGTCACGCTCAAGGGTTTTGAGGCAGGCGGGCGCTGGCAGGCCTGGCGTGGGCACTGGCTGTCGGCCGCCTACACGCGCATTCGCAGCACCAACAACGACTTGAACGAGCCGCTGTACCAAGTGCCCGCCGACAGCCTGACGCTGGGCTGGGAAGGCCGCGTGACGCCCGCCTGGACGCTGGATGCGCAAGCGCGCATCGTGGCGCGGCAAGACCGCGTGGCCACGGTGTTTTCGCGCGGCACCGAAGACGCCACCCCGGGCTACACCGTGGTGGACGTGGGCGCCACCTGGCGCTACCGCGCGGGCCACAGCCTGCGCCTGGCCGTGAAGAACCTGACCAACCGTCGCTACCACGACCACCTGGCCGTGGGCCTGCCCGGTTATGAAATCATGGCGCCGGGCCGCAGCCTGAGCCTTGCCTGGAACGCGAGTTTTTGAATGAAGCACACCACCACCCGCCGCACTGTGCTGAAAACCACCCTGCTGGGCAGCGCCGCTGCGGTTTCGCCCTGGCTGCGCGCGCAGGCCCCTTCCTCAACGCCTACCGCAGTGGCCGCCCCAGCGGCGGCTTCGGCGCCCGCGCAGGCTATCGCCAAAATCCCCAAGCTGCTGCTGGCCGGCCCCAGCGCCTCAGTCAGCAATGCGCTCATCCGCATCGTGGATGCGGGCCTGCTGGCCGATGTGGCCGAGCAGGTGGAGTTTTTGCCCTGGAAAGACCCCGACCAGCTGCGCGCCATGGCGGTGGAGGGCAAGGCCGACTTCATGGCCATGCCCAGCAACGTGGCGGCCAATTTGTTCAACCGGGGGGTGGCGCTGCAATTGCTCAACATCAGCATCTGGGGCTTGCTGTTTGTGGTGTCGCGCGATCCGGCCATCAAAACCCTGGCCGATCTGAAAGGCAAAGAACTGGTCATGCCTTTTCGGGGCGACATGCCCGACATCGTGCTGCGCACCGTGGCGGCCAAGCTGGGGGTGCCCATTGGCGAGGGGGCAGACGCCATCACCTTGCGCTACACGGCCACGCCGCTGGAGGCCATGCAGCTGCTGCTGACCCGCCGCGCCGACCACGCCTTGCTGGCCGAGCCGGCGGTGTCGGTCGGCCTGCTCAAATCGCGCAGCCTGCCCGCCAGTGTGATTGCGCCGGCCCTGCACCGCAGCGTGGATGTGCAGCAGGCATGGGGCCAAGCCTTTGCCCGCGCGCCCCGCATTCCGCAGGCGGGCATGGTGGCCATGGGCAAGCACCTGGGCAACGCGGCTTTGCAGGCGCGCTTTGCACAGGCCTATGCACAAGCGCAGCAGTGGTGCAATACCCAGCCCGATGCCTGCGGCCAGGCCGTGGCCAAGCGCCTGCCCATGCTCACCCCCGAAGGCGTGGCCGCTGCCATCCGCGCCGTGCCGGGCCAGGTGGTGCCGGCACAGCAGGCGCGGGCCGAGCTGGAGTTTTTCTTTGAGCAACTGCGCGCCAGCCAGCCCGGCCTGATTGGCGGCAAGCTGCCGGCGGAGGGGTTTTATGGCGGGGTGTGAACACTCCCCTGGTTTTTGATATGAAAAACGGCATTTGCGCGCACCCAGAGCGTGGCAACAGCTATCAAAATAATAGTAAACCTCTGTCATGCGACTACTTGCCTTGTGGCTGGCCCGGCTGCCCGCGTATTTCTGGAGCGGCTGGGGCGCCGTGGCCAGCCTGCTGCTGCTGATGGCGGCGTGGGACGCGCTGGCGCGCCACTTTGGCCCGCTGGTGCTGCCCACCCCGCACGAGACGGCGCAGGCCGCGCAGGCGCTGCTGCAAGGCGCAGGGCAGGGCGGTGACTGGCTGCGCCAGCTGGGCATTACCGCGCGGCGGGCGTTTGCCGGGCTGGGGCTGGCGCTGTTGCTGGGCAGCGTGGCGGGGGTGCTGCTGGGCAGCTCGCTCACGGCGTCCATGATGGCGCGGCCCTGGGTCACGGTGCTCATGGGCACGCCGCCCATTGCCTGGCTGGTCATGGCCATGCTGTGGTTTGGCACGGGCGATGGCACGCCGCTGTTTACCGTGTTCGTGGCCTGTTTTCCGGTGGTGCTGGTGGCGGGCATGCAGGGCGCGCGCACGCTGGATGGGCGCTGGCGCGAGCTGGCGCGCAGCCTGGGCCTGCCGTGGTGGATGCGGCTGACCGACGTGAACCTGCCGCACATCCTGTCGTATCTGTTTCCGGCCTGGACGGTGGCGCTGGGCAGCGCCTGGCGCGTGGTGGTCATGGCCGAGCTGCTGGCCAGCAGCGACGGCGTGGGCGCGGCCCTGGCCGCCAGCCGCTCGCAGCTGGACATGGCCACTTCGCTGGTGTGGATTGGTCTGGTGGTGGGCCTGCTGCTGCTGATGGAATACGCCGTGCTGGAGCCCATCAAGCGCGAGCTGGAACGCTGGCGCCGCCAGGATTGACGCCAGGACTGAATAAAAGAGCCCCCATGCTGCAAGCCACCGCTTTGGAACACCGCTTTGGCGCCCGCCAGGTGCTGGCGCCCATCGACCTGAGCGTGCGCCCCGGCCAATGCGTGGCGCTGGTGGGCCCCTCAGGCTGCGGCAAAACCACGCTGCTGCGCCTGTGCGCCGGCTTGCTGGCCGTGCAGTCGGGCCGCCTGCACAACGGCTTTGCGCGCACGGCGGTCATGTTTCAGCAAGCCCTGCTGCTGCCCTGGCTGAACACGCTGGACAACATTGCCCTGGGCCTGAAAGCGCGCCGCGTGCCGCTGGCCCAGCGCCGGCAGCAGGCCCGCGCCCAGGCCGCCGCGCTGGGGCTGGACGCGCTGGCGCTGCGGCAGTACCCGCAGCAGCTTTCAGGCGGCATGCAAAGCCGCGCCGCCCTGGCCCGCGCCCTGGTGCAATGGCCCGACGCGCTGCTGCTGGACGAACCCTTTGCCGCGCTGGACATTGGCCTGAAAGCCCACATGCACCGCCTGCTGCAAACCCAGCGCGTGCAGCGCAGCCTGGCCGTGCTGATGATTACCCACGACGTGGCCGAAGCCGTGACGCTGGCCGACACCGTGCTGGTCATGGCCGCGCAGCCCGGGCGCATCGTCTGGCGGCTGGATGTGGCCCAGCCGCCCGATCAGCGCAGCGACACCTGGGTACTGCGCCAGACTGCTGCCTTGCTGGCGCAAGCGCCCGTGCGCGCGGCCTTTGGTCTGCCGGCGCTGGCAAGCGGCGATGCGCCAGAGGTGCCTGGTGTGTCAGATGCGCATGCCCTGGCCGCAGGCCAGGCAGTTGCCCCGGAGATGACCGCGACGCGCCACGGCTGCTGAGTTTGGGCTGCTTTTGACCACCACCACCACCGACTTCCCATGATGTTTGACCCCGGTTTTTCTACAGCCTTGAAGGAGCAAACACATGACCGCCTTGAACACCCCAAACACTCAGGCTGCCGCAGCCCGTCGCCAATGGCTCAAACATGCGCTGCTGTCCGGCGCGGGCGTTTCCGTGGCCGCGGCTTTGAGCGCGCCGCTGCAAGCCTGCGGCGGCACAGACAACTGCGAGGATGAATCCATGAAAGGCTTTCCCGACTTTTTCAACCAGGCCCCGGTCATGCGGGTGCGCGACAGGCTGGCCGAGTTTCTGGGCGCTGCCGAAGGCGGCGTAATGGACTATCACTACGTGGACGCCGTGCGCCTGGCCGGCCACTCCTGCCCCACGGTGGCCGGCGCGTATCTGATGACCGTCAAGGGCATGCGCGCGCTCTACGCAAGCGAGATGCCCGAGCGCGGCAATATCGAAGTGCTGATGAGCAACGGGCGCGAGGAGGGCGTGACCGGCGTCATCGCCTCCGTTGCCACGCTGCTGACCGGCGCGGCGGCGGAAACCGGCTTTCCCGGCATGGGCGCGGCGGGGCGCTTCAGCCGCAAGAACCTGTTGAGCTACGACCACCCGCTTGAAGCCGACCTGGCCTTGCGCCGCCGCGACACGGGCCGCGCCGTGCGCGTGAAGCTGGACGCCAGCATTACCCCTTGGCCGCAGGAAATGCGCGAGCTGATGCCGCGCGCCGTTTCGGGCCAGGCCAGCGCGCAGGAGCTGGCGCGCTTTGCCCAGCTCTGGCAGGCGCGCGTGAAGGCCATGCTGATTGATCATGTGGACGACCCACGTCTGGTGCAAGTTAGCGAATGGCAGCCCCCCGCTTGAGCACACCCCTTCCACCCATCTGGACCTTGGCGCACCCGCTATGGCTGTGCGCCTTTCGCCCGTTTTTTGCCCTCACGGCTTTGTCGGCCCTGGGGCTGATGCTGCCTTGGGTGCTGTTTTTGACGCTGGGCTGGCCCCTGCCCGCACTGGGCGGCGGCGCAGGCGGCGCGCTGGCCTGGCATGCGCACGAGCTGCTGCTGGGCATGGGCCTGGCCGCCGCCGCAGGCTTTGTGCTGACGGCCGTGCCCGAATTCACCCGCACCCCCGTCTTTGCCGCCCGCCACGTGCGGCGGCTGGCCGCGTGCTGGCTGGCCGCGCGCCTGGCCTTTGCCGCCAGCGGCGCGTGGGCGCCTGGGCTGCTGCTGGTTGGGGCCTTGCACATGGTCTTGCTGGCGGATCTGCTGCGCCTGCTGTGGCCGCGCCTGTGGCACGCCCCCGAGCGGCGGCACCTGGCCTTTGCCTGGGCGCTGGCCGCACTGGGCTTTTACGTGCAGGCATGGCGCGGCCAGCACGCCATGCCCTGGCTGCACGGCGTGCTGGGCGCGTACATGGCCCTCATCGTGGTGGCCTTGAGCCGCATTTCCATGAGCATCGTCAACGCCAGCTTGGAGGCGCTGAACGTGCGCGACGACGAAGGCCAGCCGCTGCACTACCTGGCCCGCCCGCCCCGGCGCAACCTGGCGGTGCTGTGCATTGCCCTGCACACCGTGGCCCAGGTGCTGCAATGGCCCGCCAGCACCAGCGGGTGGCTGGCACTGGCCGCCGCTGCGGCCCTGCTCAACCTGCTGAACGACTGGCACGTGGGCCGCGCGCTGCTCACGCGCTGGCCGCTCATGCTGTATGCGGTGTACGTCTTCATGGCCGCAGGCTACGGCCTGATGGGCCTGGCCGGCCTGGGCTTGGCCGTGCCCGCCAGCGCGGGCCTGCACCTGCTCACCGCCGGCGCCTTTGGGCTGGCCATTTTGCTGGTGCTGGTGATTGCGGGCTACACCCACAGCGGGCTGCGCAAAGAAGGCCGCCCCTGGGTACTGCTGGCCGCCGCCTGCGTGGCCCTGGCTGCCATGCTGCGCGCGCTGTCTTATGCGCTGCTGCCGCAGTGGCTGCTGCCCCTGTCGGGCCTGCTGTGGGCAGCCGGCTTTGCCCTGCTGGCCTGGCACATGCTGCCCGTGTGGCTGAGCCCGCGCGCCGACGGGGCCGAAGGCTGCGCAGGCGTGGCCGAAGGGCCGGGCGGTTAAGGCCCGCGTAGCCAAGGCCCAGGCAGGCCAAAGGCAAGCGCGGGGCGGGCAAAATCAGCGCCTGATTTTTTCCCCTTCTTTTCCGACACGCTTGACCGAAAGGGCAGCCAGTGTGAGCAAAGCCTTTACCCGCGAAACCGATGGCGATGACGAAGACGACGGCATTGCCCTGCCGCCGCTGCCCGTGGGCGGCAAAAACTACATCACCCCTGCGGGCTACGCGCGCCTGCGGGCCGAGTTGCTGGGCCTGATGGACGATGAGCGCCCCAAGGTGGTAGAGGCCGTGCACTGGGCCGCCAAGAACGGCGACCGCAGCGAAAACGGCGACTACCTGTACGGCAAAAAACGCCTGCGCGAGATCGACCGGCGCATCCGCTTTCTCACCAAGCGGCTGGAGATCGCCGAAGTGACCGACCCCAGCGCGCACCACGGCGGCGACCAGGTGTTTTTTGGTGCCACCGTCACCTACGCCGATGAAGCCGGGGCCGAGCGCACCATCACCATCAAAGGCATTGACGAGGCCGACAACCAGGCCGGCGAGGTGAGCTGGATCAGCCCCATTGCCCGCACCCTGCTGCGCGCGCGCGTGGGCGACGTGCTGCAACTGCCCACCCCGGCGGGTGTGCAGGAGATTGAGGTGCTGCACGTGCAGTACCCGCCGCCTGCACAGGTATGAGGCCAGGGCGGACAGGGCAGGGGGCTGCCAGTAAAAAAGGCCAATCGCGCTTTATCAGCAAGGTTTTTTTGCTACTTTTAGTGCAGCAATTTTCTGGTTTTCACCCCTGCACTTTCAGTCGCGGAAGTTGTCAAACGACAGCGGCAGCTCGGCCATGTCTTTGCGCAGCAGGGCCATCGCAGCTTGCAAATCGTCTTTCTTGGCGCCGGTCACGCGCACGCTGTCGCCCTGTATGGCCGCTTGCACTTTCAGCTTGCTGTCTTTGATGAGTTTTTGAATCTTCTTGGCGTCTTCGCTGGCGATGCCGCTGCGCACTTTCACCACTTGCTTGACCTTGTCGCCGCCAATTTTTTGCACGGGGCCTTTGTCCAGAAAGCGCACGTCCACGTTGCGCTTGGTCAGCTTGTTGCGCAGGATGTCTTCGACCTGCTGCAACTGAAAATCGGCATCGCCCAGCAAGGTGATGTCCTTGTCTTTCAGCTCGATGGCGGCGCTGGTGCCCTTGAAGTCAAAGCGGGTGCCGATTTCCTTGGCCGCGTTGTCCACGGCGTTTTTCACTTCCACCATGTCGGGGTCGCAAACGGTGTCGAAAGAGGGCATGGCAAAGGCTCCTGTGTACGTGTGACTCGAATGCGAGAATTCTCCCATGGTCATCGAGCGCAACGTTTCTCTGCAAGCCCTCAACAGCTTTGGCATTGCCGCACGCGCGGCGGCACTGGTGCGCGTGCACAGCGCAGACGACGTGCGCGCCGTGCTGGCCCATGCCGAGCTGGCCGCGCAGCCGCTGTTCGTGCTGGGCGGGGGCAGCAACATCGTGCTCACGGGTGATGTGAAGGCCACCGTGCTGAAAGTGCAAGTGCCCGGCATGCGGGTGGTGGGCGAAACGGCGCGCCACACCATCGTGGAAGCCGGTGCGGGCGAGCGCTGGCATGACTTGGTGGCCTGGACGATGGCGCAGCGCCTGCCCGGGCTGGAAAACCTGGCGCTTATTCCCGGCACTGTGGGCGCGGCGCCGGTGCAAAACATTGGCGCGTATGGGCTGGAGCTGCAAGACCGCTTTCATGAGCTGGACGCGATCGACTTGCACAGCGGCGAGCTGTTTACCCTGAACGCGGCGCAGTGCGGCTTTGGCTACCGCGACTCGGTGTTCAAGCACACCCCGGCGCAGCCCGGCGGGCTTGGCCTGGCCGGGCGCGCGCTGATCTTGCGCGTGCGCCTGGCCTTGCCCAAGGCCTGGCAGCCGCAGCTGGGCTATCTGGACATTGAGCGCAAGATGGCCGAAGAAGGCGTGCGCACGCCCACGGCGCAGCAGCTGTTTGACTGGATCGTCGCCATCCGCCGCGCCAAGCTGCCCGATCCGGCGCACATTGGCAACGCGGGCAGCTTTTTCAAAAACCCCACGGTCACGCCCGAGCAGTGCCAGGACATCATTGGCCGCGACCCGAAGCTGGTGCATTACCCCATGCCCGACGGCAGCGTGAAGCTGGCTGCGGGCTGGCTGATTGACGCCTGCGGCTGGAAGGGCAAGCGCGTGGGCAATGCGGCGGTGTACGACAAGCAGGCGCTGGTGCTCATCAACGCGGGCGGGCCGGAGCAGCCGGTGACCGGCGGTGAGGTGATGACCCTGGCGCGCGCCATCCAGACCAGCGTGTACGAGCGCTTTGGCATCCGGCTGGAGCCGGAGCCGGTGGTGGTGTGAGCGGTTGCGCCCAAGGCCAATGGCAAGAGGCGAAGGGCCCGGCCATGCGCACCATTGAAATCTTCCGCCTGCGCCGCGTGCGCGACAAGCCGCGCGCGCTGTCAGCCATCGTGGCGCACACTGCCTGCACCCCCGCGCAGGCGCAGGCTGCACTGCACGCGGCCATCGGCGGCGGCCAGCCTGTACTGGCGCTGCCCCACGCGCAGGCCGCGCGTGATCTCATCGAAACGCTGGCGGCCACCGGTTTTGTGGCGCGCTTTGCTCCGGCACCAGACTTTGATGCTGCGCAGTGTGCATATGCGGCCCTGCACGCCGTGCAACCGCTGCTGCCCGCCGCTGTCAGCGACGCCGTGGGCGCCTGGCTGCTGCAAGAGCAGTGGCCACAGGCTCTCATGCACGCCTTGCAGCATCTGCGCCAGCACGCTCCTGGCAGCCCCGCCAGCCGACTGCTGGCGCGCACCGCTATCGAAACCGGGCTGGTCGCCGGCCCATGGGGCAGGGCATGATGAGATTGTCATAAGAAAAAGGCCATTTGCGCGCGTTATATAAGCTCTTTTAGCTATATAAATAGGAGCAATGATTTTTTGCCATTCGCCCTTTGGCCTGATGAGGACACCAGCAGGCAGGGCAGGGTGAAGGAATCTGTGTTTGCATACAGCCTTTTCGCTGCGCAAGGGCTAGAATGCGCAGTTATGCCAAAACCTGACACCACCGCTTCCACGGCTTACGCCGAAGGCTCCATCAAGGTCTTGAAAGGCCTGGAGCCCGTCAAGCAGCGCCCGGGCATGTACACCCGCACCGACAACCCCCTGCACATCATCCAGGAGGTGATCGACAACGCCGCCGACGAGGCGCTGGCCGGCTTTGGCAAGAAAATCCGCGTGACCTTGCATGCCGATGCGTCCGTCAGCGTGGAAGACGATGGGCGCGGCATTCCCTTTGGCCTGCACCCGGAGGAAAAAGCCCCGGTGCTGGAGCTGGTGTTCACCCGTCTGCACGCGGGCGGCAAGTTTGACAAGGGCTCAGGCGGCGCCTACAGCTTTTCTGGTGGCTTGCACGGCGTGGGTGTGAGCGTGACCAACGCCCTGGCCCAGCGCATGGAAGTCACCAGCCACCGCGAAGGCCAGGTGGCGCGCATGGCCTTTGCCGGCGGCGACGTGGCCGAGCCGCTGAGCCAGCGCCCGCAGGCCGAGGGCGACCGCAAGCAAGGCACCACCGTGCGCGTGTGGCCCGACGCCAAGTACTTTGAAAGCAGCGCCCTGCCCATGAACGAGCTGCTGCACCTGCTGCGCAGCAAGGCGGTGCTGATGCCCGGCGTGACCGTCACCCTGGTTGACGAGAAAAAGAAAGAGCAGCACAGCTGGCAATACAAGGGCGGCCTGCGCGACTACCTGGAGCAGACGCTGCCCGCGGACGCGGTCATCCCCCTGTTTGAAGGCCAGGGCTACGCGGGCCGCGACGACGGCAGCTTTGCCGAAGGCGAGGGCGCGCAATGGGCCGTGGCCTTTACGGAAGAGGGCGCGCCCGTGCGCGAAAGCTACGTCAACCTCATCCCCACCACCGCAGGCGGCACGCACGACAGCGGCTTGCGCGACGGGCTGTTTCAGGCCGTCAAAAGCTTCATCGAGCTGCATGCGCTGCTGCCCAAGGGCGTCAAGCTCATGCCCGAAGACGTGTTTGCCCGCGCCAGCTACGTGCTGTCGGCCAAGGTGCTGGATCCGCAGTTTCAGGGCCAGATCAAAGAGCGCCTGAACAGCCGCGACGCGCTGCGCCTGGTCAGCAACTACGTGCGCCCGGCACTGGAAATCTGGCTCAACCAGCATGTGGACTACGGCAAGCGCCTGGCCGAGCTGGCCATCAAAGCCGCGCAAACGCGCCAGCGCGCCGGCCAGAAGGTGGAAAAACGCAAAGGCAGCGGCGTGGCCGTGCTGCCCGGCAAGCTCACCGACTGCGAAAGCCGCGACCTCAGCTGCAACGAAGTCTTTTTGGTGGAAGGCGACAGCGCCGGCGGCAGCGCCAAGATGGGCCGCGACAAGGAAACCCAGGCCGTGCTGCCCCTGCGCGGCAAGGTGCTCAACACCTGGGAGGTGGAGCGCGACTTGCTGTTCAAGAACACCGAAATCCACGACATTTCCGTGGCCATTGGCGTAGACCCGCACGGCCCCACGGACGAGGTGGACTTGAGCGGCCTGCGCTACGGCAAGATCTGCATCCTCTCAGACGCCGACGTGGACGGCTCGCACATCCAGGTGCTGCTGCTCACCTTGTTTTTCAGGCACTTTCCCAAGCTCATCGACGCAGGCCATGTGTACGTGGCGCGCCCGCCGCTGTTTCGCGTGGACGCGCCCGCGCGCGGCAAAAAGCCCGCTGCCAAGCTCTACGCGCTGGACGAGGGCGAGCTGGCCGCCATCCTCGACAAACTGCGCAAGGACGGCGTGCCCGAAGGCAAGTGGAGCATTGGCCGCTTCAAGGGCCTGGGCGAGATGAACGCCGAGCAGTTGTGGGAAACCACCCTCAACCCCGACACCCGGCGCCTGCTGCCCGTGCGCCTGGGCGCGCTGGACTTCATGCAAACCGCCGCCGAAATGACCAAGCTCATGGGCAAGGGCGAAGCCGCCGCCCGGCGCGAGCTGATGGAACTGCACGGCGATGCGGTGGAGGTAGATGTTTAGCGCGCTTGTTTAGGCGCGCCTTCACGCAGCTTCAGGCTTGGGCAAACGGCTGGGCAAACACCATGCACACCGGGCTGCCGCAGGCCCAGGCGCGGCCCGTCTCGCGCAGCGCCAGGCCGGTGTCATCCACCGCCAGTTGCACGATGCCATCGCTGTCTTCATTGAGCACGTACAGCCAGCGCGCGCAGGGCGAGAGGGTGAAAAAGCGCGGTGTGCGCCCGCCTGCGGGCTGGGTGTGGGCCAGGCGCAGGTGGCCATCTGCCGGGTCAATGCGGAACACGGCCACGCTGTCTTCCCCCCGGTTGGAGGCGTACAGCGCCTGCCCGCCGGGGTGCACGGCGATTTCAGATGCGCGGCTGTTGCCCGTAAAACGGTCTGACAAGGCGCTGACGATTTGCAGCGGCTGCAAGGCGCCGCTGGCCGCGTCAAAGTCATAGGTGGTCACGGTAGAGTCCAGCTCATTGATGGCATAAGCCCAGGGCTGGCGGGGGTGAAAGGCCAGGTGGCGCGGCCCCGCGCCTTCGCGCGCCACGGCTTCGTGCGCCAGCGTCAGGCGGCCCTGGGCAAAGCGCAGGGCGAACACGCGGTCTACCCCCTTGTCGGGCACCAGTACCCAGCGGCCGCTGGGGTCAAAGGGGTTGAAATGCGGCTTGGCAAAGGGCTGCTCCAGCCGGTGCGGCCCGGGGGTGCCGCTCAAGGGGAGCAACTGGCTCAGGGCTTGCAACGCGCCGGTTTCGTCCAGTGGCAGCACGGCCAGGCTGCTGCCCAGGTGGTTGGAGACGATGACAAAACGCTCGCTGGGGTCCAGCGCCAGGTGCACCGGGTTGCGCCCGCCGGTGGGCTGGCGGTTGATCAGCGCCAGCCGGCCCGTGCCAGGCTCTATGCCAAAGGCGCTGATGTCTTCGCAGTCGCCATGCACGGCGTACAGGCGCGTGGCCGCGCGGTTGATGGCCAGAAAAGACGGGTTGACCAGCCCGCCCAGCACCTGTACCAAATCCAGCGCGCCGGTGTGTGCGTCCACCCGGTACACGCTGATGCCTTCGCCACGGGCGTTGCGCTCGCGCGTGGTGCGTGATCCCACATAAGCCCACATGGCGCTTTACTCCTGCGCGGCAGGTGCCAGCGACGCGCCCTGAATGCGGTGGCGCGCCAGCGCCTCGGCCACGAAGCCGTTGGCCTTTTGCTGCTCCACATACGCGGCCAGAAAAGTGGCGGCGGCCGGCCCGCGCGCCTTGCCCACGCCCATGGCCTGCTGAATGAGCATGAAGCGCCCCGGCAGCAGCCGGTGCCCCGGAAAGCGCAGCAAATCCGCCTCCAGCTGCTGGCGCACGCCAGCAGCCACGTCGGCTTGCTGCGCCACGAACACATCCACCACGGTGGGCGAGGTGGGCGCGCGCACGATGGTGGCGGCTTGCAGCGTGCGGCTCAAAAACAGGTCATACGCGCTGCCTTTGCCCACCACCACGCGGGTGCCGGGGCGGTCCACCTCGTCGTTGCTGTGCAGGGGCGAGTCTTGGGGCACCAGGTAGCTGCCCTCGATCAGCACATAGGGCGCGGTAAAGGCGATGTGCTCGCCCCGCTTGGGGTCAATGGCAAAAAAGCCGATGTCGGCCCGGTTTTGCTCCACCGCCTCAACCGACTTGCCCGCCGCATCAAACACCACCAGCTCCAGCGGCACGTCCAGCGCCTGCGCCAGCCCGTGGGCCAGATCGACGGAAACACCGCAGGGCTGCCCGTCGGCCCCCCGGTTGGCCAAGATGGGGTTGCCCAGGTTGATCGAAGCGCGCAGCACGCCGCTGGGGGCAAAGGCGCGGGCAATGTCGGGGCTGGCAGGCAAGGCGTTCATGGTGTGAGCAAGGGGCTGATGTGTTGCAGGTTGGCGAGGGTGCGCTCCAGATGGGTGCGCAGGTGCTGGGCGGCGTCGGCCTGGCGGCCTTGCGCCAGCAAATCCAGAATGTGCAGGTGCTGGCGGCAGTGCTCGGGGTAGCGGGCGCGGTCCTGCATGGAGCGGTACGAAATCAGGCGGCGGATGTGGTTCACGCGCCGGATGGTGTCGATGAAAAAGGGGTTGCCTGAGGCTTCCACCAGCGCTTCGTGAAAGCGCACGCCGCGCTCGTGCAATTGGTCGGGCGTGGCGGTGTCAATGCCGCCGGCCAGCAGGTGCTCTTCAGCGGCGCGGCAGCGCGCAATCACCTCGGGCGCCAGGTGGTAGCCCGGCTCCAGCAGGGCAGCCGGCTCCAGCGCCAGCCGCAGGCGGTAGGTTTGCAGCAGGCTTTGCGGCGTGGTCAACATGCCCTGAAAAGCCCAGCCATAGCCGCGTTTTTTCTGCACCCAGCCTTCTTGCGTCATGCGGCTGAGCACGGCCTTGAGCTGCGCGGCGCTCAATTGGTAGCGCTGCTTCAGCAGCACTTCAGACACTTGCTGTGGCAGATCGCCGCGCCGCAGGTCTTCGGCAATGGCGAAATAGGCTTGGGTGGCCGTGTCATCCGCCTGGGCCGGGGCGGCGGGTGCGGCGGCCGCGTCCACCGGCTGGGCCAGAAAGTAGCCCCGGTTTTTGCGCCGCTCCAGCACACCCTGGGCGTGCAAGGCAGCCAGGGCTTCGTTGACGGGGGTGCGCGAGACGGCCAGCCGGTCGGCCAGCCATTGGGCAGGCAGGTGGCTGCCGGGGGGCAGGGGTTCCTGGCGAATCAGCTCAACGATCTGGGCGGCAATCAGCTTGGCGGAATTCATGGCCGCCAGATTCTGCCCGCAGGCCACCGCCGTCATGCGGCGGCCTGCTGCGCGCGCAGCGTCTGCTGCAAGATGGTGGGAATCACCCCGCCCGCGTGCAGCAGTTGCACTTCCAGCTGGGTTTCCACGGCTGCAGTGGCGTTCAGGCGCTGCACTTGGCCGTTGGCACGGTGCAATGTCACAGCCACCGGCCTGCGCGGGCGAATGTGCGCGGCATCGGCGGCCACTTCAATGCGGTCACCCGGCGCGATGGCCAGCGTGGCAGGGGTGACGCCTTCGGGCAGCAGCAGGGGCAAGATGCCCATGCCGATGAGGTTGGAGCGGTGAATGCGCTCATAACTGACCGCCAGCACGGCGCGTATGCCCAGCAGGCGCTGGCCCTTGGCCGCCCAGTCGCGCGAGGAGCCCATGCCGTAGCGCTCGCCAGCCACCAGCACCACCGAGTCGCCCGCCTGGCGGTAGCGTTCGGCCACGTTCCAGATGGGCTGCACCTCGCCGCTGGGCACGTGCAGGGTGTGGGCCACCGGCATGCCGGCTTGCAGCAGGTTGACCAGGGTCTTGCTGTGAAACGCCGCGCGCAGCATCACTTCCCAGTTGCCACGGCGCGAGGCAAACACGTTCAGGTCGGCCCGGTCTTCGCCGCGCGCCACCAGAAAATCGGCCACCAGGCTGTCGGTCGGAATGGCGCTGGCGGGCGAGATGTGGTCGGTGGTCACGTCATCGCCCAGCACCAGCAGCGGGTAGGCCGTGTAATGGCCCAGCTGGCTGCCTTCGCTCAGGGCGGCAAAAGGCGGGCGGCGCAAGATGGTGGAACGCGCATCCCACGGAAACAGCGCGCCCTGGGGCGCTTGCAGCGCGGCCCAGCGCGGGTTGGCGCTGGCCATGCGAAAGTCGCGCCGAAAGTCTTCTGCCGCCAAACCTTTGCGCAGGCACTGGGCCACTTCGTCGGGCGTGGGCCACAGCTCGCGCAGGTACACCGGCGTGCCATCAGGGGCGGTTTGCAGCGGGTCTTGCTCGATCTGGCAGGCCGCGTCGCCAGCCAGCGCAAAGGCAATGACCAGGGGCGGGGACATGATGAAGCTCAGCTCAATGTCGGGATGCACCCGCCCCGGAAAGTTGCGGTTGCCCGACAAAATGGCCACGCCCTTGGCCGCGCCTTCGCGCTGGGCCTGGGCCACGGCGTCGGTCAAGGGGCCTGAGTTGCCGATGCAGGTGGTGCAGCCATAGCCCACGATGCCAAAGCCCACGGCCTGCAAATCGTCCAGCAGGCCCGCGCGTTGCAGGTAGCTGGCTGCGGCGGGTGAGCCGGGGGCCAGCGAGGTTTTGACCCAGGCCGGTGGCCGCAGCCCGCGCGCCCGCGCCTTGCGCGCCAGCAAGCCTGCGGCGATGAGCAAGGCCGGGTCTGAGGTGTTGGTGCAACTGGTGATGGCCGCCAGCGCCACGGGAAAACGCGGCAAGGCGCTGTCTGCGTGGTCGGCGCTGGGCGCAAAGCCCGTTTGGGCCAGCGCCAGGCCCGTGTCTGACGCGGGCAGCAAATCCTGCGGGCGGCGCGGGCCGGCCACGTGCAGGGCGATGCGGCTTAAGTCAATGTCCAGCGTGCGGGTGTAACGCGGCGTGGCGGCGGGGTCAAACCACAGGCCGGTGCGGCGCAAATACGCCTCGGCGCGGGCCACGTGCGCCGGGCTGCGGCCCGTTTCGCGCAGATAGGCCAGGGTGTTCGCATCCACAGCAAAAAAGCCGGTGGTGGCGCCGTATTCGGGGGCCATGTTGGCAATCACGGCGCGATCGCCCGCTGTCAGGCCGGACACGCCGGGGCCGAAGAACTCCACAAAGTCGCCTGTCACATCCAGCGCGCGCAGCCGCTGGGTGATGGTCAGGGCCAGGTCGGTGGCCAGCACACCCGGCGGCAGTTGGCCCAGCAGGCGAACGCCCACCACGTCGGGAATGCGCAGCATGGTGGGCATGCCGAACATCACCGTTTGCGCCTCCAGGCCGCCCACGCCCCAGCCCAGCACGCCAATGCCGTTGACCATGGGCGTGTGGCTGTCGGTGCCGATCATCATGTCCGGCGCCAGCCAGCGCTGGCCACGCTGCTCCAGCGCCGTCACCACGGTGGCCAGCTGCTCCAGATTGATGGTGTGCATGATGCCCGTGCCCGGCGGGTTGATGTGCACGCCCTGCAAAGCCCCTGAAGCCCAGCGCAAAAAACGGTAGCGCTCGGCATTGCGGCGGATTTCAAAGCCCATGTTCTCCTCTGCCGCGCCAGGGCGGGCATAGGCTTCCACGGCCAGGGAATGGTCTACCGACACCTCCACGGGCAACACGGGGTTGAGCGCCGTGGGGTCGGCCCCGGCCTCGGCCAGCGCATCGCGCATGGCCGCCACATCCACCAGCGCGGGGGTGCTGGTGGTGTCGTGCATCAGCACACGGCCGGGCTGAAACGCAATCTCATGCGTGCTGCTGCCTTGTGCCAACCAGTCGGCCAGCGCGTTCAGCGCGGCGTCCAGCTCCGCCCCTTGCAAATGGCGAATGGCGTTTTCCGCCAGCAGGCGCAGCACCGTGGGCAGGGCCTGCAAGCGCTCCCCCATCACAGCAGGCAAGTCAACGATGGTGAAGCTTTCGCCCGCCCAGTCAAACGCGGCGGTGTGGGGGACATGCGGGGTTTTCATGGCTTGCATTTTGCATATTTTCAAAATAAAGTGCAATTTCAGGGTGTCGTCAAACGCCCTGAGCACCTGTTTTGAGGAGACTGCATGAACCCCACCCGACGACTGGCCTTGGCCAGCACTGCACTGGCCGCTTGTCTGGCCTGGTCTGGCTTGGCCCAGGCACAGACCTACCCGGCCAAGACCATCACCATCGTTGTGCCTTTTTCAGCGGGCGGCGGGGTGGACGCCATGGCCCGGCTGCTGGCCGAGGAGCTGCGCGCTTCGCTCAAGCAAAACGTGATCGTGGACAACAAGCCTGGCGCCAGCGGCATGATTGGCGCGCGCGCCGTGGCCAAGGCCAAGCCTGACGGCTACACCTTGCTCATGGGCTCTGCGGGTGAAACCGCCATCAACCCCTTTGTCTACAAAGGCCGCATGGGCTACGACCCCGCCACCGAGCTGATCCCCGTGGCCTTGGTGAGCAAAGTGCCCAATGTACTGGTGGCCAGCAAAAGCTTTGCCCCCAACACGGTGGCCGAGCTGGTGGCCTACGCCAAGCAACATCCTGACCAAGTGGTGTATTCCTCCAGCGGGGTGGGCAATCCGCAGCACCTCAACGGTGCGCTGCTGGCGCAGCTGGCGGGCATTGAGCTGGTACACGCGCCGTACAAGGGGGCTTCAGGGCAACTGGTTGACGTGGTTGCAGGCACCGTGCCGCTGACCTTCGTGAGCTACGCCGCCGCACGCAGCTTCATTGCCGATGGCAAGGTCAAGCCCTTGGCCGTCACTTCCGCCAAGCGCACCGCTTTCGCGCCCAACATACCGGCTTTGTCTGAATACCCGCCGCTAGCCAACTACGAGCTGGCCAACTGGTTTGGCGTCTTCGCCCCTGCGCGCACCCCCGATGCGGTGCTGCAAACGCTCAACCAGGCCATCAACGCGGCGCTGAAAAAACCCGAACTGGCCAAACGCCTGCAAGACCAGGGCGGCGAGCTCAGCCCCATGGACCTGGCGCAATTTCGCAGCTTTGTGCAAGCCGAAAGTGCCAAATTCCAGCGCATCGTCCAAAGCGCAAACATCCAGGCGGACTGAAACGCCCGTTTCATTCATCTCAACCACGACTTCAGGAGGCACACAGCATGCGTCGCGACACCTTTCTCAAAAGCCTGGCCGCCTTGGCCGCACTGGGCGCTGGCCTGCCTGCCCGCGCCCAGGCTGGCGCTCATTTGAAAATCATGATTCCCGCCAACCCCGGCGGCGGCTGGGACACCACGGCCCGCACCCTGGGCCGCGCCTTGCAAGAGGCCAAGCAGGCCGCTTCGGTCAACTACGACAACAAGGGCGGTGCTTCTGGCGCACTGGCGCTGGCGCCTTTTCTTTCCAGCGCCAAAGGTGATGCGAACCAGATGATCATGACCGGCACCACCATGGTGGGTGGCCTGATCGGCAGCAAATCACCCCTGCAGCTGATGTCGGCCACCCCTCTGGCGCGCTTGACCACCGAATACGCCGTGTACGTGCTGCCCGCCAATTCGCCTTTCAAAACCATGGCGGATGTGGTGACCCAGCTCAAGAAAGCCCCCGGCAGCGTCAAGTGGGGTGGTGGCTCGCGCGGCTCTACCGAGCACATTGCCGCTGCCATGCTGGCGCGCGAAGTGGGGGTGGACCCGGCCAAGATCAATTACGTGGCCTTTCGCGGCGGCGGCGAAGCCACGGCGGCCATTCTGGGCGGCAACGTGACCCTGGGCGGCTCGGGCTACAGCGAGTTTGCCGAGTACATCCACACCGGCAAGATGCGCGCCGTGGCGGTCACGGCGCCGCAGCGCCTGCCCGGCATAGCCGACGTACCCACGCTCAAAGAGCTGGGCATCAACGTCGAAATCGGCAACTGGCGCGGCATTTTTGGCGGCGTGGGCATCACGCCCGCGCAGCGCCAGGCGCTGATTCAGGCCATCGTCGCCGCCACGCAAACCCCCACCTGGCAAGACGCGCTGAAAAAGTACGACTGGACCCCGGCCTTGCTGACCGGTGACGAGTTCAGCCAGTTCGTGCAATCGCAATTCACCAGCCTGCGCGAGATCATGAGCACGTCCGGCATGGTCAGCTAAACCTTTCAAGCCATGCGCGGCGCCCTGCGGCGGGTGCCAGGGGCAGCGGTTGCCGCAGGCATCTAAAATGGTGGGAATACTGTATCTATTCCCACCTTTTTGCGTCCCGTTTCTGCATACCGACACCCGGCTTTGCGCCGACACGCCGCTGGTGGACTGATGCATCTGCTGCCCCTTGTCATGACACCCGCACACACCCGCCCCGGCCTGCCTTGCCTGCGTGCCGCCACAGCGCTTAGGCTGTGCGCGGCCTTGCTGCTGCCCGTTGCCAGCGCCCATGCCGACCTGTGGGGCTACATGGATGAGGCGGGCATTACCCACTTTGCCGCCACGCAGGTGGATGTGCGCTACCAGCTGTTTTACAAGGGTGCGGATCTGGCCAGGCTGGACCTGGGCGCCAGCGCTTTGGGGCTGGTGCCTGCCAGCAGCGGCGCAACGGGCCTGCGGCCCAGCGGGTTTGAGCCGCCACGTCGTTTCAAGGCCATTGACTACGTCATCGGCTACAAGGCCGTGCGCCACCACATCCGCGCCGCTGCCAAGGCCCACAAGGTGGATTACGCGCTCATCAAGGCGGTCATTGCCGCCGAATCGGGCTTTGACCCGCAGGCCGTGTCGCCCAAGGGTGCCGTGGGCCTGATGCAGCTGCTGCCCAGCACCGCCAGCCAGTACGGCGTGGTGGCCGATGCGGCTGACCCCGGCTCTGCCACCGCCGCGCGCACGGCGCAGCAAAAACTGACCGACCCGCGCACCAACATCTTTGCAGGCGCGCGCCATCTGGCGTATCTGATGCACTTGTTTGAAGGCAATACCGAGCTGGCCGTGGCCGCCTACAACGCCGGGCAGGGCGCCGTGCGCCGCGCCGGCAACCAGGTGCCTGGCTACAAGGAAACGCAGCACTACGTCAAAACCGTGATGGGCCTGTACGGCCTGTTTCAGCCCGCCGCCCAGGCGGCTGAAAGGGCGGCGGCCGCGCCCTTGGCACGGGCCGTCAACCGCGCGCCCATGCCAGCGGTGGATCGCCCGGCGCGCCCGGGGCGCATGGTCAGCGGGCGCATACGGGTGAATCTGGTCAGCGCCCCGCAGGCACCGCTTGCGCCGATGCTGCATGCCGAGCCCGGTGTGCCGGAGGGGGCGCCAGATGCCCACACGACCGAGCCCAGTGCCGTGCCCACCCTCGTGCCCGGCGGCGTGTAGCGGCCCGCACGGGTGCCGCGCCGGCCATCGGGCACAGGGCGGCGCGGCTTTTTCTTTTTCTCCCATCGAGCTTGTTTGCTGAAAGAAGTGGTTTGCTGAATGAGTGAGTTTGCAGAGCTGAACCTGGCTGGCCCAGGCGATGACGGGCAGGACGGCCTGCCCCTGGCGGCCTACGCCCAGCGCGCGTATCTGGAATATGCGCTGTCCGTCGTCAAGGGCCGCGCGCTGCCCGATGTGGCCGACGGGCAAAAGCCCGTGCAGCGCCGCATCCTCTACGTGATGGACCGCATGGGCCTAGGCTATGGCGGCGCGGGCGGCAACACCCCCGCCACCCCGGTCAAAAGCGCCCGCGTGGTGGGCGACGTGCTGGGCAAGTTCCACCCCCACGGCGACAGCGCCGCCTACGACGCGCTGGTACGCATGGCGCAAGACTTCAGCCAGCGCTACCCGCTGATCGACGGGCAGGGCAACTTTGGCAGCCGCGACGGCGACGGCGCCGCCGCCATGCGCTACACCGAGGCGCGCCTGTCCAAAATCTGCCGCCTGCTGCTCGATGAGATTGACGAAGGCACGGTGGACTTCGTGCCCAACTACGACGGGCGCGAGCAAGAGCCCCGCCAGCTGCCCGCGCGCCTGCCCTTTGCCCTGCTCAATGGCGCCAGCGGCATTGCCGTGGGCCTGGCCTGCGAAATCCCCAGCCACAACCTGCGCGAAGTGGCCGATGCCTGCGTGGCCCTCATCAAAAACCCCAAGCTGGCTGATGAGGAACTGCTGACCCTGCTGCCCGGGCCCGACTACCCCGGCGGCGGCCAGATCATCAGCACGGCGCAAGACATTCAAGACGCCTACCGCAGCGGCCGCGGCAGCCTGAAAGTGCGCGCACGCTGGAAGGTGGAAGACCTGGCGCGCGGCCAGTGGCAGCTGGTGGTCACCGAGCTGCCCCCGGGCGTGAGCACGCAAAAAGTGCTGGAAGAAATCGAAGACCTCACCAACCCCAAGGTCAAGGCCGGCAAAAAAGCCCTCACGCAAGAGCAAAACCAGCTCAAGGCCAGCGTGCTGGCCGTGCTGGACGAAGTGCGCGACGAATCCAGCAAAGACGCGCCCGTGCGCATCGTCCTCTCGCCCAAAAGCCGCAGCGTGGGGCAGGGCGATCTCATCCAGACCCTGCTGGCCCACACCAGCTTGGAAACCAGCGCGCCCATCAACCTCACCAGCGTGGGGCTGGACGGCAAGCCGGTGCAAAAAAGCCTGCGCCAGATGCTGGTGGAGTGGATCGAGTTTCGCCAGCACACCATCACCCGCCGCAGCCAGCACCGGCTGCAAAAGGTGCAAGACCGCATCCACATCCTCGAAGGGCGGCAGCTGGTGCTGCTCAACATCGACGAGGTCATTGCCATCATCCGCGAAAGCGACGAGCCCAAGGCCGCCCTCATCGCGCGCTTTGCCCTGACCGAACGGCAGGCCGACGACATTCTGGACATCCGCCTGCGCCAGCTGGCCCGGCTGGAGGCCATCAAGATCGAGCAGGAACTGGCTGAGCTGCGCCAGCAGCAAACCGCGCTGCAAGACATTCTGGCCAACCCCGCCAGCCTGCGCCGCCTGATGGTCAAAGAAATCGAGGCCGACGCCAAGCAGTTTGCCGACGCCCGCCGCACGCTGATCCAGGCCGAAAAAAAAGCCGTGGCCGAAGTCAAGGTGCTGGACGAGCCCGTCACCGTCGTCATCAGCCAAAAAGGCTGGGTGCGCGCCCGCCAGGGCCACGGGCACGACGCCGCCGCCTTTGCCTTCAAAGCCGGCGACGGCCTGTACGGCGCGTTTGAATGCCGCACGGTCGATCAGCTCATCACCTTTGGCAGCAACGGCCGCGTGTACAGCACCCCCGTGGCCAGCCTGCCCGGCGCGCGCGGCGACGGCCAGCCCATCACCACCTTGATCGAGCTGGAAGCCGGCACCCAGCCGCTGCACTACTTTGCCGGCGCCGAAAGCGCCACGCTGCTGCTGTCGCAATCGGGCGGCTACGGCTTTTTGGCCTGCGTGGGTCACATGCTCTCGCGCCAAAAAGGCGGCAAGGCTTTCATCACCATCGGGCAGGGCGAGCAGGTGTGCCGCCCCTCGCTGGTCGATGCCGGATCGGCCGCCAAAACACCCGTGGCGCAGGCAGACAAAGCGCAAGAAACGCCTGATGCAGTCGCCGCCACCCATGTGGCCTGCGTATCCACCGGCGGGCGCATCCTGACCTTTGAAATGGGCGAGCTCAAGCTCATGGAAAAAGGCGGCCGGGGCCTGACCCTGATGGACCTGGAGCCCAAAGACAGCCTGGCTGGCGCCGCCGCCTACACCCGCAGCGTGCGCATCACCGGCATCGGCCGCGGTGGCAAGGCGCGCGAAGAAGTGCTGGAAATCCGCAGCCTGAACAACGCCCGCGCCGCCCGCGCCCGCAAGGGGCGCGATGCCAGCTTCGGCTTCAAGCCCCACAGCGTGCAGCGCGTGCTGTAAGCCTCCCGCACCCCTCCAGGAGCCGCCCACAATGGACATCAGCGTCTTTGCCCTGTTCATAGGCCTGGCCACCGGCCTCATCAGCTTCTGGCTGGGCCGGCGCCTGTCTGCCCGCTGGCGCGCCAAGCGCCAAGCCCAGACCGACGCTGCTGCCCAAGCCAGCGAAACCCGCCAGCAGCGCCGCGCCCGCGAGCGTCGGGAAGGCAAAAAAAATTGAACACGGCCAGGGGCATGCGATGCTGGCCCGACTCCCAGTTATGTAAAGACCGTTCGGAGACCTGAAGGAACTTCGCGCAATCGGTGCGTGACATGCCCAGCGAGCGGTACATGGCCCACAGCTTTCGGCCTTGTTCCGCGCGGCTTTGGCGCAGGTGCTTTGTGCTGCCGGTCTTGGCTTTACTTCATACGATGTGCATTATGTTAATAAATAAACAATCAAAGGATAAGCCTTTCCCACCGAGTAAGGTGTTTTAAGCGTGAATTTGAAAAGCGACCGTCGGGGCACTGAAGTCACTAAATGGCGCGCCCAGCGCAATCTCACCTGTGGAATGCAGGATGCAATGTGTGCGACGCAGTGGGATGTCCGCAGCTTGGTTGTCTGTAAAACGCACCCAGGTACCAAAGCTGCTGGTGTCTGTGATGCTGAACGTGCCGTCTGTCCATTCAAGGCGCGCATGATGACGTGAGACGCGCTGGTCGTCCACGATGAAGCCGCAATCAGGCATGCGCCCGATGATGATTGGCAAATCGATGGCTGAAAACGCTTGGCTTGTACCCAGCCAAGCGAGCACGATGGCGCCATGGGGAGTGTCTTGGGCCCCGCTCTCGATGGCTGAAAGTTCGCCGCGCACGGTCATCAAGTCGGTGCTGACCTCTTCATTCCATTCGATTTGAAAAACCGAATGTGGCTGGGCAAGGCCACGAATGCGTACCAAGCCAAGCGAGCGATAACGCACGGACATGCTGCTGGCGTGCGCTTCTGGCAGTTGGTGTTTCAAATCGATGATGACACTCTCGGCTGCCCAGATGGTGTTGGGCCCAGCCATGTCCGATAGGCGCGAAGCCAGATTCACGGCGTCGCCGAAGATATCCTCGCCCACACTGATCATTGGGCCGCTGGCCATGCCGATTTTGAGCCCCATGCGCAGTTGCTCGGGCCAGTGACGCAGGCGGCTGGTATGGTTTTGCTGCAAGAAGACCGCTGCCTCCACCGCGTTCTGGCTGTGCTGAAACAATGCCAGCACGCCATCACCAAGGAACTTGATGACTTGGCCATCGTGTGCCACGATGACACGGCCAATCCATTGGGTCACTTGGGTAATGACAGGAGCCACCTGCGCGTTACCCAATGCCTCGTAGACAGTTGTGCTGCCCGTGAGGTCAATGAAAACCATGGTTTGGTGCGTGCTCATGCGCGCGAAAAGAGATGGCCTGAGAAGCGAAGGTGGGATATGAGGGCTTAAAGCAGCTTAGTGCAGCAAGCGTAACATTTTTTATCTTTTCTCAATGAGCATGCCCCCATAGGATCAGTGCCTCGCGGTCTTGCACCAGAAGATCCACATGTTTCCCCACGGGTAGCAGTACTTTGGTAGGCACGTGTCCGAATGGCAGTCCCGTGAGTACGGGCACTTTCTTCAACTGGGCACGCAAGTGCTCGATGACTTGGGTAAGGCGATAGCCCCGGTCGTGTGGCGTGAGTTGGTAGTCGGTGAACTGCCCCAGCACAATGGCTTTTTGTCGCGCCAACACGCCAGCGTGCAGCAGTTGCAGCAGCATGCGTTCAATGCGGTACGGGTGTTCTCCCACGTCTTCCAGAAACAGCACGCCGCCCTGCTCTTTTGGCCACCAAGGGGTGCCCAGCAGAGATGTCACCATGACCAAGTTACCGCCCCACAAGGGCGCTGCATGGGCCAGATGCTGGCCAAAGCGTGCCAGGGGTTCAAGGTCTGCCACAGGCAGGCGCCAGCCCGTGCCTTCGCCCACACCGCTGAGCAAGTCATTAAAGCAGGCCAGCATGATGTCGTCAGGCCCATTTGCAGGACCGAAGCCTTCACACAAGGCGGGGCCCGCCCAGGTGGCTGCACCGGTTTGGGTCCATAGGGCCAGCTGCAGGGCGGTAAAGTCGCTCAGGCCGACAAAGCGGGTGCCCTTGTCAATGGCGCGGGCCATTTGGCGATAGGGCAAATGGGACAGCAGGCGGCTGATACCGTAGCCTCCACGGGTGATGAGGGCCACATCTGCACCGCTGGCGGCTGCGCGCCCAATGGCGGCCAGGCGGGTGGCATCGTCACCCGCAAATCGCTGATGGCTGCTCAGGGCATCGGGGTCAACTTCTACCTCATGGCCCATGGCTTGCAAATGCTTGATACCGCGGCGAAATGCCACTTTGTCGCGCACAGCGCCGGATGGTGAATAAACGTAGATGTGGGCCATGAAGATACAAGGCAGGAAAAGGGCGAGCCAATAGAGGAATGATATAGCTTCTCGCGCCCTGCCCGCCTTGTTTTCAGGGTCTTTTTCGCATCAAAACCCCATGCAAAGCGCGCAAGAAGCTATAAAAAAATGAGTTAATCACGGCCTGGGTTGCAGTCGGATCAATTGGCCGCGAGAGCTGTCGGTCAGTACGTAAAGCAGCCCATCTGGCCCTTGCCGCACGTCACGGATACGCTGCCCCAGGTTTTGCAGCAGCCGGTGCTCGGCACCTACCTGGCCGTTTTTCCATTCGATGCGAGCCAGGTGTTGACCTTTGAGGGCCCCCACCAGCAGGCTTCCACGCCAACTTGAGCCATAGCGGTTGCTGTTGAGCCAGGCCATGCCTGAAGGTGCGATAGAGGGCGTCCAGTGGTGCAGCGGCTGCACCATGCCCGCCTTGGCCGACTGTCCTGTGCCCACGGGGCTGCCGTCATAGTTCACGCCGAAGCTCACCACGGGCCAGCCATGGTTTTGGCCAGGGCGTACTTGGTTGATTTCATCGCCCCCGCGTGCGCCGTGTTCGTGCATCCATAGCGTGTCATTGGGCCCCATCACGGCTCCCTGGCTGTTGCGATGGCCGTAGCTCCATATCTCGGGCAGCGCCCCAGCCTGCCCAACAAATGGGTTGTCTGGCGGCACGGCACCGTCTTTGCCAATGCGGACTGTTTTGCCATGATGGTTGTCCAGCGTCTGCGCGTCGTCACGGCGCTCATAGCGATCGCCGAGTGTGAGAAAGAGTGTCCCGTCGGGCTGTCCATTGACCATGCGTTCCACGATGCGGCAACCAAAGTGCAAAGAACTGCGGTACTTTGGACGTTGACTGAAGATGACACGCACGTTTTGCAGCCTCTGCATGTCCGCCGAAAGCTGCGCGCTTGCCAGTGCCGTGCTGCTGGTGTTGCCTTGTCCAGGCTCGGAGAAACAGAAGTACACCGTGCGGTTGCTGGCAAAGTCGCTGTCAGTGATGACATCCAGCAAGCCGCCCTGCCCTCCAGCGGCGATGTCCGGCAGACCTTGCAGCGGCGAATGCACGCGCCCATTGGCATCAATTACGCGCATGCGGCCGGGGCGCTCAGTGACCAAAAACTGCCCGTTCGGCAAAAAGGCCACCGCCCACGGATGCTGCAAGCCCGTGGCTACGGTTTGACGCTCGATCTGCGCGTCATCGGCTGCGCTTTCCTGTGCCCACGCCGCTGGCGTCAGAACCAGCACTCCGAAGGTGAGCACCGGGCTGCACATGCGCGCAATGCGCCGGAAATGCGTATGGAAAGGCATGGCTGTCACTTTTTCTTTCTTGATGCGTTGGGGGCTGTTCACCCTTGAGCGTAGAGCTTGGCGGCATCTGCGCACCTAAAAGCAAAGGGTAAAACCTTAGATTTATTGCACATCTTCACGCAAGTATTTGTCCTACACTATGACTTGTCCCTTTCGGGGCTTTGTACGTCCAAAGTACAACATCCATCGTCATCTGCCTCTGGCAGACACAACCAGAATCCGCAGATTTTGCGCAAGTCAAGCAGCACATGGTGTCTGCCTTGCGCAAGTCGTGACCAGAGATTGCACGCACACACCATGCTGAAACCGATCGCTGCCGCCTTGATGCTGACCGCCCTGACTTTTCAGACCGCTCACGCCGCGCCAGACGACATGGAAAATCTGCTGAACCAGAAAGGCTTGGCTTCGCGCCTGGGCGACAGTATTCAACACGCAACCGACCGCGCTGCCGAACTGGTGCTGACGGCCATGGGCGCCATCGACGTGCCCTACCGCTTGGGCGGTGCGTCTGCCGAAACAGGCTTTGACTGCAGCGGTTTTGTGCGCGCCATCTTTCAGCAGTCTGAAGGATTGGAGTTGCCGCGCACAGCGGCAGAGCAGGCTGCGGCTACCCAGCACATTGCCAAGACCGATCTCCAGCCTGGTGACCTGGTTTTTTTCAACACTTTGCGTCGTCCTAACAGCCACGTAGGTATTTACGTGGGCGATGGCAAGTTCATCCATTCCCCTCGCACTGGCGCCCACGTGCGTGTGGAAAGCATGAATGTGCGCTACTGGCAAAGCCGCTTCAATGGCGCCCGCCGGGTGCTGCTGGGCAAAACACCGGCTGCGGCTACCACTGCCCATGCTGAAGCAGCCTCTGCCATCGCCACAGCGACGGCTGGCAGCACCGAAAATGCGCCTGCTGCTGCGCAGACGGCGCTGAGCACAGCCCCACGCATGTTGAGCCGCCCCTCTCCTGCCCCGCGCAGTGTCCGACTGGGCAGCAACAACTCTGCCAAAGCCAAGCCTGCCGCAGCCCAGCCCCATAAGCGCAAAGCGGCGGCCAAACCAGCCAAGCGGCCCTCAACGGCGACACGCCGCGCTTGATTGCGTGGGGGCGCTTAGATGGCGCGGGTGCAGGTGTGCCGCGCCCTTGCCCTCTTTCCTCTCACCAGTGGTGCTTTTAGCGCCTCAGTCCACTGGCTGGCGGTAGTTCACGCCTGCCCAATTCAGGCATTGCGCGGGACGGTTGCGCACCCGTATTACCGTGAACGCGCGGCGGGCGGCCACCACTGTTGCCAACTCCCGGCGGCCGGCGTGGGCCAGCATAGCCAGCAGGCGGCTGCGCAGGGCCCGGCCGGTTGTTCCAGCGTGGCGGGGGCGGATTGTGGCCACGCCAGCCGGGGCTGCGTGCCCGGTCGCGGTCACTCCAATAGCCATGAAAACCCAGCGACACCGGCGGCAGTCCGTAGTAGTGGTACGGGCTGCCGTAGTTGTATATGGTGGTGCTGCCATACGGATAGCCACCATAACCATAGGTGCCATACGTCGTACCCGCATAGCCGTCGGAGTACACCACTGGTGCGCCCACTTCGTAGGGGCCAACCGGCGCCACCACACACCCGCCCAGCAGTGCCAACGCGCTTGCCGCCATGGTCAGCGCCAAGCGGCGTGGCATGCGAGAAAAACACTCAGCCGCCATCTCTGCTTTCCCCTGTCGATGTCATCCGTAGATAAGAAAAGACCTGCCACACTGTAATGCGGACGTGTAAAGCCTGATCACGGGTCTTGCTTCAAATATTATTTTGATAGCAAAAAAATGAATGTAGAAGCGCGCAAATTCCGATTTTCAATGCGCATCTTTGCGTCACACAGCACATCTTCCACATCACCCTGCCATGCAGACCGAGCGGGCCGCATCTACCGTTTGATAGCGCCGCATGTCATGCCCAGGCCTCTGCATGTCGGCGACAATCCACCGCGTGAGAATCGCCCTTGGCCTCAGCTATCTCGGCACGCCCTACCAGGGCTGGCAAAGTCAGCCTTCGGGCCAGACGGTGCAAGACCATCTGGAAAAAGCCCTTGCCGCCTTCACCACCACCCCTGTTGCCACCTTGTGCGCGGGCCGCACCGACGCGGGCGTGCACGGGCTGATGCAAGTGGTGCATTTCGACACCAGCTTGCAGCGCGAGCCGTTTTCATGGGTGCGCGGCACCAACCGCTTTTTGCCCGCCGATATTGCCGTGCAATGGGCGCAGCCCGTGCCTGATGGTTTTCACGCCCGCGCCAGCGCCGTGGCCCGCCGCTACGCCTACGTGCTGCTGGAGTCGCCTGTGCGCCCCAGCCTGGACGCGCACCGCGTGGGCTGGAGCTTTCGCCCGCTGGATGGCACGGCCATGCGCCAGGCTGCCGCGCTGCTGCGGGGCGAGCACGATTTCAGCTCCTTCCGCGCCGCCGCCTGCCAGGCGCTGTCGCCTGTCAAGCACCTCACGCGGCTGGACATCACGCGCTGCGGTGCCTACTGGCGCTTTGACTTCGAGGCCAACGCCTTCTTGCACCACATGATTCGCAACCTCATGGGCTGCCTGGTGGCCGTGGGCCAGGGCCAGTACCCGCCCGAATGGATCAGCGAAGTC
Organism: Pseudomonadota bacterium; assembly: GCA_030535425.1. GTDB lineage: Bacteria > Pseudomonadota > Gammaproteobacteria > Burkholderiales > Burkholderiaceae_C > Ottowia. The sequence continues at coordinate 1,175 of JAUNHQ010000021.1, read as the reverse complement.
ATCGCCGCCCGCAGCCGCGACGCGGCCGCGCCCACTTTTGCGCCCGATGGTTTGTACTTCCTCGGCCCGCGCTACGCCCCCGAATGGGGCCTGCCCGAACGCACCGCCGCTTTTGACTGGCTGCCCGCATGACCACCCGCCCTGCCCTCCTTCGCCACACCCGCATCAAAATCTGCGGCCTCACCCGCGAGCAAGATGTGGACGCCGCCGTGGCCGCTGGGGCCGATGCCATTGGCTTTGTGCTCTACCCCCAAAGCCCGCGCTGCGTCACCCCTCAGCGCGCGGCCGATCTGGCCCGCCGCCTGCCGCCGCTCATCACGCCCGTGCTGCTGTTCGTCAACGCATCTGCTACAGAAATAGAAGCTGCTTGCGCGCTTGTACCGGGCGCTATCCTGCAATTTCATGGAGATGAAACACCGGCCCAATGCCAGGCCGCCGCGCGGCAGGCGGGCCGCCCCTTCTGGCGCGCCGCCCGCATTCCGCTGAATGCAGCACAGAGCTTTGACTTGCTACACTTTGCCGCGCAATACTCAGCCGCCCAGGCGCTGCTGCTGGACGCCCATGTGCAGGGCTACGGTGGCGGCGGAAAGACATTCGATTGGTCACTTCTGCCAACAAACGTCGCCGCTCACCTCGTTTTAAGTGGTGGGTTGACGCCTGCAAACGTGGGCGATGGCATGCGCGCGCTGCACGGGCGGGGCTTGTCGCTCACGCTTGACGTGTCCTCCGGCGTCGAAGCCACGGCCGAAGACGGCCAGCCGCTCAAGGGCATCAAAGACGCCAGCAAGATTCACCAGTTCATCGCCGCCGCGCGCGCGGCCGATGCCTCTTTGGCTAGCACACCATGACAACCTATCACCAACCCGACCCGCAAGGGCATTTCGGCCCCTATGGCGGCAGCTTCATCAGCGAAACGCTGACCTACGCCATCAACGAGCTGAAAGATGCCTACGCCAAATACCAGCACGACGCGGCCTTTCTGGCCGAATTCCGCTCCGAGCTGGCGCACTACGTGGGCCGTCCGTCGCCCGTGTATCACGCCGCGCGCACCAGCCGCGAGCTGGGCGGCGCGCAGATTTACTTGAAGCGCGAAGACCTCAACCACACCGGTGCGCACAAGATCAACAACGTCATCGGCCAGGCCATGCTGGCCAGGCGCATGGGCAAGCCGCGCA
>JAUNHQ010000104.1 GCA_030535425.1 Pseudomonadota bacterium | reverse complement strand
CTTCCCCCCACCCCACCAGTGTTCCCGCCAGCGCCATCTCTACGCCCGCCCTGCGCTCAAACCCCTGCAACGGTCACATCAGCCTGTTGTGCCATCGCCCGTGCTGATGCCTTGCCCCTTGCGCCGCTACACAGGTTGCAGGCGGCTCAGTGAGGGCTCGGGGCTGGCTTGCAGTTCGTCCCCGCATCGCAGCAGCAGCTGCCCCAGCACTTGGCGGCGGTAGGCAGCGCTGGCGCGCATGTCGCTCATGGGTTCGAACTCGCCTTGCAGCACTTGCGCTGCCGATTCAAAAACGGCATTTGCGCAGGTTTGGTGGACAAGTGATGCTTCTGTTTTGATAGCTCTCGCGGGAATGGCAGCCACGCCGCCCGCGCCGATGCGGGCGTGGGCGATGACCCCGCCTTCCACACGCAGGGCCACGGCCAGGCAGACGGCGGAGATGTCGTCTTCCTGCCGTTTGCTGACTTTGTAGGCACACACGTGTTCGCTGGCCGTGGGCAGGGGCACGTCGATGGCGGCCAGCACTTCGTCAGGCGCCAGGGCGGTTTGGCGGTAGGCCAGGTAGAAGTCTTCAATGGGCAGCTGGCGCTGGCCGCGCGGGCTGGCCAGCACCAAGGTGGCGCCCAGGGCGATGAGCAGGGGCATGCTGTCGCCAATGGGCGAGCCGTTGGCCACGTTGCCGCCCAGGGTGCCGCTGGTGCGCACGGGCTGGCCGGCAAAGCGGTGGAAGAAGGCTTGCAGCGCAGGGCGGTCTTGCGCCAGGGCGGCAAAGGCGTCGTTCAGGCTGACGGCGGCGCCGATGCGCAGGGCGCTGCCGGTGGGGGTGTCGGTGCGGGTGATGTGCCGCAGCTCGGCCACGCGGGTGACGTCAATGACCTGGGCAAAGCGCCGGTGCTGCTTGGTGATCCACAGGCCCACGTCGGTGGCGCCGGCAACGATCTGGGCCTGGGGATAGGCGGCGTGCAGGGCCAGCAGTTGCGCCAGGGTGGGCGGGCGCGCATAAAAGCTGTCTGCCGGTTCATTAGCCAAATCGGGCATTTGCGCTTGTCCATAGCGCGCAAGCAGCTCTAATTTTTGTAGCAAATCGGTTTCATTACCGGGGGGCACGGGCCATTGGTGCAGGGCTTGGGCGGCGTCCAGAATGGGGCGGTAACCGGTGCAGCGGCACAGGTTGCCGGACAGGGCGTGCAGGGCTTCGTCACGTGTGATGGGCGTGGTGGCGGTCAGGGCCGGCCCTGAAGTGCTGCGCTGCTGGTACAGGGTGAACAGGCTCATGACAAAGCCGGGGGTGCAAAAGCCGCATTGCGAGCCGTGGTGCTGCACCAGGGCCTGCTGCACGGGGTGCAGGCTGCCGTCGGGCGCGGCAATGTCCTGGGCGGTCCACAAGGCCATGCCGTCCACGCTGTGGGCCAGGCGGATGCAGCTGTTGATGGCGTGCCAGCGCAAGCGGCCGTTTTCGGTGCGCTCGGCCAGGGTGACGGTGCAGGCGCCGCAGTCGCCGCTGGCGCAGCCTTCTTTGACGGCGGTGCAGTGCAGGTCTTCGCGCAGCACTTGCAGCAAGGTGCGGTCAGCGGGCACGCCGTGCAGGGTGATGATCTGGCCTTGCCGCACAATACGCAGCGGTGGGCGCAGCGATGTGGACGGCACGGGCGATGCGAGGGAAAGATCTGAGGGGGGCATGTGCATCAGTATGGTGCAATTGTGGTCTGTTCGCCGCTGGTGGCACGCAAACTGCATGCCGAACCGGGCGTTGCGCCACATCGTCTGACACTCATTATTGAATAGCTGATGCCGCATGTTGCACAAGGCCCGCAGGCCGATTCACCCACCACTGCCGCACCGGGCCAGGCCGCAGCGCCGCGCCTGCAACTGACGGGCATCACCAAACGCTACCCCGGCGTGATCGCCAACGATGACGTGTCCCTGACGGTGCAGCCGGGCGAGATTCACGCCGTGCTGGGCGAAAACGGTGCGGGCAAAAGCACGCTGATGAAGATCATCTACGGCGCCACGCAGCCCGATGCCGGGCAGGTGCAGGTGGATGGGCAGGCGCTGCGCATTGCCAGCCCGCAGCAGGCACGGGCGCTGGGCATTGCCATGGTGTTTCAGCACTTCAGCCTGTTTGAAACCCTGAGCGTGGCCGAGAACGTGTGGCTGGGGCTGGACAAGGCCACGTCGCTGGCAGAGGTGACGCGCCGCATCCGCGAAACGGCCGATGCCTACGGCCTGCCGATCGATCCCGAGCGCCCGGTGCATTCCCTGAGCGTGGGCGAGATGCAGCGGGTGGAGATCATTCGCGCGCTGCTGGCCAACCCGCGCCTGCTGATTCTGGATGAGCCGACGGCGGTGCTGACGCCGCAGGCGGTGGACAAGCTGTTTGTCACCCTGCGCCAGCTCAGCAGCCAGGGGTGCAGCATTCTCTACATCAGCCACAAGCTGCACGAAATCCGCGCGCTGTGCACCGCCTGCACGGTGATGCGCGCGGGCCGGGTCACGGGCACGTGCGACCCGCGGCAGGAAAGCAATGCGTCTTTGAGCCGCCTGATGATTGGCGCCGAGCCGCCCGCGCTGGCCCACCACGACCGCGCGCCAGGCGAGGTGGTGCTGCAAGTGCAGCAGCTGGCGCTGCCGCGCGAATCGCCCTTTGGGGTGGACGTGATGGATGTGTCGCTGCACGTGGGTGCGGGCGAGGTGGTGGGCATTGCCGGGGTGTCGGGCAACGGCCAGCGCGAGCTGCTGCTGGCCCTGTCGGGCGAAGACCGGCGCGCGCCGCCTGCGGCCATTCAGATTGCCGGGGTGAATGCCGGGCGCCTGTCGCCCCAGCAGCGCCGCGCGCTGGGCCTGCACTTTGTGCCCGAAGAGCGCCTGGGCCGCGGCGCCGTGCCCGAGCTGAGCCTGGCGCACAACCTGCTGCTGACGCGGCGCGAGGCCGTGGGCCCGCTGGGCTGGCTGCGCATGGGCGCCTTGCAGCAGCAGGCCGCGCACATCATCGGGCGCTTTGGCGTCAAGGCCCCCGGGCCGCAGGCGCTGGCGCGCTCGCTCTCGGGCGGCAACTTGCAAAAGTTCATCATGGGGCGCGAGATTGACGCAGCACCCAAACTGCTGATCGTGTCGCAGCCCACCTGGGGCGTGGACGTGGGCGCGGCGGCGCAAATCCGCGCGGCCATTCTGGCCTTGCGCGATGCGGGCTGCGCCGTGCTGGTGGTCAGCGAAGAGCTGGACGAGCTGTTCGAGCTGAGCGACCGCCTGCACGTGATTGCCAAGGGGCAGCTCTCGCCCTCGGTGCACCGCAAGCACGCCAGCGTGGCGCAAATTGGCGAATGGATGAGCGGGCTGTGGCACACCGGCGTGCAACAACACTTGCAGCACATGGAACAACAACAAGCCCAAGGAGCCGCCCATGCTGCGGCTTGAACCCCGCCCCGCCCCCTCGCGCGCCTGGACCTGGGGCTCGCCCCTGCTGGCTTTGGGCATCACCGTGCTCATTGGCCTGGCGCTGTTCAGCCTGATGGGCAAAGACCCCGTGCGCGGGCTGCAAGTGTTTTTCTGGGAACCCATCAAGTCCCCCTACGCGCTGGGCGAGCTGGGTATCAAAGCCACGCCGCTTTTGCTGATCGCCCTGGGGCTGGCGGTGTGCTTTCGCTCCAACGTGTGGAACATCGGCGCCGAGGGGCAGTTCATCATCGGCGCCATTGCTGCCGGCGGCGTGGCCCTGCTGGCCGGCAAGGACACGGGCCGCTGGATTTTGCTGGCCGTGCTGGCCGCCGGTGTGGCCGGCGGCATGGTGTGGGCGGGCATCACCGCGCTGCTGCGCGACAGGTTCAACGCCAGCGAAATCTTGGTCAGCCTGATGCTGGTGTACGTGGCCATTCAGGTGCTGGGCTACCTGGTGTATGGCCCGTGGAAAGACCCGGCGGGCTTTAACTTTCCGCAAACGCGCACCTTTGACGCGGCCACGCAGGTGCCCCGGCTGATGAGCGGCTCGCGCCTGCACCTGGGCGCGGTCATGGCGCTGGCGGGCGCGGCGCTGCTGTGGGCCTACCTGTTTCGCACCCGCTCGGGCTTTGCCCAGCAAGTGGGCGGGCTGGCCCCGGCGGCGGCGCGCTACGCGGGCTTTTCATCGCGCCGCGCGCTGTGGGTGGCGCTGCTTATTTCGGGCGCGGCCGCCGGGCTGGCCGGCGCGCTGGAAGTGGCCGGCCCCATTGGCCAGCTCACCCCCCACGTGCCCGCAGGCTACGGCTTTGCCGCCATCATCGTGGCCTTTGTCGGGCGGCTGCACCCGGCGGGCATGGTGCTGTCGGCCATTTTGCTGAGCATGTTCTACATCGGTGGCGAGCTGGCCCAATCGCGCCTGGGCCTGCCCAAATCCATCACCGGCGTGTTCCAGGGCCTGCTGCTGTTTACCCTGCTGGCCTGCGACACGCTGGTCAACTACCGCATCCGCTGGAAAAAGGGCGATTGAAAAGATGGACGCCTACGCACTGCTGTTTGCCGCCACGCTGAACGCGGGCACCGTGCTGGCCCTGGCCGCGCTGGGGCTGCTCATCAACGAAAAGGCGGGCATCGTCAACCTGGGGGCCGAAGGCATGATGCTGTGCGCGGCCATTGCCGGCTTTGCCACCGTGGTGCACACGGGCAACGACTGGCTGGGCTTTGCCGCAGGCATGGGCGCGGGCGCGCTGCTGGCGGCCATCTTTGGCTGGCTGGTGATCTGGCTGAACACCAACCAGTACGCCACCGGCCTGGCGCTGAGCCTGTTTGGCGTGGGCTTTTCGGCCTTTGTCGGCATCAATTACGTGCAGGCCAAGCTGCCCGAGCGGCCGCAGTTTGACTGGCTGGACCTGGGCCATGTGCCGGTGATTGGCCCGGCGCTGTTCAAACACCACCCGCTGGTGTATGGCGCCATGCTGCTGGCTGCCGCGCTGATGTGGCTGCTGTGGCGCACGCGCGCCGGGCTGGTGCTGCGCAGCGTGGGCGAATCGCCCCAGTCAGCCCATGCGCTGGGCTACCCGGTGCGGCGCATTCGCCTGGCTGCCGTGGTGGCCGGCGGCGCGCTGTGCGGGCTGGCGGGGGCGTACATCTCGGTCATCTACACCCCGCTGTGGGTGGAGGGCATGGTGGCGGGCAAGGGCTGGATTGCGCTGGCGCTAACCACGTTTGCCACCTGGCGGCCCGCGCGCGTGCTGCTGGGCGCCTACCTGTTCGGGGGGGTGACGATGTTGCAGTTTCACCTGCAAGGCCAGGGGGTGCAGGTGCCCAGCCAGGTTCTGACCATGCTGCCTTACCTGGCCACCATCGCGGTGCTGGTGCTGATCTCGCGCAACCCCACGTGGATCCGCGTAAATATGCCTGCGTCGCTGGGCAAGCCGTTTTATCCGGGCAGTTGAGGGCGTCTGACCAGACCGCCAGCACGATCTTGCCCACGGCACGCCCGCTTTCCAGCAGCGCATGGGCCTGGCGCAAATGGTGGGCGTTGATGGTGCCAAGGGTCTGTGTGCGCGTGCTGGTGATGTGACCCTGCTCGGCCATCTGGGCCACGGGTGCGCAGCGTCTTGCCTTGCAAGTCCATGTCTGCCGTGCCCAGCAAGGGGCGGGTGAACATGAATTCCCAATGCGTTGACAAGCTTTTGCGCTTGAGCGGCGTGATGTCCAGCGCAGCCGGATCGTCAATCAGCGCCAGCCGGCCCTGTGGCGCGATCAGCGACACGATGTCCGGCAGGTAGTGGTCGGTATGCGTGGTGGAAAACACGAAGGCTGGCGCTGCGCCCAACTCCAGTGCCTGCACCTGCGGCGCCAGCGGCTGGCGATGGTCGATCACGTGGTGCGCGCCCATCTTGCGGGCCCAGGCTGCGGTTTCAGGGCGTGATGCGGGGCAATTAGGGTATGTCATCAAACCCTGACGTTGCTCCGTTATTAAGACCGTTGCACAACCCGCCGATGAGCACGCGAAAGTCGTAGCAGCTGAATCTGGGCGACGTTTTTCGGTGCCGCTCACCCGGTCATTTTGCCTCGAAGCCGCTTTCGCAGCCCCGTTTACCCCATTCAGGGCGAACCGAGCCCCGCCATTTCCATGCTTTTGAGCTTGCGATGGGCCTTCAGCAAATTCATACCCAACGCCGCCTTGTCCCTTTGCGCCTGCACCTTGGCCGCTCCGAAGTACCGCGCTCTGCTCAGGTGGAATCGTCTCTTCATCGCCCCGAAGACCTGCTCGACCTTGAAGCGAATGCCCCCGATCTTCTGGTTGAAGGCTTTGAGCAGCGGATGCACCGGCTTGCCCGCACTGCCCTTATGCTGGATCAGATCGCCAATGCCTCTGTCCTTGAGCCACTGCCGGTTGGCACGGATGGCATAGCCTTTGTCGGCCAGCACTGCCTCTACCCCAGGTAAGAGTGCTTCGATGATCTTGGCCAGCTTGTTGATTTCCGCCTCATTGGCTAGATGCACCTGCACATGCTCGACGTAGCCATCTTCGCTGCCTGTGGCCGTGGTGACCTCGGTAGCCGAAGAAGGCTTGTTTGCCCTTCTTGACACAGCACGCATCGGCATCGGCGCTGTCGACGATCTTGGCTTGCTCGCCTTCGCCCTCTATATGCTGGCGTGGCCTGGCCGCGCTGGAGATGATGGTGGCGTCAAGGATGACACCGTGTGCGCCCTGTACCTTCAAGCCACGCTGCTGCAGTTGGCTGTTGATGAGCGTCAGCAGCTTCTGATCCAACTGCGCTTTGACCAGACGGTTGCGGAATCGGCAGATGATGCTGGCATCGGGCAACTCGTCGGCTGACGGTTCAAAGCCGGGAAAAACCATGAAGTCCAGGCGCACGCGCAGCGCTTGCTCCAGTTGGGCGTCAGACAGCCCGTGCCACTGGCCCAGCAGCATCAACTTGAACATGCCCAATGGTGCGTACGGTTCGGGACCGCCGGCACCACTGATCTCGCGCTGGTACAACCCTGTCAACTGGCCGGCGATGGCGCCCCAATCGAGCAACTCGTGCAGCTTCATGCTCGGGTTGCCCTCCACCAGCGGGCGGGCGCCCATCAGAAAGAAGCTGTCCATTACCAACATCACCTCCTGACAGCATTGCAACTCAGATCGGCCAAGTGCACATCGGGACTGCTACTGGTGATACAACGGTCTTTCTTCGGTCAAGGCGCGCAGCACGCCCACGGGGCGCCCAGTGGGCTTGTCGGCCA
>JAUNHQ010000020.1:40359-41950 GCA_030535425.1 Pseudomonadota bacterium | reverse complement strand
ATCAACTTCGCCCACGGCGAGGTGTACATGATCGGCTCGTACATCGCCTTCATCGTCATTGCCGCGCTCATGGCCGCCGGGGTGGACGCCACCGCGCTGTTGATGGCCGCAGCCTTCGTGGCGGCCATCATCATCACCAGCGCCTACGCCTTCAGCATCGAGCGTGTGGCCTACCGCCCCTTGCGCGGCGGCAACCGGCTCATTCCGCTGATCTCGGCCATCGGCATGTCCATCTTTTTGCAAAACGCCGTGCTGCTGTCGCAGGACTCGCGCGAAAAAGCCATTCCGCAGCTGGTCAGCGGCTTTGCCATTGGCGGCGATGGCAGCGGCGGGGTGATGATCTCGTGGATGCAGGTCATCATCTTCGTCACCACGCTGGCGGTGATGGCGGGGCTGACCTGGTTCATCGCCCGCTCGCGCATGGGCCGCGCCTGCCGCGCCTGCGCCGAAGACTTGCGCATGGCGCGCCTGCTGGGCATTGAGACAGACACGGTGATCGCCATGACCTTCGTCATCGGCGGCGCACTGGCCGCCGTGGCTGCCGTGCTGCTGGGCATGCAGTACGGCGTCATCAACCCCCACATCGGCTTTCTGGCGGGCATCAAGGCGTTCACGGCGGCGGTGCTCGGCGGCATTGGCTCCATTCCCGGGGCCATGCTGGGCGGGCTGCTGCTGGGCGTGGCCGAAGCCTTTGGCGCCGAGCTGGTGGGCGATCAGTACAAGGACGTGGTGGCCTTCAGCCTGCTGGTGCTGGTGCTGCTGTTTCGGCCCACGGGCATTCTGGGCCGTCCGGAGGTGGAAAAAGTATGAACCTCAACACCCCTTTGCGACGCGCGCTGTTCACGGCGCTGCTCACCTTCTTGGTTTCTGGCCCCATCCTGGGGCTGAAGCTGCGCACCGTGGGCATTGGCCTGCAAGTGCAGGCCGCCGACAGCCGCACCTGGTGGGCTGTGGGCGCGGCCACCGTCTTCATGTTCGTGTGGCAGCTGCTGCGTGACCGCCTGCCCGTGCCCGCCTTTTTGCGCCGCCGCCCTGGCGCCGCAGGCGCACGCGGCGGGCTGCGCCACCTGCTGACCTTGCCGTCCACCCAGCGCTACGCCATTTACGCACTGATCGCCATCGCCCTGGTGGCGCCGTTTTTCGCCAGCCGCGGCGCGGTGGACATTGCCACGCTGGTGCTCATCTACGTGATGCTGGGCATTGGCCTGAACATCGTGGTGGGCCTGGCCGGGCTGCTGGATCTGGGCTACGTGGGCTTTTACGCCGTGGGCGCCTACACCTACGCCCTGCTGTCGCAGTACGGCTGGGGTTTTTGGGAGGCGCTGCCCGTGGCCGGCTGCGCGGCAGCGCTGTTTGGCTTTTTGCTGGGCTTTCCGGTGCTGCGCCTGCGGGGCGACTACCTGGCCATCGTGACCCTGGGCTTTGGCGAAATCATCCGCCTGGTGCTGCGCAACGAAACCGAGATCACCGGCGGCCCCAACGGCATTGGCGGCATCCCCAAGCCCACGCTGTTTGGCCTGAGCTTTGACCGCCGCGCGCCCGAAGGCATGCAAACCTTCCACGAATTCTTTGGCCTGACCTACGACCCGGC
>JAUNHQ010000020.1:0-40259 GCA_030535425.1 Pseudomonadota bacterium | reverse complement strand
ATGCGCGGCTTTGCCGAATACCGCATGCTCGTGTTCGGCCTGGTGATGATCGTGATGATGGTCTGGCGCCCGCAGGGCCTGCTGCCCATGCAGCGCCCGCACCTGGAACTCAAAGCCAAGGAGGCCCAGCCATGAGCGCCCCCCTGCTCCATGTGAGCGGCCTGCAAATGCGCTTTGGCGGCCTGCTGGCCGTCGATGGCGTGGCCTTGCAAGTGCATGAAAAGCAAGTGGTCTCGCTCATCGGCCCCAACGGCGCGGGCAAGACCACCGTGTTCAACTGCATGACCGGTTTTTACAAACCCACCGGCGGGCAAATCCTGCTGCGCGGCGAGCCCATCACGGGCCTGGCCGGGCACCAGATCGCGCGCAAGGGCGTGGTGCGCACCTTTCAGAACGTGCGCCTGTTCAAGGACATGACGGCAGTGGAAAACCTGCTCGTGGCCCAGCACCGGCACCTGAACACCGGCTACCTGGCCGGGCTGCTGAAAACCCCCGGTTTTCGCCGCAGCGAGCGCCAGGCCATGGACTTTGCCGCCCAGTGGCTGGAGCGCGTGCGCCTGCTCGACGTGGCCAACCGCCCCGCCGCCACTTTGGCCTACGGCCAGCAGCGCCGCCTGGAAATCGCCCGCTGCATGATGACCCGGCCCACCCTGCTCATGCTGGACGAGCCCGCCGCCGGCCTGAACCCGCGCGAAACCGAGGAGCTGGAGCAGCTCATCGCCGAGCTGCGCCACCAGCACGGCCTGACCGTGCTGCTGATCGAGCACGACATGAAACTGGTCATGAGCATCTCCGACCACATCTACGTGGTCAACCAGGGCCGCCCGCTGGCCGACGGCAGCCCGCAGGCCGTGCGCAACCACCCCGAGGTCATCAAGGCCTACCTGGGCGAATCCTGATGGGCGCCCATCCTGCGTCATGCCCTCTTCCTTGAAAGTGCGCGCACATGCTTGAGTTCAGCAACGTCAACACCTACTACGGCCAGGTGCAGGCCCTGCACGATGTCAGCCTGCAAGTGGCCCAAGGCGAAATCGTCACCCTCATCGGCGCCAACGGCGCGGGCAAATCCACCCTGCTGATGACCCTGTGCGGCGACCCGCGCGCGGCCAGCGGCTCCATCCGCTTCGAAGGCGAAGAGCTGGTGGGCCAAAGCACGCCGCAAATCATGCGCAAGGGCATTGCCATCTCGCCCGAAGGCCGGCGCGTCTTTGCCCGCCTCACGGTCGAGGAAAACCTGGCCATGGGCGCCTTCTTTGGCGAGCGCGCCGACATGCAGGCGCGCATGGAGCATGTGCTGGCGCTGTTTCCTCGCCTGAAAGAGCGCTTTGCCCAGCGCGCGGGCACCATGTCGGGCGGCGAGCAGCAAATGCTGGCCATTGGCCGCGCCCTCATGAGCCGCCCGCGCCTGCTGCTGCTGGACGAGCCCTCGCTGGGCCTGGCGCCCATCATCATCCAGAAGATCTTTGAAACCATCGAGCAGCTGCGCCAGGAAGGCGTGACCATCTTCCTCGTCGAGCAAAACGCCAACCAAGCGCTGAAGCTGGCCGACCGCGGCTACGTGCTGGAAAACGGCCGCATCGTCATGCAAGGCAGCGGCCAGGAACTGCTGGCCGACCCACGCGTGCGCGATGCCTACTTGGGCGGCTGATCGCTCCAGCCCGCACGCTGTCGTCAAGCCTTCGACGCATAAAAGCTATTATTATTATAGCTAAAAGCCCGCGCCAAACGTGCGCAAATGGCATTTTTTATTAAACTGCCAGGCATCCCACACGTGGGCTGCGCGCCCGAGCAGCGGCCCTGCCGGTGAAACGCGCGCGCAAACGTCAGGCGTCAACGCCGCGCAGGCGCCTGCTGTGCAAACGGAAACACCTCGGCCACATCGCGCTCTTCCGGCAGGATGTACACCACGCCGTGTCCATCGCCAAACAAGGGCATCACATGCTGGTCAAAGAAATTCGGCGGCACGTTGATGCAGCCATAGGAAATGCGCTTGTCCGCCAAACTGCCCGATGCCATGCGGCGCGGCCGCTGCTCGCCCGGCACATCGCGCAGGCGGTGCATGGACAAGGCGCTGTCATAGTCCAGCCACACAATGTCCTCGCCCTTGTGGTTCACCCCCGGCTCGGTCACAAAGCGCCCGGCCGGCGTGATCTTCTCGTGCGCCCGCACGCGGCTGAGCGGGCGGGTGCCAATGTCTGGTGGCGCCACATCGCCGCGCGCCTGCCCCAGCAGCACCGGGGTCTGCGCCAGCAACTCACCCCGTGCCGAAAACACCCACAGCCGCGCCCCCGCCTTGTCCACCACGGCAAAACTGCTTTGCACACCACGGCTATCGCGCGCATCACCGCTTTGGCGCACCGCATCGGCCAGCAGCCACACCGCAGGCGGCGGCTGCTCGCCTGCGGCCTGCACCCCCTGCTGCCCGGCCACCAGCGCCAGCCCCAGGCAGGCACGACCTGCCACGTTAAAAAGCGTTTTCCACATGCGTGCAAGTGTCGCACGCCCAGCCCATGCACCGGATAAGCTGCCCGTGTCAGCGCGGCCCACTCCACAAGAAAAGCAGAAAATCTGTCATGCCCAAGGCGCCACACCCTTTGACATCACCCAGAAATGAGCACGGCGGGCACCCCCATCGCACACGGCAACGCACGACGTGACACCACCGAGACCTGCCCCAGACAGCAAGCCCCTTTCCAAATAAGGTGTGCCGCCCCATGCCTGCCTTCCTGGCCTATCTCAGCCTGGCCGCTTCCATGACCCTGGTCGGCGTGTACGTGGCCTTGTCCAAGCCGCTGGCGGCCATCTTTCCGGTGCTGCTGCTGGCCTGGCTGCGCTTTGGCATTGGCGCGCTGGCCATGCTGCACTGGCTGAAAAAACCCGTCAGCGAGCCGCCCCTTGACCGGCGCACCCGCAGCCTGCTGTTTCTCACCTCTTTGCTGGGCAATTTTTTGTTCACCCTGTGCATGCTCTGGGGTGTCAAGCTCAGCAGCGCCGCCTCGGCAGGGGTCGTCATGGCCGCCATCCCGGCGGCCGTGGCCTTGCTGTCCTGGGTTTTTCTGCGCGAGCGCATCGGCTGGCGCACCGCCGCCGCCGTGGCCTGCGCCGTGCTGGGCATTGGCCTGCTGTCGGCATCGGCCGCCAGCGCCCCCGCCAGCGCCGCCCGCCCCTGGCTGGGCCATGCGCTGCTGCTGGCCGCCGTGCTGTGCGAAGCCAGCTACGCCGTCATCGGCAAGCGCTTGACCGCCAGCCTCAGCCCCCGGCGCATCAGCGCGCTCATCAACCTGTGGGGCCTGGCGCTAAGCACCCCCTGGGGCCTGTGGCTGGCCTGGCATTTTGACTTTGCCGCCATCGGCCCCGGCACCTGGGCGCTGCTGGTGTTTTACGCCCTGGCCGCCTGCATGTGGACGGTGTGGCTGTGGATGACCGGCTTGCAAAGCGTGCCTGCCGCGCAAGCCGGCGTGTTCACCGTCATGCTGCCCATCAGCACCGCCCTGACCGGCGTGCTGGCGCTGGGCGAATCGCTCAGCCGCCTGCAAGGGCTGGCCCTGGGGGTGGCCCTGCTGGGGGTGCTGCTGGCCACCCTGCCCGCACGCGGCGGCGATGGGGGTGGTGGTGACGATGGCCGCCAGGCGCCTGGCCGCTAGCCCACCGCGCCGCTGTCGCCCAGCCAGGGCCTTAAGCCCCTGGCGCGGCCCTGCGCATCACCGCTTCAAAATCCGCCCGCGCCAGCAGCTCCGCCATCCAGCGCGCCACGGCAGGCGGCGCGTGCTGGGCCCAGCGCGCCGGGTCGTGCCGCGCCAGCTGCCGCACAAAGGGCACGATGGCAAAGTCAGCCAGCGCGGGGCGCTGGCCCATCAGATACGGCGGCGGCCCACTGCCGTCCTTGTTGCCGCCCTTGCTATCGCCCTCACTGTGATCTGCCTGCACGCCCTGCAACAGCGCCGCCAGCCGCTGCAAAAACGCCAGCGCTTTTGCCCAGTGCGCCTGGGCAAAGGCCGCTTCGCCTGCGGCGCTGTTCTCGGCCCATTCGCTGCGGTAGCGCGTGGCGTATTTGCTGCGGTCCAGGTGCGGCTTGAAGTCTTGCTCGCACGCGGCCACCAGCGCCAGCATGTCGGCCAGCGTGCCGCGCTCGGGTGTGAACCAGCCTTCAGGATCGTGCTGGGCCAGCGCCCAGCGCATGATGTCCAGGCTCTCGTCCAGCACCTGCCCGTCGGGCAGCACCAGCACCGGCACCGTGCCCTTGGGCGATGCCGCCAGCATGGCCGCAGGCTTGTCGCGCAGCGACACCTCGTGCTGACGCACGGCCACCCGGGCCACGTGCAGCGCCCAGCGCGCACGCATGGCATAGGGGCAGCGGCGGAAGGTGTAGAGCAAGGGCAGCATGGCAGAAGGCGGCATCACGCCATGCCGGCAGCGAACGGCCGCTGCCGGGTGGAAAAACGCGCCATCGCGCGCATCTGGCGGCGCATCGGCTTCAACGGTCGTAGCCCGGCAGTTCACGGTTGAGCCGGCGCAGCAGGGCCGGCCAGGCAATTTGCGTGCCCTGGCCGGCCGTGACGGTGCGCACCACCTGGGCCATGCCTTGCAGGATGCTCGGGTTGACCTGCACCAGCTCGCCGCCGCCGGCTTGCGCGTCGATCTGGATGCGGCAGGCGTTTTCAAAGGTGTACATGGCCAAGAAGGCGTCGGCCACCTGCGGGCCCACGGTCAGCAGGCCGTGGTTGCGCAGCATCAGGTACGTGGCCTGCCCCAAATCGGCTTGCAGGCGGGGTTTTTCATCGTCGCGCAGGGCCACGCCTTCATAGTCGTGATAAGCCAGGGAGGGCAGCACGAACGTGCTTTGCTGGCTGATGGGCAGCAGCCCGGCCTTTTGCGCGCTGACCGCCACCCCGGCGCGGCTGTGCGTGTGCAGCACACAGCCCACGTCGGGCCGCGCCGCGTGGATGCAGCTGTGGATGGTGAAGCCCGCCGGGTTGACCGGGTAAGGGCTGTCGTGCTGCTTTTCGCAGTGAGCATTGACCTTGATGAGGCTGGAAGCGGTGACTTCCTCAAACAGCAGGCCATAGGGGTTGATGAGAAAGTGGTGCTCCGGCCCTGGCACGCGCGCGCTGATGTGGGTGAACACCAGATCGCTCCAGCCGTACAGCGCCACCAGGCGGTAGCAGGCGGCCAGATCCACGCGCAGTGCCCATTCTTCGGGCGAAACCCGGTCTTGCAGCGATGTCATGTGCGTTGTCTCCTGGTCGATGGGTGTGCTGGCCGCGCGCCTGGCGCAGCGGCCAGGCACACTGTAAAAGCAGCGGGACTTGCCCCGCTGTTGCACAGCAGACAGCATGCGGCGCGCGCCCGCCCGTGCAGGGACTGAGGGTGTGGCGCTGCGGCCTGCCGCAGCAGCTATCGCTTTTGCAGCCCTTTGAGCTTTTCAAAAGCCGATGCCATGGCGCCTTGCGGGGCGGCGGCGGGGCGGCTTTGGCCGTAGCGCTGCTGGCCGCGGCCCGCGCTTTCAAAGCGGTTGTCGCGGCTTTCGCGCTTGCCCGTGGGCGCGTCCAGCTTCATGGTCAGGCTGATGCGCTTGCGCGGCACGTCCACTTCCAGCACTTTCACTTTCACGATCTGGCCGGTTTTGACGATTTCACGCGCGTCTTGCACGAACTTGTTCGACAGCTGCGAGACATGCACCAGCCCGTCCTGGTGCACGCCCAGGTCCACGAACGCGCCAAACTGCGCCACGTTGCTCACGGTGCCTTCGAGCACCATGCCTTCTTTCAAATCGGCAATGTCTTCCACACCTTCGTTGAAGCGTGCCACTTTGAAGTCAGGGCGCGGGTCGCGCCCGGGTTTTTCCAGCTCGGTCAGGATGTCTTTGACGGTAATGGGGCCAAAGGCTTCGGTGGCAAAGGCTTCGGGCTTCAAGGGCTTGAGCACGTCGGCGCGGCCCATGAGCTGATCAATCGGCTTGCCGGTTTTGACGATGATTTGCTCGACCACCGGGTAGGTTTCGGGGTGCACGCCGGTCACGTCCAGCGGGTTGGCACCGCCGCGTATGCGCAAAAAGCCCGCGCTTTGCTCAAAGGTCTTTGGCCCCAGGCCGCTGACTTGCAGCAGTTGCTGCCGGTCGGCAAAGGCGCCGTTTTGCTCGCGCCAGCGCACGATGGACTTGGCCACGGTGGGCGACAGGCCCGATACGCGCGCCAGCAGCGGAGCGCTGGCGGTGTTCAGATCCACCCCCACGCCGTTGACGCAGTCTTCCACCACGGCGTCCAGCGCGCGGGCCAGCTCGCTTTGGTTCACGTCGTGCTGGTACTGGCCCACGCCAATGCTCTTGGGGTCGATCTTGACCAGCTCGGCCAGCGGGTCTTGCAGGCGACGGGCAATGCTGGCGGCGCCGCGCAGGCTCACGTCCACGTCGGGCAGTTCCTGGCTGGCGTATTCGCTCGCGCTGTAAACGCTGGCGCCGGCTTCGCTGATAACTATCTTTTCGATAGCTTGTGCCGCGCTCTGCGCCTGCGCTGCGGCCATTTTTTGCAGGTATTTGATGACGTCGCCCGCCAGCTTGTCGGTTTCGCGGCTGGCGGTGCCGTTGCCAATGGCAATGAGCTGCACGCCATGCTGGGCGATCAGGCGGGCCAGGGTGTGGATGCTGCCGTCCCAGTCTTTGCGCGGCTCGTGCGGGTACACGGTGGTGGTGTCCAGCAGCTTGCCGGTGGCATCGACCACGGCCACTTTCACACCGGTGCGGATGCCAGGGTCCAGCCCCATCACGGCCTTGGCCCCGGCGGGGGCGGCCAGCAGCAAATCGCGCAGGTTGTCGGCAAAGACTTTGATGGCGACTTTCTCCGCCTCATCGCGCAGGCGGGCGAACAAATCGCGCTCGGTGCTCAAAGACAGCTTGACGCGCCAGGTCCAGGTGACGCATTTGCGCAGCAAATCGTCGGCGGCGCGGCCCTGGTGGCTCCAGCCCAGGTGCTGGGCGATGCGGCCTTCGGCCAGGCTGGGTGCCGCGCCCCTTCCCCCAGCGGGGGAGGGAGTCACGGCCTCTGGCACCACGAGCTTGGCGTCCAGAATTTCCAGCTGCCGCCCGCGAAACACGGCCAGCGCGCGGTGGCTGGGCACGCGGCCAATGGGTTCGTCGTAGTCAAAGTAGTCGCGGAACTTGGCCACTTCCGTGTCGTTTTCGTTCTTGCCCGCGGCCAGCTTGCTTTGCAGCAGACCCTCTTGCCACAGCCATTCGCGCAGGGCCTGCACCAGCGCGGCGTCTTCGGCCCAGCGCTCGCTCAGGATGTCGCGCACGCCATCAAGCACGGCGGCCACGGTGGTGAAGTCTTCGCCGCCCTCGCCTTTTTCGGCCTTCACAAAGGGCTGGGCCGCCTCGGTGGGGTTGAGCGTGGGGTCGGCCCACAGCTGATCGGCCAAAGGCTCGATGCCGAATTCGCGCGCGATCTGCCCCTTGGTGCGGCGCTTGGGCTTGTAGGGCAGGTACAAGTCTTCCAGCTCTTGCTTGGTGGGCGCGGCGGCAATGGCCGCTTGCAGCTCAGGGGTGAGCTTGCCTTGTTCTTCAATGCTTTTGAGGATGGCCGCGCGCCGCTCGTACAGCTCGCGCAAATAGCCTAGGCGCGTTTGCAGCTCGCGCAGCTGCGCATCGTCCAGGCCGCCCGTGGCTTCCTTGCGGTAGCGGGCAATGAAGGGCACTGTTGAGCCGCCGTCCAGCAGGTCAACGGCAGCTTGCACCTGGGCTTGGCGGACGTTCAGCTCGGCGGCGATTTGGGAAGAAATGGAGGCGGTGGTCATCTGCGTGGTCGGGCAGGGGCGGCAAAGTGGCCGGGCAAAAAAACGGGCAAGTCTGCCATAGCCGCCTGCCCGGTCTGACTCGGGCGCTTTGGCTTTGACAAGGGCTCTTGCCCCTATGCCTTGCCCACCCTGTTTGTGCCCGCTGCCCCAGCCCCAGCCCCAGCCCCACCAACCCCGTCACCAACGCCTGCGCCAGCCCCGACCGCGCGCTGGCGCCCCATGTGGTGCAAAGCCTGCTGGAGTCAACCAGGCCGCGCCTCTCGCATGCAGCGACCAGCACGGGTTTGCAGCATTTAGCTTCTATTTATATAGCAAATAATCCTTTCAAGATGCGCGCAAACAGCTATTTTTAACGAGAATCCAAAACACCCTGCCGCCTTCGCCCACAGCCCGGCTCATCGCTACCCTGAGACACGTGCTTGCGCAATCACCGTGCGCGCCACCGGCGCAAAGCGGCCGGCCTGCGCGCCCTCGGCCACAAAGTCCCAGCGCTGCACCACCGCGCGCTGCCCGGCGGGCAGGCCCTGGTAGGCAATCACATGCACGCTGTTGGGCACGCCCTGGCGCGTGCGGCGCGACACGGCCGTGCCGCTTTGCACCGCCCACATCGGCCCGCCGGGCACCGGCGCCACAAAAGCCTGGTGAATGTGCCCGGCCAGCAGCAAATCGGCCCCCGCCTGCGCCCAGCGCGCCAGCGCCGCGCGGTGCCCGCGTGCCAGGTCCTTCGTGTCGTCCGCCTCCAGCACGTGCAGGGGCTGGTGCGTCACCACCAGCTTCAGCGCGTGCGCTGGCGCCGCGCGCAGGCGCGCAGCCACCTCATCCACCTGCGCTGCCGACACCTGGCCGTGCTTGTGGCGCCAGGCGCGCGTGGTGTTCACCCCGATCAGGCACACGCCCTCGCGCCCGATCACCGGCGCCAGCGCGCTGCCCGTGCCGTGGCCAAAGTGGCCGGCAAAGTGACGCAGATAAGGGCCGTAGGGATCGAACAGGCGCAGCGCCAGGTTGCCCAGCGGCACATCGTGGTTGCCCGCCACCGCCAGCACGTCGCGCGCCGCATCTGCCCCGCTGGCCGCGCACAGCTGCTGCACAAAAGCGCGCGCACGCACAAACTGCCTGGCACGCGCCCGCTGGGTGATGTCGCCCGACAGCACGATCAGCCCCGGCCGGCACTGCGCCGCCAGCGCCAGCAGCGCCTGCGCCACCTCGGGCCGCTCGGTGCCAAAGTGCAGATCGGTCAGGTGCAAGATCACGCCGCCGGCTCCGGCGCGTCTTGCGGCAGCAGCAGCCACAGCGGGTGCGGCGCGCTGCGAAACACCAGCGGCACGGCCATGCGGCTGACCTCGCCATCCAGCGCCACCCGCATCTGGCGCACACCCCGGCGCGGGCGCACCAGCAGCTCGTCAAACGCAAAGCTGTCCACCCCCTGCGAGCCCGCCAGCCGCCCGGCTGCGCCGCGCGCGGCCAGCCACAGCGTGTGCCACCACGGCAGCGGCTGCAAGGTGATGGCGGCCAATCGCCCGCGCTGCACCTGCACCGCCTCGGGCAGGCCCAGCGCGCGCAATTGCAGCTCGTTGTTGCCCACGAACAGCGTGCGCGTGCGCACCACGCGCGTTTGGCCCTGGGTGTGCAGCTCCAGCGTCAGCACACTGCGCCCGCGCAGCACCGTGCCCAGCCCGGCCAGCAGCGCCACCAGGCGGTGGCGGCCAAAGCGCTGCTTGGCGTCTTCGCGGTCCAGCAGCAGCTGCGGGTACAGCCCCACGCTGGCGTTGACCAGAAACACCCGCTCGCCCAGCAGGCCCACCGGCACAGGCTGCGCGCGCGCGTTCAGCAGAGCGGCCACGGC
Organism: Pseudomonadota bacterium; assembly: GCA_030535425.1. Classification (GTDB taxonomy): domain Bacteria; phylum Pseudomonadota; class Gammaproteobacteria; order Burkholderiales; family Burkholderiaceae_C; genus Ottowia. The sequence continues at coordinate 30,628 of JAUNHQ010000020.1, read as the reverse complement.
CTCGTCCAGATCGGTGGGCATGCCCCAGGCGCGCGCAAAGTAATTGAAGGTGCCCATGGGCAGCACCCCCATGGGCAGGCCCGCGTTCCACACCGCCTGCGCCACGGTGTTGAGCGTGCCATCGCCCCCGGCGGCCACCACCGCGCCGCCCGCTTCGCGCGCCTGGTGCACGGCGCGCACGGTGGCGGGCAGCAGCTCGCCCGGCTGGCGCGCCAGCTCCACCTGACAGGCGCGCCCGGCCTGCGCCAGCAACGCCTGCACGCGCTCGCTGGCGCGCAAGGCATCGGCCTGGCCCGAAGCGGCGTTGAAGACGAAAAACAGCGGAGACGCAGCAGCTTGCATACAGGCTGCCTAATGTAGCGCGCCAGCGGCATGCATCAGGCAGCCCACCGGAGCGAAAAAGCATCTACCCGTGCGGCGCCAGCCCGCCACCGGCACCCACAGCAATCCGCTTGAAGCACTGTGACAAGCCTTAAATGCTATATAAAAAATAGCTTAAAACCCTTGTCTAATACGCGCAAATGGCTATTTTTATATATAAAAAACCGCCCTTCATGCCAGGGCATGGAGGGCGGCTTGGCAAGCGACGCGCGGCTGATATCAGTCTGCGACGCTCTTGTGCTTGGCGTACTCGCGGATCAGGCCCAGCAGTTCCTCTTCGGAATAGGGCTTGCCCAGGTAGTGGTCGACACCCAGCTCGCGCGCATGTTCGCGGTGCTTTTCGGCGATGCGCGAGGTAATCATGATGACGGGCAAGTCGGCCATCGCCTCATCGGCGCGGATGTTGCGCACGAAGTCAAAGCCGTCCATGCGCGGCATTTCGATGTCCGACAGCACCACAGCCGGGCGTTCGATCTGCAAGCGCTCCAGCCCCTGCAAGCCGTCGGCGGCCAAGGCCACGCGATAGCCTTCACGTTGCAGCAGACGCTGTGTGACGCGGCGCACGGTGATGGAGTCATCCACCACGAGCACCAGCGGTATATCCGAATGCAGCGCCGCCGCTGCTGCCGTGGGCACGCTGGGCGCATCCGCCTGCGTGGTCTGTGGCTCGGCCACGCTCATCGCGCGTGCCTGCTCGCCATACACCGCAGCCAGGGCCACGGGGTTGTAGATCAGCGCCACGGCGCCAGAAGCCAGGGCTGTGATGGCCACCAGGCCCGGCAGGCGCGAGAGCTGCGAGCCCAGCGCCTTCACCACGACTTCCTGGTTACCCAGCACTTCGTCCACATGCACGGCCACGCGCTGCGCGGCAGAGCGGAAGATGACCACAGGCATGGTGCGCGAAGGCGGCTCGGTGCTGCGCGGCGAGTTTTGCAGCAGCGCACCAGCCCAAAAGAAAGGCAGCGTCTCATCGCCCATGCGCCACTGGCCGCTTTCGTAGGCCTGCTGCAAATCCTGGGGCGTGGCACGCTGCACGATGTCCACCAGGTTGGAGGGCACCCCCACAGCCAGGCTGCCAGCACGCACCATGACCACATGCGTGACGGCCGTGGTCAGCGGCAGCACCAGGCGGAAGGACGAGCCACGGCCTTCACGCGTGGACGTCTCGATGCGCCCGCCCAGCGCCTGCACCTCGGTGCGCACCACATCCATGCCCACGCCACGGCCTGCCAGCTCGGTCACTTCGGTGGCGGTGGTGAAGCCTGGGGCGAAGATCAGGTTGCCCACCTCGGCATCGCTCAGCTGCTGCTCGGGCGTGATCAGCCCCTGTTGCAGCGCGCGCTCGCGAATGCGCGGCAGGTTCAGTCCCGCGCCATCGTCGCGGAACTCCACGCCCACGTCGTTGCCCGCCTGTTGCACCTCAATGGTGATGAGGCCCGTGACAGGTTTGTCGCGTGCCTCGCGCATGGCCTGGTTCTCGATGCCATGCACCACGCAGTTGCGCAGCAAGTGTTCAAAGGCAGGGGTCATGCGCTCCAGGATGCCGCGGTCCATTTCAATGGCACCACCCACGATGTCCAGGCGCACTTGCTTGCCCGTTTCCTTGGACGCCTGGCGCACCACACGGTACAGGCGCTCGGAAATGCTTTCGAACTCCACCATGCGCGTGCGCAGCAAGTCGCGTTGCAGCTCGCGCGACTGGCGCGCCTGCGCGGCCAGGTCGTCTTCACTGCTTTCCACGGCGCGCTGCAAGGTGCGCTGCACCGTGGCAACGTCGTTGACCGACTCGGCCATCATGCGGGTGAGCTCTTGCATGCGCGTGAAGCGGTCGAACTCCAGCGGATCGAAGTTTTGCTGCGCGTCCTTGGACAAGGCCAGGCGCGACTGCATTTGCGTTTCAGCTTGCAGCTCCACATCACGCAGCTGCTGGCGCAGGCGTTCCAGGTTGCCTGTCAGGTCGTTGAGCGAGCTGCGCAGCTGGCCAACCCCTGCTTCCAGACGCGCGCGCGAGGTAATGACTTCGCCCGCCTGCGCCACCAGGCGATCCAGCAGCTGCGAGCGCACGCGTACCGCCTGAGTGGCCGCAGCGCGAGCCGATACCATGGACAGAGATGCAGGCAAGGCCACGTTGCCCCGCACCACTTGCGCGGCAGGTGCGGGCGGCTCGGCCTGCACCGTCTGCCCGGCCGCATCGGCCACAGCCTCTCCGCCAGCAGCGGCCAGCGCCTGCATGCGTTCTGCGGCGTCTGGGGCCACCTCGACCCCCACGCCCATGCCCACCTCACCGGTCTGCAAGCGACGGAAGGCCGCAAGCATCTCGTCCAGGTGCTCTTGCACAGGCTCCAGGTCGGCCGGGGTCAGGTCCTCAGTCCCAATGGTTTCAATGGCCGATTCGATGCGGTGCGCCACTTCCCCCAGCCGCAGTGCGCCCGACAGGCGCGCACTGCCCTTGAGGGTGTGCAAGGCGCGCAGCACCTGCGCGCGCGGCTCAAGCACTTGCGGGCGGCTGATCCATTCGCGCATGGCGGCGCTCAGAATGGGCATCAGTTCCTCAGCCTCTTCCTCGAAGATGGGGAACAGGTCTGGATCCACCGCATCAGCCACATCGATGTCATCGGTGATGCTGGCCCGCGCCGCGCCCGGCGTAGCTGGCGCGGCCGCGGCCTGTGCAGGCGCGATGGCCGTCACAGGTGCAGGCACAGGCGCAGCAAACGCCACTTCGTCAGCCGGCGCGACTGGCGTGGCTTCACTCGGCAGAGGCTCCAGCCCGTTCACTTCGGCCAGCAAAGCCTGGCTGGGCTCTTTCAGCATGCCGGCGGCAAACTGGTGCAGAACATGGCGCATGTCCTCTGATGCACGGCCCAGCACGCGCGCCTGCTCAGGCGTGCCACCGGACTGCGCATGCAGGCGCTGCAAGGCATGCTCGACTGCGCGCGCCATCTCCGACAGGGCAGCAAACCCCACGGTGGCCGAGCTGCCAGCCAGCGAGTGTGCGCAGGCAATGGCGCGCTCAGGCACAGGCTGGTGAAGTGTGGTTGCCCAATCGGCCAGATCGGCAACCAGCTGGCGTGACCATTCGTCGGCTTCGCTCAGGTACACATTGAACAAAGGCGTGCTGACACGCAGATCACCGATCTGGCGGTAGGCATCGTCATCGGCCAGCCAGCTCGTCGCAGCTGGCACCTCTTGTTCTTGTACTTCCAAGGCTGGCGCCTCTGGTTCGGCTGCGGCGTCCTGCCCGGACGCATCCAGCGCCCAGGTCTCCAGCGCCGGCTCCGCCAGCTGAGCAGGCGCCTGCTCTTCAGACAGGCGCTCACTGCCTGCGTGAACACTGGTCCCGGGTGTCTGCTCAGCCGTGAAGTCCAACTCGTTCAACGCCAGCGGCAAGCCCCAGTCGGTGGCAGATGCCTCGCTCACCTCTACCGCCTGCAAGCCATCACCGCTGTTCTCCTCCAGGGCGGGCGGCGCCAGCGTCGAAGGCACCTCTGCCAGTGCATCGGGCAGCGCGGGGCTGGTTACGTCGCCCGCGCTGGCAGCAATGTCTGATGTCAACACCTGCTGCGCCTCGCTGTCCAGGGCTTCGGCAGGCACGTCGTCAGCGGTGGGAGGCAGTGTCAACTCCAGATCAGGCAGATCGAAAGCGGCCAGCACGTCCTCACCGCTGAGGCTGCCTGCTGGCGACACCAGCTCTGGGGCTGCTCGCATGTCCTCAGATGCATTTTCGGACACGGCAAGGCCATCCAGCGCTTGCGATGCCGCATCCTCTTGCGCCGGATCGTCAAATGCCAGGCCAGCCAGAGGCTCATCCGCCATTAGGGGCACGCTCACATCCAGGCCAGCCGTCAAACCCGGCGCCTCGGCAAGACCGTTGACCGCCTCTGCTGCCAACGGCATGTCGATTGACGCAGACAACTCGGGCACCGGTGCGGATTCAGCCGTTTCCGTGACGGCTGCGCTACCTGCATCAAGAGCCAGTGGCACCCGCGTGCCCTGAGTGCGCAGCGCATCAGCCGCCAGCTTGAAAGGCGCGGCCTGCCAGCGGCCTGCCTGTTTGGCCGCGATGTCCTCCACCCAGTGGCCAAAGGCCTGCATGGCTTCCTCAGCCAAGCCCCGGAGGTCGTCATTGACAGGTTTGGGATCTGCCAGCCAGGCGTTGAGCAATTGCTCCATGGACCAGGCAGCTTCACCAAACTCGGACAGACCCACCATGCGCGAGCTGCCCTTGAGGGTATGGAAAGCACGCCGCAGTGTGGTTTGCTGTTCCATGTCGGCTGGCGCCAGCGCGAGTGCCTGAATGGCCTGGTGGCCGTTTTGCACCACTTCGCGGGCTTCTTCCAGGAAGATATCGAGCAAGTCGTCATCTTCGTCTGGCGCATCATTCTGTGCGCTGCCATCCGGCACATCCTGCATTTCGGCAGGCGCAGGCACGCCCACCATGGCCTGCAAAGCGTGCAGTGCATCTGGCAGGCTGGCCAAATCCTGTCGCGCGGCGTCGGCTGCGCGGTTGGCCGCCAAGGCCAACGCAGGCTTGTCATCCAGCGCCGCCTGCTTGGCCATTTGCTCCAGCTGGCCCGTCAGCATGTCCGCAGGTTGCGAGAGCTCCGGCATCATGGTCGCTTGACCTGCTGCCTGCCCATTGCCGCTTTCATCACCCAGATCCAGCTCGATATCCAGCGCTGTAGGCGTATCGCCGGCATCGCCCTCCATGCCCACATGGACGCGCCCAGACACGTGCTTGAGCTCTCCCGCCTCTTCGTCATACACGAAAAGCTTGCGTGCCAGCACAGGCTGGTAGTCAAGCATGTCTACCAAAAAGCCCAACGCCCCCAGGCTATTGCCCAGGTGTTCGAAAGTTTCGGTTGTCTTGGCTGGATCGACCTGACCTTCTTCAAGCAACAGCCTGTCCACCGTATCGCGCATGCGACCCACGGCCAGGGCGGCCTGGTCCAGTCCCAGCACCGACAGCACGCCTTTCATTTGCGCCAGCAACCCAGGCACTGCGCCTAGCGCCTGCTTGTCTTCTGAGTTGCGGAAAAACTGATCCAGGTGCTGCTCTGCTTCACCCAAAGTGGTGCGCAATTCGCCGATCACCGTGCCCATGGTCTGGCGATCGCTCACACGGCGGTAGAGCTCCTCCATCCACGGCTCCAATGCCGGCGCCGCACCGCCCTCACGCACCACGTCCAAGCGCTGCGCCAACTGGTTCAGGCGATGGGTAAACATGGCGTCCGAGGGCTGGAAGTCTGCGAAAGAAGCTTCCAGGAACAGCACCGCCGTGGCGGTTTCCATGGCCAACTCGGGGCTGGGGGGGTGGCCCGCGTGAGCGGTCTGTTCAGCCACCCGCGAAAGAGCATCGGCCAAAGGCTTGCCTTTGGCATGCAGTTTGACCAGCGAGTCTGTCACCAGGCCAAACTGATCGACGCAGGCTTTGGCACGCGCCATGTCCCCGCCCGCCAGGGCCGACCAGTTTTCCTTGATCGCCTCCACTCGCCGTCGCGCCTGCGCCAGCACACCGGGGTCATACAAACCAAAGGTAGCTTTTTCGTAAGAAACTGCACGATGGCCTTCCAGCCCCCAGGCTCTGCGCACGGCCGCCAGAACAGGCGCCTGCGTGTCCAGCACAGGCCCCGCCTGGGCGCAGAAAAACAGCAGGTCCTGTGCCAATCGCTCGGAAACGCCATGATCGCCCCGTGCCATGGTCGCATACTGAAGCAGCATGCGCGAAGCCGCCCGCTTGGTGTAGACATCCATGGGAATGAGAGACTGCGCGAGTGCCTCGAAAAAGCCCGCCGAGAGCTTCCAAAACACCACGGGCTGACGAGCCGATTCGCCATCGGCCAGCCCCAGGCTAATGACACTGACTTCCGCCGCCGCGTTGGTATCGGCGTGCTTCATGATCTTGAGCACACGCTGATCCAGCCGGCTGCGCACCTCCGGGCCATAGGCGATACGCTGTGCAGCCGCTGGCGTGGCCGGATCCATCCAGCGCCAAGGGAAGACCCACAAATCGGCTGGATGCACGCGATCAGCACCTGCCAGTTCCTGCACCTGCTTGAAGTGTGGGAACAGCCCCAATGCAGAGCGAGGCTTATCTGCCAACTGGCTTTGCAGGTATTCCACCAGTGCAAAACCCGCGCGCTCCAGCACGTTGGCGGTATCTTCGCTGCACTGCTCAGGGCGCTGTACAAATTGCTGTACGGCACTTTCCATGCCGCGCACCATCAGCGCCGCCACGGACTGCCCCACCATGTCCAGCGCCCCTACGACTTGGTGAAGCTGCTGGCGCGCCATGCGCAGCTGGCTGGCATCAACAGAGGCCAAATCCACTCCGCGAGCGGCCTCGGCCTCATGTGCAAAGCGCTTGAGCGACCTGCTTGCCGATTCGATGGATTTGCGCGTTTCGTCCAGAACCCAAGCCAGCGGCCCCAGGTCTGCCGTGTTGACCGCGCCGTTGGCGTGGGTACCGGCTTGGCTTGTCACCATGCTTTATGCACTCCGAATACTGTCTTCACACTCAGGGGGGCAGCCTTGCACGGTCAAACCGGCAGCAGCGCCGCACCCCTCTCCCTGGCACTTTGCCATCAAGCGATCTTGAACCGTGCCACCGACTGGCGCAGTTCATCGGCCATGCGAGCCAGATCACGCACCTGATTGGCCGTGGTACGTGTGCTCTCGCCGGTCTGCTCCGTCACGGCAAAGATGTGCTGAATATTGCCCGCCACTTCGTTGGCCTGATCGGCCTCCTTGGAAGCAGAAGCGGAAATCTGCTCAATCAGCTCAGCCAAGCGACGCGACACATGGTCAATCTCGGACAGTGCCGTACCCGCGTTGTCAGACAGGCGAGCTCCCTCAACCACACCCTGGGTAGATCGCTCCATGGCCGCTACCGCATCTTGCGTGTCGGTCTGAATGGCCTTCACCAGCGCTGCGATCTGGCGTGTCGCGTCGCCGGAACGTTCAGCCAGCCGCTGCACCTCCTCGGCCACCACCGAGAAGCCACGGCCCGCTTCACCAGCGGAAGCAGCCTGGATAGCAGCGTTCAGAGCCAACACGTTGGTCTGTTCGGTAATGTCAGCAATCAGCTCGGTGATTTCACCAATCTCCTGCGAAGACTCGCCCAGACGCTTGATGCGCTTGGAGGTTTCCTGGATCTGGTCGCGGATGGCATTCATACCTCCGATGGCATCTTGCACAGCGCTCAGACCCGACTCAGCCGCTTGCAGCGATTGACGCGCCACCGAAGCCGATTCCTGCGCCTGGGCCGACACGTCGTTGATTCGGGTCGCCATCTCCAGCACCGACTGACCCGTTTCGCGAATTTCACGAAGCTGCTCAATCGAGGTGGCCAGCAGCTCCGTGGAAGTGCTTTCCACCTTGGTCGTGGTTTGCGCCACGCGCGTGGCCGTGCTTTGCACGTTGCCCACCAGGGAACGCAGTTCTTCCACGGTGTAGTTCACCGAATCGGCAATGGCACCGGTGATGTCCTCAGTCACCGTGGCCTCTTGCGTCAGATCACCTTCAGCCACGGTCTGCAACTCGTTCATCAGCCGAAGAATGGCTGCCTGATTGGCATCGTTCACGCGCTTGGCTTCCTGCTGCTGTATTTCAGCCGCATGGCGCTGCTGCTCGGCCAGTGTCTGGCGATGGCGGCTTTCCCTCAACTGAACCACACCCAAACCTGCAACTGCCAGCACTGCCAGGACCACAGGTAGCAACAGCAGCAGGCTGTCCAAGCCCAAGCCAGAAGCAGAGAACAGGCGTGCCTCCAACCCCTCTAGTTCCTTGCGCAACGGCTCACTTTCCGCAAGGATTGACTCTTGTGCGTCGCGCGCCGACACCAGACCTTGCAAGTTACCCAAAATAGCACCTGCCTGCGTGCGCATTTTTTCGTATTGCTTGAGCAACTCTTCCAGCCGCTCGCGTGTTTGCGGATCGCGTGTGGGTGACAAGCGCAAATCTTGGCTGCCGTTGAGCAAGCCTTGGGCTATTTCACGGAACGAATTCAGATCTTTGCCCAGAAGGAAAACCGCCTCTGGGCTGACACCCTCCAGGGTCAAGAACTCATTGGCTGACTTGCCGATACGCTGTGACAGCATGCTGAGCTGGGCAGCAGCAGCGGTATCGGTCACGGCCGCACCTTGCTGTAGCTTGAGAGAAAAAATGGTTTCAGCCACTTCCAACAATTCAGCGGACTGCAAGCTCATTCCGCGAAGCGCCTCACCCACTTGGGTCAAAACCTGTTGCTGTGCAAGCACAGCTTCGGCGTTTTTCTCCGCACGATCAACCATGGGCACGATGCGCTCAATCTCTGCCGCATAAGAGCCGTCCAGTGCGGGCACTTGGCCACTGCCCGCTTGCAGGCTGCGCACATTCGAAGTTAGTGCTGTCACACTCTCACGCAACTCAGGGAAAGCCGCTGCACTGCCCACGAGCGCCTGCGAAACCGACTTGGCCATACGCTGGGCCTGCATCAGCGACTGTCCGGTCGCACCCACTTGCAACGTTGCCCGGTCAGTGCGTGCCACCGTCAGATACACCATGACCGCCAGCACCAGCAGCGAAAGCGCCAGCACAACAGACAGAATACGCTGATGCGCTACTGCTGTGCGTGTGCCCAGCAACGGCACGGTCACCAGCTCTTCCGCTGGGGAAGCTTGGTTGCTAGCTTGAGACAAGTCGTCTTCCAGGCGGCTGTGTTCATCCTCAAAACTGACGGTCGATGCCATCAGGGAAGCATCTTGCACCAGGGTCTCACCGTGAGTGCTTGCGCCGCTGTCCGGCTGTTTTTTGAACAGATTGGAGAGTTGAGTGGCCATGTTGAAACCTTGATATTGCTAGATCCCAATGCCCAGAAAAGCCGGGTGCTGAGAGAGAGTTTGGAGATTGATCTCCTGCCATGTGCCACCGTCAAGGTCGGTGTGGACATGACCGAAGTAAGCCGGTGCATCTTGCGCGGCTGGGGCAGAAGATGCGAACGCATCGGTGGTGCGCAAGCCCAGCAGGCGATCCACCAACAAGGCACAGTTGGTGTCGAGCAACGGATTCAGTGCCACGATCCGGCACTGCGCCAGTGCAGTTTCAGCGCGCGTCTTGCCCGATTGACCATAAATGAAAGCCGCCAGATCCACCACGCCAGACAGCCCGCCGCGCAGGTTGGCAATCCCCATGAACCAAGGTTGCACGTATGGCACTCTCTGCACGTCGGTCCAGGAAAAAATCTCGCCTGCGTGACTCAGGGGAAACAACAGCCGCTTACCGCCAGCTTCCACCGCCAGCCATGATGCAGCCACGCCGCTGGAGCGTGCGGATTGCAGCCGTTGCGCCAGACGGCTTTGAAAGTCGCGAAGAGCCTGCTTGCTGGGCATACAGATCCACCATTAGCCCAAAGCTTTGATCTTGCCCATCAGCTCAGCCTGATCCACAGGCTTGGTGATGTAATCACGCGCCCCCTGGCGCATGCCCCAGACGCGATCCGTTTCCTGGTTCTTGCTGGTACACATGATGATGGGTACATCAGCATAGCGCGCATCGCGCGAAATGGTGCGCGTGAGCTGAAAGCCGTTTTGCCCCGGCATCACAACGTCCATCAAAATCAGATCAGGTTTGGCTTTTTCCAGGCAGCGCTGCGCATCCTCGGCGTTTTCCGCCGTCGTCACGACAAAACCTGCCTTTTTGAGCATCTCGCTCAGATACAGCAACTCCGTTTTCGAGTCATCCACGATCAGCACATTGCGGATCGGCATCACACAGCTCCTTCGTTGTTGGCACCAAACTGCTGCACGGCTTGCAGCAGTTGGTCTTTGGTGAATGGCTTGGTCAGGTATTCCTGTGACCCGACCATGCGCCCCCGCGCCTTATCGAACACACCGTCCTTGGACGACAGCATGACCACGGGCGTGGAGGCAAATTTTTCGTTGCGCTTGATGATGGCGCAGGTCTGGTAGCCATCCAGGCGGGGCATCAGGATGTCGCAGAAAATCAAGTCGGGCTGCGCTTCGCTTACCTTGGCCAGCGCATCAAAACCATCCTCGGCCAACATGACTTCATGACCGCCTTGTTTGAGAAAAATCTCGGCGCTGCGCCGAATGGTGTTGCTGTCGTCGATGACCAACACTTTCTTTTTCGATCCCATCGAACCCTCTCGCAGCTCCTGCGCCCAAGCCCAAACTGATCCAAGCCAGTTACTCGGGCTTGTGGCAAGCGCGTGAAAAAACAAAAACGCAGCACCAACCCCACACCGAGGTCAGATCTGCACCATTTCAAAATCGTCTTTCCTGGCCCCGCACTCTGGGCAAGTCCAGTTCATGGGCACCTGCTCCCAAGGCGTGCCCGGGGCAATGCCATGATCCGGCGCCCCTGCAGCTTCGTCATACAACCAGCCGCAGATCAGGCACATCCAAGTCTTCGTTTCCATGACAGCTTAGTTTGCATTCACATAGAGTGCAAACGATTGTATCGACAAGTATCATGCCTACCGGTATTTTGTTGCGTAAAAATGGATTCCACCGCTTGTCACCGGCCTTAGTTGGCGCCGTGCTTTGCACCTGCCTGCCAATGCGTCGCAAGATAGCGACACTGACATCCTCAAAGAGCTGGTGCTGTTTCTCAGTGGTGGCCATCGTGGTTTCGATGATGGCGGCGAGTCGGCGCCGGGAGCTGCATTACATTGCGCCACGACACGATGATCATGCATGACTGCATCGCGGCTTGGTCGCTGCTGTGCAGCAGCCCTTGCCGCCAGTAGGCCTTGCTGCGCCTTTGCGCCACATTCTTATTCCAACTCTCTTTAGACAGTCCTTCCCATGAGCTCAAGTACCGACCTCAACGACGCCCTGATGGCCCGCGCACGCCAGGTCATCCCTGGCGGGGTGAATTCGCCCGTGCGCGCTTTTCGCGCCGTGGGCGGCACCCCGCGCTTTGTGCAGCGCGCGCATGGCGCCTATTTCTGGGACGCCAACGACACGCGCTATATCGACTACATCGGCTCCTGGGGCCCCATGATCCTGGGCCATGGCCACCCGGCCGTGCTGGAGGCGGTGCGCCAGGCCGCGAGCGAAGGTTTTTCCTTTGGCGCGCCGACCGAGCGCGAGATCGAACTGGCCGAGGAAATCCTCTCGCTCGTGCCCAGCATGGACATGGTGCGCCTGGTCAACAGCGGCACCGAAGCGGGCATGAGCGCCATCCGCCTGGCGCGCGGCGCCACGGGCCGGGCCAAGATCATCAAGTTCGAAGGCTGCTACCACGGCCACGCCGACGCGCTGCTGGTCAAAGCCGGTTCGGGCCTGGCCACGTTTGGCCACCCCACCAGCGCCGGCGTGCCGCCCGAGGTGGCGCAGCACACCCTGGTGCTCGAATACAACAACCTGGCGCAATTGGAAGAAGCCTTTGCCCTGCACGGGGCCGAGATTGCCGCGCTCATCATCGAGCCGATTGCGGGCAACATGAACTTTGTGCGCGCCAGCGTGCCCTTTACCCGCCGCGTGCGCGAGCTGTGCACCCAGCATGGCGCGCTGCTGATTTACGACGAGGTGATGACCGGCTGCCGCGTGGCACTGGGCGGCGCGCAAAGCGTGTACGCACGCCACATTGACGGTTTTGCGCCCGATCTCACCGTGATGGGCAAGGTCATTGGCGGCGGCATGCCGCTGGCCGCCTTTGGCGGCAAGCGCGCGGTGATGGAGCAGCTGGCGCCACTGGGGCCGGTGTACCAGGCCGGCACGCTCAGCGGCAACCCGGTGGCCACCGCCTGCGGCTTGGCCACGCTGCGCGAGATCAAGCGCCCAGGCTTTTTTGAATCGCTCAGCGCCAAAACGCGCAAGCTGGTCGATGGCCTGAGCGCTGCGGCGCGCGAAGCGGGCGTGCCCTTTGCCGCCGATTGCGAAGGCGGCATGTTCGGCTTTTTCTTGCTGCCCGAGCTGCCGCAGAACTACGCCCAGGTCATGCAAAGCGACAGCGCGCGCTTCAACCTGCTGTTTCACGGCTTGCTTGAGCGCGGCGTGTACATCGCCCCGGCGCTGTACGAAGCAGGCTTTGTCAGCGCCGCGCACAGCGACGCCGACATTGACGCCACCGTGGCTGCTGCGCGCGAAGTGTTTTCCACCCTGCTGGCATAAACAGCTTCTCCAGCGCCCGCTCAAAGCGCAGCCACTCAGGCGAGGCTCAAACCCGCTTTAGGTAAAACGCTCAAAAAATCACAGTCAAAAAGGCCATTTGCGCGCTTTTACAAAGGGTTTTTAGCTATATAAACAATAGCTATGAATTTACCTGACTCCGAGGCATTTCTGCCACTTCAGGCGCAGGACGGGGTGGCTTGGGACGTGGGGGCTTGGCGGTATGGATACGCTGGACAGCCTTATCCATATCGCCCACCACCAGCTCAGGCAACGCCTTGACCGCACGGTCAATGGCCTGCTCAATGCCAATGCGCTCATCCAGCGGTGGCTTGCGCAACACCCAGCCTACCACCTCGGCCTTGTTGCCCGGATGACCAATGCCCAGCCGCAACCGCCAGTAATGAGGAGAACCCAGTTGCGCATGGATGTCACGTAAGCCATTGTGCCCAGCGTGGCCACCGCCCTGCTTGAGCTTGGCTTCGCCCACAGGCAAATCCAGCTCGTCGTGCGCCACCAAAATTTCTTCGGGTGCGATTTTGTAAAAGCGGGCCAGAGCAGCCACCGACTTGCCCGAGAGATTCATGAAAGTCTGCGGCTGCAACAGCCACACGCTCTGCCCCTGCACGCTGGCGCGCGCCACCAAACCGTGATAGGCGCGGTCATGCGTCAGATGCGCACCCAGCACACGCGCCACGGCATCGATGAACCAAAAGCCTGCGTTGTGCCGCGTAGCCTCGTATTCATCCCCCGGATTGCCCAAGCCGACGAAGAGTTTGATCATGGCCGCCAATTATCTGCACCTCACAAAAAGCCCGGATAAAAAGAAACGGCCCGCACACAGCGGGCCGTGAAATCAAGAACACCTTCTCAAAGGTAGCCTGAGCCATCAAGCCCAGGCATAGGCATCACTCACTTCTTGTCGGCATCGGCTTCGGCAGCAGGCTCGGCAGCCGCTTCTTCAGCCGCAGGCATCACCACCGACACCAGCACAGTCTCTTCCAGACTGTGGCCGTGCAATACGGGCTCCACACCTTTGGGCAAAGCGATGTCCTTGAGCGTCAGCGTGGCGCCTTTTTCCAGCTTGGACAAATCCACCTCAATGGCTTCGGGCAGGTCGCCAGGCAGGCAAGACACTTCCAATTCGTTGAGGATGTGGTTGACCAGGCACTTGTCAAGCTTGACCGCGTTGGACTCTTCCTCGCCGCTGTAGTGCAGCGGGATCTTCATGTGAATCTTCTGCTTGGCCGACACGCGCTGGAAATCCACGTGCAGCACTTGCTGCTTGTAGGGGTGGATTTGCAAGTCACGCAACAGCACCTTGCTCACCTTGCCGTCCAGATCCATGTCGAGCACGGAAGCATGAAAAGCCTCTTTCTTGATGGCGTGCCAAAGGGTGTTGTGATCCAGCTCGATCAGCAAGGGCTCACCCTCACCGCCATAGACGATGCCAGGCACACGGCCCGCGTTACGCAGACGGCGGCTCGCACCCGTACCCTGCTTTTTGCGCTCGGAAGCGACGAATTTCATGTAGAACTCCTGATGGGGCGCACCGCGACCAGTCACGCCCTGGTTGAAAAAACCGTGTGCCCGCAGCACGAATGACGCGCCACGGGCACACGGCGGGGAAAAGTGTTTTTTCCTAGAACAGGTTCTCCTGCTCCTGAAACAGTCCCATCACCGACTCACCACGGGCAATGCGCTGGATGGTCTGCGCGATCAGCGGTGCCACGGACAACTGGCGAATCCTGGCGCACTGCGACGCCGCATCGGACAGGGGAATGGTATTGGTCACCACCACCTCGTCCAAGGCCGAGCCCTGGGCAATACGCTCAATGGCCGGACCACTGAAAATCGGGTGAGTGCAGTAGGCGAAAACCCTCTTGGCACCACGCTCCTTGAGCACTTCGGCTGCTTTCACCAAAGTGCCTGCAGTATCCACCATGTCATCCATGATGACGCAGTTGCGCCCCTCAATATCGCCAATGACGTGCATCACCTCGCTGACGTTGGCCTTTGGACGGCGCTTGTCAATGATGGCCAAGTCGCACCCAAGCTGTTTGGCCAGCGCCCGCGCGCGCACCACCCCACCCACGTCTGGGCTGACCACCAGCAAGTCTTCGTAATTCTTCTGGCGCAGATCACCCAGCAGCAGAGGCGATGCATAGATGTTGTCCACCGGAATATCAAAAAACCCCTGAATCTGGTCTGCATGCAAATCCATCGTCAACACATTGTTGACACCCACGGTTTGCAGCAAGTTAGCCACCACCTTGGCACTGATAGGCACACGGGTGGATCGCGGACGGCGATCCTGCCGTGCGTAGCCAAAATAGGGAATCACAGCACTGATACGCTCAACCGATGCACGCTTAAGCGCATCAACCATGATGAGCAGCTCCATCAGATTCTCGTTGGTGGGCGCGCAGGTAGACTGCACCACAAACACGTCGCGGGCGCGCACGTTTTGCTTAATCTCGACGGTTACTTCGCCATCAGAAAAACGCCCTACGTCGGCCGCCCCCAGGCGAATGCCCAGCACATCAGCAACTTCCTGCGCAAGCGCGGGATTGGCATTGCCGGTAAAAAGCAAGAAATCAGGAGAGGAAGGCGTCTGCATGGGCTTTGCGGCAAATCACTTAAGCGGTGCGGCTCTTGTCCGTGGGCTGGGCCCGCCCGTTTGACGCCCGAACCAGGTCAAATGCCTGACCCAGTGAAAGGTTTGGCAGGGGAGGAAGGACTCGAACCCTCGCATGCCGGAATCAAAATCCGGTGCCTTAACCAACTTGGCGACTCCCCTACACAGGTGGAAAACCACCTTCAATCGTCGCTCGATGCCCATCCAAACAACGGATGAACATCCAAATTACCACACACCCTCACCCTCCAATCCGGCAGCGCCTCTGGCACGTCATCCTGACCGGAAAGCCGCGCAAACACTGCACTGCCAGAACCCGTCATTCGACCAAACAACTGATGCTTCGCAAGCAACATCACTGCTTGGCCAACCTCAGGACAAAGCCTCTCAGCCACCGGCTGCAACGTATTCCGACCGAAGTCATAAGGGTGTGCAGCAAAGCCTGAGAGTATAGCACGCTCATCATCGCGTTTGAGATAAGGGTCGCAAAAAATTTTTGCTGTATCTAAACCTTGAGGCGGTTTCACGACAACAAAGCGTGCTGGCGGCAACGTGATGGGAGTAATGTGCTCACCTATGCCCTCCACCCAGGCGTGTTGGCCACACAGGAAAAAAGGCACATCTGCCCCGAGCCCCAGACCAATATGCACCAGTTGCCGAGCACTCAACCCCAGGCGCCACAACCGATTCAGCGCCAGCAGCACGCTGGCCGCATCGGACGATCCGCCGCCCATGCCAGCTTGAGCGGGAATACGTTTATTTACAGCGATATGCACCCCCATAGCGCAGCCTGTGGCCGCCTGAAGGGCGCGCGCAGCACGCAAGCTCAAGTCATTCGCAGGCAGTCGCTCGCTCAGATCTTCGCGAGAGCAAACGCCGTCAGGGCGCACCTCCAGATGCAAGATGTCGCACCAGTCAATCAGCATGAAAACCGACTGCAGAAGATGGTAGCCGTCCGGGCGTCGACCCGTGATGTGTAAGAACAGATTGAGCTTGGCCGGCGCAGGTACGTCGTACAGGGTTTGCATGGTGCGTGAAAGGGCGCTTTCAGTGATCCAGCACCACGCGCAACTCGGCTGTGGGCAGGGGCATGCTGCGCCTGGCAATCAAGCGCCCATCTGACAAGCGGCTCAAGTCGGCTTGCCAACCAGGCACGGCCTGGGGTTGCCCATGCAGCCAGCCAAAGAGCGCCTGGACAGGCAGCGGCGTACCTGTGACTTCGGCAGCGAGCTGCTCGATGGAGTGGTAATGCCGCGTCTGCTCACCCTGGCGCAGCAAGGCCTGGCCTGGCGCCCACTGCATGACAGCCAGCGTACTGCCCAGCGGGGAGCTCAGACTCAACTCACCCGCCTGTGCGCTGCCACTGAGGTCAAAAGCAGCAGAAAACGACTGTGGCGGCTCTGAATCCACGTTCAGCGAAAGCCGTCCTCGCCAATGGCTGGCTTCGGTATCTGCAACGGTAGGCTCTCGCAGCCCGCTGGCACAGCCGGAAAGCAGTGCCAGTGCCAGCGCGGCACAGGCCAAACGGCGTGATGCGAGTCGTGAATGCCTCACGGATGTACCTTCAAGCGCTCCAGCGTCTTGCGCAAGGTCTCATTGTCGGGGTCCAAGCGCAAACCATCGCGCCAGGCACTGCGGGCCGCCTCGCGCTCGCCCAATACCCACAGCACCTCACCCATGTGCGCTGCAATCTCGGCATCCGGGCGCTTGCGGTAAGCCGCCTGGAGCAAACGCAGAGCCTCCCGGTGGTTGCCCAAGCGGAATTCGACCCAACCCAGACTGTCTTGGATAAAGTTGTCATTCGGTGAAAGCTGCACGGCTTTCTCAATCAGTCGTTTGGCTTCGTGCAAACGCTCACCACGATCCGCCAGGGTATAGCCCAGCGCGTTGTAAGCACTGGCCGACTCCGGGTTGATTTCGATCAGCCGACGCAGCAGACGCTCCATGTCGTCGATCCGGTCAAGACGCTCGGCAGCCATGGCAGCGTCATACAGCAAACCTTCGTCATCGGGATCTTTCTTCAACGCCTCGTTCAGCAAATCGTAGGCACCCTGAGGCTGCTGGTGGTCACGCAGCAATTGCGCCTCTGCCAGCAATTTCATACGGGCGTCATCGGGCTGCTGCTCCGGCACGTCACGGATAAGCTGACGCGCCTGCGCCAGCTGGCCTTCACGCGCCATCATGGCAGCGCGACGGCTGGCCACCGCCAAGGCTTGCTCGGGCGATTCAATGGCCGCCAGCAATTGGCCAGCCTCCGCAAAATCGCCACGCCGCTCTGCCATACGGGCCAGCATCAGGCGCGCCTGATCCATTCCGGGGCCGCGATCCATACCGGGCGCAGACGGCTCACGCGCAACCAATTCCAAGTATTTGCGCAGCGAGGCTTCGGCCCGTGCCTCATTGCGCTCGTCGGCGTACAGCGCGCCTTGCACGAGCCAGGCATCGGCATAGTCTGGCTGCTGGCGGATGAGCTCATTCAGTTGCTCGTGCGCCTGGGCACTCCGCGTCTTTTCAGCCAGCGCACGGGCATAGCTGATACGCACCTCCGGCTTGGCATTTGCGCCTCGCAGATAACGCTGAATGGCAGCTTCGACCTCTGGCATGTCTGCCGCATAAAGCTGCAGGGCCAGCAAGATCGGCCATTCAGACTCAGGGGCAGCCGTATGCCCCAACGTGGCCGCAGCCAATGCGCCAGGCTTGTCACCCGCCTGCAAACGCAGGCGGCCCACGCTGGTCCAGGCAGCGGGCGCCAGCGACTTGTCCTGCAAAGCCGCAGACAAGCCGCGCTCAACAGCATGAGCTGCCTCGGCTTTGTTGGGAACGCGCTGAAAAAGCGCAGGCAATGCGGTAATGAAAGGCACTTTGTCGCTTTCGGGCAGGGTTGCCAGAAAACGTTGAATGGGCACCGGTGTTTCGGCCACCCGGCCTAGTACGATGAGTACTTGCAGCTCATACTGACTGGCCTGCGCGGATGCAGGGAAAGCCTGACGCCAGGCGCGGGTCACCTCCAGCGCCGCAGGGCCCGAGCGCGACTGAATGGCCATTTCGGCAGCCCGCTTATACAAGGGCTGCTCACCTGTGCGGCGAGCCGCATCCAGCATCAAGCGGATAGCCGTAAGCGCATTGCCTTCCTGCAGCAGCATCTCGCCCAGCAACAGCTCGTACATAAGCCGTGCCGTCATGGCAGAAGGCACGGCAGGCGCATTTGCGGGCTGCTCGGGCGCTTGTGCTGCAGAGGCAGCGGATGCTGGCGTCTCAGCCCTGGAGGCGCCAGCAGGCGGCGTGGTAACTGGTGTGGCCGAGGCAGGTGCGGCAGGTGCCGTCGGCGCAGTCTGTGCGCAGGCACCGCACACGGCAGCCACGATCAGCCAAGCCGCTGAAGCCCGCCAGGCGCGAAAGGCAGACGCGCCAGCGCGCGCGCAGAAAAGGGGCTGTGGATGCATCGGGAAAAGAGGCGTCAGAGCCAAGGGAAATGGGCAGCCCATAATAATTCATGTGGCGCAGCCAAACTGCTTGACAAGGCACTGGCTTTGGCAAACGAGGCGCGGGTGTGCCTTCGCCTGCACGGCGATGGTTTGTTTCGATGCTCGTTTTTTCTCTCTATGCCTGAGCTGCCCGAAGTCGAAGTCACCCGCCGCACCGTGGCTGCCCAGATACAAGGCGCCCGCATTCTCTCGGCCTGGCTGGGCAAGCCGCTGCGCTGGCCGCTGGGCGTGGGCGCGCACGCACTGGCTGGGCAAGTCGTGCACTCGGTCACCCGGCGTGGCAAGTACCTGTTGCTGTGGCTGGATGACGGCGTGCTGCTGGTGCATCTGGGCATGTCGGGCAGCCTGCGCTTTTGGGCGACAGCGCCACCTCCGCGCGGCCCGCATGACCATTTCGACCTGATAACCTCGCAAGGCGTGCTGCGCCTGCACGATCCGCGCCGCTTCGGGGCCGTGGTGTGGGCCGCCAGCGAGCAGGCCGCTCCCGCCAACAAGCTGCTGGGACGGCTGGGTGTCGAGCCGCTGGAAGACACGTTTGATGCCACCACCTTTCACCAGGCTCTGCGCACACGGCGCGCGCCCATCAAGCAAGTACTGCTGGCAGGTGACGTGGTGGTCGGCGTAGGCAACATCTACGCATGCGAGGCGCTGTTCTTGGCGGGCATACGCCCTCTTACGCCGGCCTATCGCTTGTCACCCACTCGGGCAGCACGGCTGCATGCGGCTATCCGCGACGTGCTGGCGCGCGCGGTCACGCAAGGCGGCACCACGCTGCGCGACTTTTCCAATGCACTGGGCGAAACAGGGCATTTCCAGCATCAGACGTCGGTGTATGGCCGCGCTGGCCAGCCCTGCCCACGCTGCGGCGCGCCCGTGCGCGTGACACGGCAAGGACAACGCTCTACTTACTACTGCGCTGCCTGCCAGCATTGAGCCAGGACGGCCACTGCAAGTTGTTCACAGCCAGTCCAGCTTCGCATGGTTGCGGGCGGGGCAAAGCCCGCTTGCACGCAAGCGCAGGTGTAATATGTTGCTCTCATATTTTCATCCTTCAAGGCAGCATGGGCCATCTGGCCCGGGAGGCGGCGGACGTGGCGGGCTTCAACCAACAATTCAACCAACATGGCGCATGGCGCAGCGAAACGGCGCTGCGCGTGAAGCTGCTGGGCGACTGGCTGAAAGAGCAGGATCTGCTGGACGATGGCGCCGATGAAAGCCTGCATCAGCTGAGCGAGCAGCTGAAGTCTGACAAGGTCATGGTGGCCTTTGTAGCCGAGTTCTCGCGCGGCAAGTCGGAGCTGATCAACGCTGTGTTCTTTGCCAGCTATGGCCGGCGCATCATGCCCGCCAGCGCAGGGCGCACCACCATGTGCCCCACCGAGCTGGGCTACGACGCCAGCCTGCCGCCCTGCCTGCGGCTGCTGCCCATTGAAACGCGCCTGCAACCGCAGGCACTGCTGGAATGGCGCATGGTGCCCGAGAAATGGACGCGGGTAGACCTGGACGTGAACGACCCCGTTCAACTGGCTGGCGCCATGGAGAAAGTGTCTGAAGTGCTGCATGTAAGCAAGAGCCAGGCGCGCGAGCTGGGCTTTTGGAACGATGACACCCCTGAAGACAACCCCCCTGTCAACGCCGAAGGCATGGTGGAAGTGCCACGCTGGCGCCACGCGCTCATCAACATGGCGCACCCACTGCTCAAGCAGGGACTGGTCGTGCTGGATACACCGGGGCTCAACGCCATCGGCGCCGAGCCAGAGCTCACCGTCAACCTCATTCCGCAGGCGCAAGCCGCCGTTTTCATCCTGGGCGCGGACACGGGCGTGACCAAGTCTGACCTGAGCATCTGGCGCGAGCATCTGGCCGCCATGGATGACAGTGGCGCCGCACGCTTTGTGGTGCTCAACAAAATCGACACCCTGTGGGATGAACTGAGCACGCCGGCGCAAGTAAGCGCACAGATCGAGCGCCAGCGCACCGAGACTGCGCAGACCTTGGGCGTGCCCGCCGACCAGGTGCTGGCCATTTCCGCCCAGAAAGGCTTGCTGGCCAAGGTGCGCGGTGACGATACCCTGCTGGCCGAAAGCCGCCTGCCCGGTTTTGAGCAAATGCTGGGCGAACAAGTGCTGGGCCGGCGCCAGGCTGTACTGGACGCTGCCGTGAAAGCCGTGGCCGAGCGCCTGCAAGCGCAGGCAGAGCGCACCCTGGGCGTGCGCCGGCGCGAGCTGGCCGAGCAGGTGCTGGAACTCAAAGGCTTGCGCGGCAAGAACCACGCCGTCATTCGCCAGATGCGCCTGCGCGTGGAGCATGAAAAGCTGGAGTTCGACCGCAGCGCCGCCAGTGTGCTGGCCGTGCGCTCGGTTCACATGAAGCTGTTGCGCGACGTGTTCAAGCTGCTGGGCAGCGCCTCCATCAAGCGCGAGCTGGCCGGCCTGACCACCGTGCTGCGCGAGCCTGGCCTGAAGCTGGGCGTGAAAAAAGCCTATGCCAAGGGCTTTGACAACCTGCGCGCCGTGATGCGCCAAGTGCAGACCATGGAAGCCGAAATCCACGCCATGCTGGTCACGGCCTTCCGCCAGCTCAATACCGACTACGGCTTCTCACTGCAAGCGGCCACGCCGCCAGACATGGCGCGCTTTGAGGAAGACCTGAGCGCCGTCGAACGCAGCCATCTGCAATACCTGGGCGTGGGCAACATGGTGCAGTTGGCGCGGGCGGACTTTTCCGAAAAGCTCGTGCGCGCCCTGCTGGCGCGCGTGCGCTCCATTTTCGAAACCGCGCTGGGCGACATTGAGCTGTGGAACAAATCCTCCACCAGCCAGCTTGATGCCCAACTGCGCGAGCGCCGCCGCGCCTTTGGCCGCCGTATCGAAGCCATCCAGCGCATCCAAAGCGCCGCAGGCGGGCTGGACCAGCGCATCGGCGAAATCGAAGAACAGGAGCAGGCGCTCGACACGATCGAGCACCGCCTCGATGAGCTGATGGAAGAGCTCAAAGCCAAGGCGCAGCCCATCGTCACCGCCAGCCAAGCCACCCCTGGCGTACCAGCCGAGCACCCTCCCGAGCCCGCCGAGGTGTGAGCGCCTTCACCGCCTGCGGCAGCGCCCCAGCCGCTGAAGACTTCGCCCTGCGCATCATCGACTGGCAACGCCGCCACGGCCGTCACGGCCTGCCCTGGCAAGGCACGCGCGACCCCTATCGCGTGTGGCTGTCGGAAATCATGCTGCAACAAACACAGGTCAGCACCGTGCTGGCCTACTACCCGCGCTTTCTGGCCCGCTTTGGCAACGTGCAGCAACTGGCCGACGCTCCGCTGGAAGACGTGCTCGCGCTGTGGAGCGGCCTGGGCTACTACAGCCGCGCGCGCCACCTGCACCGCTGTGCGCGCGAAGTGGCCTGGCACCTGGGCGGCGCCTTTCCCCGCACCGCGCAGCAGCTGGCCACGCTGCCCGGCATAGGCCCTTCCACTGCCGCCGCCATCGCTGCCTTCTGCTTTGGCGAGCGGGCTGCCATTCTGGATGGCAACGTCAAACGCGTGCTCACCCGCGCCTTTGGCGTGGCCGATGACCTGAGCGTGCCCGCACACGAGCGCGCCCTGTGGCAGCGCGCCCAGGCTCTATTGCCCGCCACCGATCTGCCCCGCGCCATGCCAGCCTACACCCAGGGATTGATGGACCTGGGCGCCACCGTCTGCACCCGCAGCCGCCCGCACTGCGCTGCCTGCCCCCTGCAAAGCGGCTGCGTGGCCACGCGCGAAGGCAACCCCACGCGCTACCCCGTCAAAACCCGGCGCCTGCGCCGCAGCCAGCAGACCCTGTGGCTACTGCACGCACTCGACCCCCAGGGCCGCACCTGGCTGGCCCCGCGCCCTGCGCGCGGCATCTGGGCTGGTCTGCATTGCCTGCCCGCCTTTGACACGCAGCAAGCCCTGCTGCACACCCTGCCCGCCAGCGCCCGCGCGCAAACCATTACGCACCCGCCCTTCACCCACGTGCTCACCCACCGCGACCTGCACATTCACATCGTCACCGCGTGCCTGCCCGCCGCCGCCCTGCCCGGCCCCCTGCCTGATGGCAACGGCGCCCGGGGCCAGTGGCACAGCGCCGCCACCTGGCCCGCCCTGGGCCTGCCCGCCCCCGTGCGGCGCTTCTTGCAGCAGCCCCTGCCATGACCCCAGCGGCACATATGCCGCCCGCAGGCCTGATACCGGCGCCGCACACAAAACTATACTTTTGATAGCTAAAAACCCTCTATATACACGCGCGAATGGCCTTTTTTGTTAAGCATCCTATTCGCATCGCGGCACAGATGGCAGGCGCAGCCCTGCCCTGATACAGCCCCGTTTGTGTTAAACATCGGCGCCCGCGCCCACCAGGGGGCGAGAGGCTCTTTCTTCATCTGCCATGTCCCACCCACCTATTCAACTGGCCGTCCACGGCGTGACCCGCGTTTTCGCGGGCGCGCGCGGCAAGCCCCCTACGCAGGCGCTGCGCCCCATTGACCTGCAAGTGCGCGAAAACGACTTCGTCACCATCCTCGGCCCCTCAGGCTGTGGCAAATCCACGCTGCTGCGCATCGTGGCGGGGCTGGACTTTCCCACCGAAGGCAAGGTCACGCTGGAAGGCCAGCCCATCACCGGCCCCGGCGCCGACCGGGGCATGGTCTTTCAAAGCTACACGCTTTTTCCCTGGCTGACGGTGGAGCAGAACATCCGCTTTGGCCTGCGCGAGCGCGGCGCCAGCGCGGCCGAGCAAAAAGAGCGCAGCGACTTCTTTATTGAAAAAGTGGGCCTGCGCGGTTTTGAGCACCACTACCCCAAGCAGCTTTCCGGCGGCATGCAGCAGCGCACCGCCATTGCCCGCGCGCTGGCCAGCGACCCCAAGATTCTGCTGCTGGACGAACCCTTCGGCGCGCTGGACAACCAGACCCGCGTGCTCATGCAAGAGCTGCTGCTGGGCATCTGGGAGCAGGCACAAAAAACCGTGCTCTTTGTCACCCACGACATCGACGAAGCCATCTTCATGGCCAACCGCGTCATGGTTTTCAGCGCGCGGCCCGGACGCATCAAGACCGAGATCGCCGTGGACTTTGCCCACCCGCGCCACTACACCCTGAAAACCACGCCCGAGTTCATGCAGCTCAAGGCCCGGCTGACCGAGGAAATCCGCGCCGAAACCATGGCCGCCGCACAGGCCGGGCGTTGAAGCGGCCTTTCAGCACGGTGAGATGCTGCTGCCTGCCTCGCCAACGGCCTGCAGCACGCCGTTCACGATCTCCGTGCTCACCCGCCCGCGGTTGAACGCCAGGTCAGCCAGAAAACCCGCCACCACGGCCAGATAGGCGCTGTAGGCCCAGCCCACGTACTGGCCAAACAGCAGCGTGTGCAGCCAGTCCTGGTTGAACAGGTACAGGCCCGTGCTGATCAGCACCGCGCCCGTCAGCACCAGCACGGGCAGCAGCAAATGCCAGGTGGCGCGCCGGCGCAGCAGCGTCACCACGCCCAGCAGGGCAAAGGCCACGGCGTTGGAGCCGCTGACGATGCGCAGCTCGCGCAGCAACTCGTCGCGCACCGTGCCATAGGCCGATTCGATCAGCTGCCCCAGCCGCTCGCGCACGCGGCCCAGGCTGTCCAGGCGCTCCTGCTGCTGCGCGCGGGTGCGCTCAGCCATGCGGCGGCGGCATTCACAGTCGGGGTTCATCATCTGCGCCACCACATCCGCCACGCGCGCGGGCACGTCGCGACGAAGGGCTTCTTGCATTTGCGCCATCTGCGCCTCGGTCTGCCGCAGCGCGCGGCCCGCCAGCTGCGTCAGGCGGGACTGGCTCAGCACATCGATGCGCTCGCCCACGCGCCGCTGCACCTCCATGCGCACCACCTCGCGCGCCGCGCGCTCCAATGCCAGCGGACTGGCAAAGCTCAAAACCAGCAAGCCGCCAAACAGCAGCGTGCCCAGGGCACTGATCAGCAAAGCCAAGCGGCGCACGGCAAAAGCCCCTTTCTCACAATACGTAACAGCATGCCATGAGCGCGCGCAGGGCAGCGCAGTTCCCCGCTTGGATCCATGAGGGCACGGGGTTTACCCTGCTTTCCTACAATTGGCCAATGAGCCCCTTACCCGCTTACACCCGCGCCCAAACCCTGCCCGCCACCCTGGCCCAGCGCCTGGTCATTCTGGACGGGGCCATGGGCACCATGATCCAGCGATTCAAGCTGACCGAAGAACAGTACCGGGGCGAGCGCTTCAAGGACTTTCACAAGGACGTCAAGGGCAACAACGAACTGCTCAGCCTGACCCGGCCCGACGTGATTGCCGCCATTCACGAGCAATACCTGGCCGCCGGGGCCGATTTGATCGAGACCAACACCTTCGGCGCCACCACCGTGGCGCAGGAGGACTACGACATGGCCCATCTGGCGCGCGAGATGAACGTGCAAAGCGCCCGCCTGGCGCGCGCGGCCTGCGACAAGTTCAGCACGCCCGAGCGCCCGCGCTACGTGGCCGGCGCGCTGGGCCCCACGCCGCGCACGGCCAGCATCAGCCCCGACGTGAACGACCCCGGCGCGCGCAACATCACGTTCGAGCAACTGCGCGCCGCCTACCTGGAGCAGACCCTGGCCCTGATGGAAGGCGGGGCCGACGTGCTGCTGGTGGAAACCATCTTCGACACCCTCAACGCCAAGGCGGCCCTGTTTGCCATTGACGAGGCGCTCGAGCAAACGGGCGAGCGCCTGCCCATCATGATCTCGGGCACCGTCACCGACGCCTCGGGCCGCGTGCTCTCGGGCCAGACCGTCACCGCCTTCTGGCACAGCGTGCGGCATGCCCAGCCGCTGTCGGTGGGGCTGAACTGCGCCCTGGGCGCGGCGCTGATGCGCCCCTACATCCAAGAGCTGGCCAAGGCCGCGCCCGACACCTTCATCAGCTGCTACCCCAACGCCGGCCTGCCCAACCCCATGAGCGACACCGGCTTTGACGAAACGCCCGAAGTCACCAGCCGCCTGGTGCATGAGTTTGCGGCCGAAGGGCTGGTGAACATCGTGGGCGGCTGCTGCGGCACCACGCCCGATCACATTGGCGCCATCGCCCAGGCCGTGGGCCCGCTGGCCCCGCGCGGGCTGCACGCCATGGGCTACCGCGAGGCGGCCTGAGGCGGCCTGAAGCGGTACGGGCCGTGCGGCAGGCACGGGCAATGTCTTGTAACGTTGCGTACCATTACGTTCATTTCGCAAACGCAAGGTAAACCCCATGAACCATCACATACGACTTGCAGCCATGGCAGCGGCTTTGCTGCTGGGCGGCTCCACCGTTTGGGCGCAGGCGCTGACTGTGCCCGCCGATGTGTATTTCTATTCCGTCAGCCTGGGCGGCGCCGGTGGTGGTGCGGGAGGACGGGATGACCCCGCAAGTCCGCAAAACAACCTGCCCGCCAGTGCAGGCGGCGCTGGCGGCGCAGGTGCGCTGGTCACGGCCACCCTGGCCGTCAACCCCGGCGACACGCTGACCCCCACCTTGGGCGCGGGCGGTTTGAACGGCCGCAACCTGGTGGCGCTGACCGGCGGCGGGGCAGGCGGCAGCGGCACGGGCAATGGCGGCAGGGGCGGCTATCCGCGCCAGCCCTACCCCAGCGCGGTCAGCGGCGCGGGCGGTGGCGGCGGTGGCGGTAGCGTGCTGGCACTCAATGGCGTGGCCGTGCTCCAGGCCGGCGGCGGCGGCGGTGGCGGTGGCGGCTCCTGGTATGTGCCGGGCCTGGCGGGCAGCGCTGCAGCGGCGCCGCTGGCGGCAGCGAACGATTGCGGCCAGGCTGGCCATGGCCAGGCAGAAACCAACCCCACCTCCGACGGCGGCGGCGCGGGTGGTGGCGGCGGCGGCTACACCGGCGGCGCGGCTGGCGTGGCGGGTATCGACAACACGAATGGCAACAACGCCGCCACAGCCAGACCCGCCACGGGGGGCGTGGCAGGCACGTCCTGCTACCGCCCAGGCAGCGTCACCAACGCCCAGCTTGACCCGGCTGGCGGCGGCGCGGGCGCACCTTTTGACAACGCCACCGCAGGCAGTGCCACGTCCACGGCGGGCGCAGGCAGCTTCACTGCCACGCCCCTGCCTTCGGTGCTGCTGCAAGTGGTTTGGCCAGCCAACGCGGTGGCGGGCGACACCATGAGCGCCACCACGACGGGCGTAGGGGCCGCTTCGGTCAACTCCACCGCAGCCGCTGGCGGCAACACCACGCAAGGCACGCGCGTGCCCTTGCCCGCCGCAGGCGGCAGCTTGAGCTTGCCTGCGCCCAGTTTCACTGGCAGCGGTACTTACAGTGCTGCCCTCAGCTGCACCAGCAATGGTCCGTTTGTGCTGGGGGCCAACACGCCGCCCCAAACGGGTGTTGTAACCGCTGCCGATACCAACGTGGTTTGCACCTACACGCTGACGCGCACGGGCGGCGGCACAGTGACTGCCGTGCCCACACTGGGTCAATGGGCGCTGCTGCTGCTGTCGCTGAGCGTGGCTGGCATTGCCGCCATGCGCCGGGGGCACACACGGGGCTGAAAAACGCCTTGGCCGCAAGATGCAAGCGGCCGCCCCGCCCGTTCACTTTGGCGCCGAAGCCCGGGCCGTGGGCCCGCTGGCTCTGCGCGGGCCTGCTGGCCAAGCCAAGCCCCCCCCAAAAAAAGCGCTTCAGGCTCAGAACACCAGTGTGCGCCAGCGCAAATCCAGCGCGCGGGCCATGAATTGCACGGCACCGCCGGGGCCGCTGCACTCAGGGATCAGCGCCTTGGGGTTCAGGCCTTGCGCGTGCAGCGCATCGGTGCAGGCGTAAAAGCGCGCGCCGTTGTCGTGGGCTTCGCGCATGGCGTCGTAAATGGTTTTGCTGTGGTGCGCGCTGGCACGCAAACCCTGGGCTACGCCAGGGGCCAGCAGGCGCACGCTGGCGGCAGTGAAATACAGCTCCACTGGCGTATCCATCGCAGCCGCAGCAGCGGCATGAAAAAAAGGCGTGGCCAAGCGCTCAGGCACGGCCGGGCTGGCCGCCCACAGCAAGATGGCTACGCCATGGGCAGGATGTTCGGTAAAGCTCATGGCGCGGACTGCGGGGGTTCGGCCTGAAGCACACCGCCGCTGGTCGCGGGCACCAGCGCATGCCGGTGCAGCCAGGCGTGGTGCTGCATGGCCGCAGCCACGGCCTCGCCATGCAGCAGTGCGGGCAGGTCTTGCGCCCAATCGGTCAGGCGCAAGCGGGCTATCCAGCCATCGCCGTATGGCTCGCGGTGCACCAGTTCGGGCTGTTCGTGCAGCGCCTCATTGACCTGCACCACCTGGCCGCTGACGGGCGATTTGACGGCCACGACGGATTTGGACAGCTCCACCACCGCCACCGTGCCGCCCTGGGCCACTTCGGTGCCCACACGCTTGGCGCGGCACATGTAGATTTCGCCCGACAGCGCCACGCCCAGGCGGGTTATGCCCACCGTGGCCATGCCGTCGCCATGCAGGCGCGCCCAAACCTGGTGCGCCATGAGGTAGTACAAATCGGGCGGATGCGTATGGGCAGCAAGGGTCATGCGTGTATTCTGGCAGGGCATTATTACTACAATTTTAGTAGCTTTAAACCCTTTATGGAAGCGCTCAAATGGCCTTTTTCATGAACAGCCCGAAACGCATGACACCCTGTTGCCCTGCCCTCGTCTTCGCCCTGCTGCTGAGCATGGCAAGCACTGCGCAGGCACAGAAGATTGGCGATGTGGACACCGCCTTTCAGTGGCTCGGTCCTAACCACAAGATCGTGGTGGAAGCGTATGACGACCCGCTGGTCGCCGGGGTGACGTGCTATGTCTCGCGGGCGCGCACCGGTGGCATCAAAGGCGGGCTGGGCCTGGCCGAAGACAGGGCCGAAGCCTCCATTGCCTGCCGCCAGGTGGGGCCAGTGACGTTCAAGGGCGAGCTGCTGCGCCAGCAGGAAGTGTTCAGTGAACGTATGTCGGTGCTGTTCAAGCGCCTGCGCGTGGTGCGCATGGTCGATACCGGGCGCAACACGCTGGTGTATCTGACCTATTCAGACAAGCTCATCGAAGGCTCGCCCCAAAACAGCCTGACGGCCGTGCCCATCGACCGCGCCACGCCGATCCCGTTGAAACCATGAGGCCGCTTAGGCCAAGGCAGCGCCTGGCCGGCTGGCATGGGCAGCGGCCAGGCAGGGGGAAATTACCGCAGCGCCAGGTTGTTCAGCTTGTCCAGCCGCTCGGGCCAGGTGCCTTCTTGCGCGCTTTGGCGCAGGATGCGCGTCCAGGCCACCCAGGCCTCCCAGGCCACGCGCTTGTCCCAGGAATTGCCCCAGGCGCAAAAAGCAGCTAGCGCGCCTTCTGCGGCCTGAGCTGCCTCTGGCGCACGGCCAGCCGACAGGTACAGCTGCGCCAGCACCATGCGCGGCTCGCCCACCCAGGGGTTGTGGCGCACGGCCTGCTCCAGCACGGCAGTGGCCACGTCCAGATCCACCAGGGGCACGTCCTGCTGAATGACCGACCAGTACAGCGCCGCGCAGGCGGCATCGTCGGCCTCGCTCAGTGCCTGTGTGCAGGCATCAAACACCGGCGGCATGGGCAGCAGCCCTTTGAGGGCCGGATGTTGCAGCGCCAGGCCCAACTGGTTGATGTGGTGCAGCATGCGGCCTGAAGGGCGCATGGGCCCCGGCCACAGCGACGCAGCCCAGTGCGCCGCCTGCGCGCGGTGGCTGTTGGGCGCGGGAAAGCGCGAATACACATCGTCCTGCCAGCTCGACCACTGCTCAATGGTGTCGGCCATGGTGACGACCAGAAACGCGGCCACCGTGCGCGGCGGCAGCACCACTTGGCCGCCATCGTTGCGCGCCACGGGCATGCTGCCATCCGGCTCGATCTGCCCGGCCAGCGCCTTGCGCACGAACTCGCGGCGCGACGCCGTGCAGAACTGGTAAACCAGCTCTTCCGCCTCGTGGCCAATCAGCGCCTGCAGACGCTCACGCTCGGTGCTGGCGTCAAACTTGACCAGATCCACAAACGCGTTGCCATACACGCTGTGCAACAGCCCCAGCAGGCGCACCTCGCGCGGCTGCGCCCACAGCGCCAGTGAACGCGCCACACCCACCAGGTGATGGCGGAAAGTGCCGGCCTTGTGCCAGTCCTCGCCCACACCACGCGCCAGCACCAGCGGCAGCACCGGCGCCAGATCTTCGTCCTGCGCCAGCCACTCCTCATTCAACAGCGACTGGGCACGGGCAAACAAAGCAGGGTCAAGCACGGAGGGCAATGTCATGGAAGCAGTCTCCAAAAAAGAACAAACTGAAATAGCAAAGGCGTGAATCGTAACGGCACGCCCGATGGCAAGATTGCTAAAGTCGCGGCCCCGCCAGCGCCTTTGCAAGCACGGCTGCGTGCCCGGCGCCAGCGCGCGGCCAGCGTGCCGCACCTGTTTCCCCCTACTCTTTCCCCACAAGGCATTCAACATGACACGCATGGTCAACTGCATCAAGCTCGGCACCCAGGCCGAAGGTTTGGACTTTCCGCCCTACCCCGGCGAGCTGGGCAAACGCATCTGGGAAAACGTGAGCAAGCAGGCCTGGCAAGACTGGATCCGCCACCAGACCATGCTGGTCAATGAAAACCGCCTGAACCTGGCCGACCAGCGCGCGCGCGACTACCTCAAGCGGCAGATGGAAAACCATTTTTTTGGCAGTGGCGCAGACACTGCCGCTGGTTACGTGCCGCCGAACTGAGATCCCCCTGAGTTGGCCTTCGGCCGCCCCGGTGCTCGCCGCTCAAGCGGTGGCCCTACGGCCCGTCCAAGCCTGCGCAGGCAGACTTGGAGCCGCGGTCCTCAGCTCCCAAGGGGACAACGCCGGTAGCCGGGGGGACCTAAGGCCACGGTGTTCCCGAATGGCTTGGCTACCGCAGCCATTTGATGTGCCTGCTGCACGGCCCTTTGCTTGGCCCCTCCCCCGCTGGGGGAGCAACCGTGTCAAGTTTTTTTATGCTGCCATGTTGT
>JAUNHQ010000103.1 GCA_030535425.1 Pseudomonadota bacterium | reverse complement strand
GCCCCTTGGCAGGCCGCCGGTGGTGGCCGCGTCATTCATTTCACAGGAGTTATCTGCACCATGCATCGCCGCCACACCCTTCGCGCACTTGCCCTGGCCGCCGCGCTGGCCGCCGCCGCCCATTGGCCCGCCCATGCCCAGGCCAAGGGGGGCGACACCATCAAGGTGGGCGTGCTGCACAGCCTCTCGGGCACCATGGCCATTTCCGAGACGGTGCTCAAAGACACCGTGCTGATGGCCATTGACGAGATCAACGCCCAGGGCGGCGTGCTGGGCAAGAAGCTGGAGCCGGTGGTGGTGGACCCGGCCTCCAACTGGCCGCTGTTTGCCGAAAAGGCCAAGCAGCTGCTGACGCAGGACAAGGTGGCCGTGGTGTTTGGCTGCTGGACGAGCGTGAGCCGCAAGTCGGTGCTGCCGGTGTTTGAGGAATTGAACGGCCTGCTGTTCTACCCCGTGCAGTACGAGGGCGAGGAGCTGAGCAAAAACGTGTTCTACACCGGCGCAGCGCCCAACCAGCAGGCCATTCCCGCCGTGGATTACCTGATGAGCAAGGAAGGCGGCGCGGCCAAGCGCTTTGTGCTGCTGGGCACCGATTACGTGTACCCGCGCACCACCAACAAGATCTTGCGCGCCTACCTCAAGTCCAAGGGCGTGAAAGACAGCGACATCGACGAGAAGTACACCCCCTTTGGCCACAGCGACTACCAGACCATCGTGGCCGACATCAAGAAGTTCAGCCAGGGCGGCAAGACGGCGGTGGTGTCCACCATCAACGGCGACTCCAACGTGCCCTTTTACAAAGAGCTGGGCAACGCCGGGCTGAAAGCGCGCGACGTGCCGGTGGTGGCCTTCAGCGTGGGCGAGGAAGAGCTGCGCGGCGTGGACACCAAGCCCCTGGTGGGCCACCTGGCGGCGTGGAACTACTTCATGAGCCTGAAAAACCCCGCCAACAGCGCCTTCACGCAAAAGTGGGCCGCCTACGCCAAGGCCAAGAACCTGGCCGGCCACAAGGACAAGCCGCTGACCAACGACCCGATGGAGGCCACCTACATCGGCATCCACCTGTGGAAGCAGGCGGTGGAAAAAGCCAAGAGCACCGAGGTGGACAAGGTCATTGCCGCCATGGCCGGCCAGACCTTCACCGCGCCCGATGGCTTCACCGTGAAGATGGACGAGAAAAACCACCACCTGCACAAGCCCGTGTACGTGGGCGAAATCCGCGCCGACGGCCAGTTCAACGTGGTGTGGAAAACCCCCGGCCCCATCAAGGCCCAGCCCTGGAGCCCGTTCATCCCCGGCAACGACAAGAAAAAAGACGAGCCGCAGGGCAAGACCGCCATCGGCAGCTAAGCCGCGCCGCCGCCCCGGCCCGCCAGCGCAGCCGCAGCGGGCCAGGGCGGGCTGCGGCGGGCCACGGTGAATCACGGCGAATCACGGCATACCACGCCAGCCCGGTTGATATGTTTTTGATAGCTGCCCGCACGCGCCAGACAAGCGCAAACGGCCTTTTTGATCCCAAAAGCCTTTTCCCCATGCACCCCACCCCTTGCCTTGCGGCCCCGCCCCCGCGCCCAGGCCCGCGCGCGCCGTGGCATGCCCGCCTGCTGGCCCAGCTGGCCCTGCTGGGCGGCTTGCTGGCCGCGCTGTGCCTGCACCCCGCCGCCTGGGCGCTGACCGCCGCCCAGGCGCTTGACATGGCCACGGGCGAGACAGACACCCGCGCGCAGGCCATCACCCGCGCCGCGCAAGACGCTGACGAGCGCACCCGCGCCTTCATCGACGCGCTGGCGGCCGATGCGGTCAAGGCCAACGCGCAGGCCGCCTTCGTCATGCAGGGCGATCAGGCCACCGACCCCGTCACCGGTGCGGCCGTGCCCCTGCCCGCCGATGCCGAAGACGTCATTAACAGCAACTACCTGCGCGGCGTGCTGGAGGCCGCGCAAGCCGCGCTAAGCCTGCAATCGCCCGACGCGGCCCAGCGCCTGCAAGCGGCCACCGCCCTGATGCGCGAGCCCGATGCCGAGCGCCTGCCGCTGATCGAGCGCGCCCTGGCCGCCGAGACCGACCCCGCCGTGCGCCAGCGCCTGAGCCTGGCGCGCGCCAGCATTCAGCTGGGCAGCGACGATGCCGCCCAGCGCCTGCAAGCCGCGCAAACCCTGGGCGCGGCGGGCGATCCTGACTTGCAAGCCGCCCTGCGCGCCCAACTGGCGCAAGAGCCTGACCTGGCCGTGCAAGCCGCGCTCAAAAGCGCCGTGGCCCGCATCGACGACAGCCTGGCCTGGGGCGAGCGCCTGGGCGTGCTGTTCACCGGGCTGAGCCTGGGCAGCATCCTGCTGCTGGCCGCGCTGGGGCTGGCCATCACCTACGGGCTGATGGGCGTCATCAACATGGCGCATGGCGAGCTCATCATGATCGGCGCCTACGCCACCTACGTGGTGCAGGGCCTGTTTCAGCGCCACCTGCCCGAAAGCGCCTTTGGCTGGTACCTGGCCGCGGCCGTGCCCGTGGCCTTTGCCGCATCGGCCGCCGTGGGCGCGCTGCTGGAGCGCGGCGTCATCCGCCACCTGTACGGCCGCCCGCTGGAAACCCTGCTGGCCACCTGGGGCATCAGCCTGATCCTGATGCAAGCCGTGCGCAGCCTGTTTGGCGCGCAGAACGTGGGCGTGGAAAACCCCGGCTGGATGAGCGGCGGCTGGCAGGTGCTGCCCAACCTGACGCTGCCGTACAACCGGCTGGCCATCATCGTCTTTGCCGCCCTGGTGCTGGCCGGCGTGGCCTGGCTGATCGGGCGCACGCGGCTGGGGCTGTTTGTGCGCGCCGTCACGCAAAATCGGCCCATGGCCGCCTGCACCGGCGTGAACACCGCGCGCGTGGACACGCAGGCCTTTGCTCTGGGCTCCGGGCTGGCCGGGCTGGCCGGCTGCGCCCTGAGCCAGGTGGGCAACGTGGGGCCGGATCTGGGCCAGGCCTACATCGTCGATTCCTTCATGGTGGTGGTGCTCGGCGGCGTGGGCCAGCTGGCCGGCACTGTGGTGGCCGCGCTGGGGCTGGGCATGGCGGCCAAGCTGCTGGAAGGCTGGACCGGCGCGGTGCTGGCCAAGATTGCCGTGCTGGTGTTCATCATCGTTTTCATCCAGAAGCGCCCGCAAGGCATCTTCGCCCTGAAAGGCAGGCAGGCATGAGCGCCACCAGCACCCCACCCCCCCTTGCGCTGCCCGCACGCGCGCCGCTGCTCACGCGCGGCGGCTGGGCCGCCTTTTTGGCCGCGCTGCTGGCCGTGTGCGCCCTGGCGCCGCTGGCCAACCTGTGGCTGCCCCCCGGCAGCGCGCTGCACCTGCCCGACTACATGGTGGGCCTGCTGGGCAAGATCATGTGCTACGCCATCGTGGCGCTGGCCATGGACTTGATCTGGGGCTACACCGGCATCCTCAGCCTGGGGCATGGCCTGTTTTTTGCCCTGGGCGGCTACGTCATGGGCATGCACCTGATGCGCCACACGGGCGATGAATTGCCCGCCTTCATGGTCTTTCTGGACTGGCAAAGCCTGCCCTGGCACTGGGCCTTGAGTGGCAGCTTTGCCGCCACGCTGGTGCTGGTGCTGGCCGTGCCGGGGCTGGTGGCGCTGGTGTTTGGCTGGTTTGCCTTTCGCTCGCGCATCCAGGGGGTGTACTTTTCCATCATCACCCAGGCGCTCACCGTGGCGGCCATGCTGCTGTTTTTCCGCAATGAAACGGGCATGGGCGGCAACAACGGCTTTACCGACTTCAAGCAACTGCTGGGCATGCCCCTGGCCACCGGCGCCATGCGCATGGCCCTGTTCGTGCTGACCGGGCTGGCGCTGCTGGGCTTTTTCCTGCTGGCGCGCTGGCTGGTGCGCAGTAAATACGGGCGCGTGCTGCAAGCCATACGCGACGCGGAAAGCCGCACCATGTTCTGCGGCTACGCGCCCCTGCCCTACAAGCTGAGCATCTGGGTCATCAGCGCCATGATGTGCGGTGTGGCCGGCGCGCTGTACGTGCCGCAGGTGGGCATCATCAACCCCAGCGAGATGAGCCCCGCCGCCTCCATCGAAATCGCCATCTGGGCCGCCGTGGGCGGGCGCGCCACGCTCATCGGCCCCATCATCGGCGCCTTTTTGGTGGGCGGCGCCAAAAGCTGGCTGACCGTGGCCGCGCCCGAGTTCTGGCTGTACTTTCTGGGCGCGCTGTTCGTGGCCGTCACCCTGTTTCTGCCCGAGGGCATCGTGGGCCTGCTGCGCCGCATCCGGCGGGAGAAAAACACATGACCCCCGACCTGATGGAAGCCGGCGCCCAGCGCCTGGCCGATCACACCCTGCGCGCGCAGGCTGCCGCCACCGAATCGGGCGACCGCACCGCCAGCTACAGCCGCATCGCCCAGCCCGGCGCAGTGGACGTGACCCACGGCCGCATCCTGTACCTGGAAGACGTGCACAAGAGCTTTGACGGCTTCAAGGCCATCAACGGCCTGCAACTGGACATCGCCCCCGGCGAGCTGCGCTGCATCATCGGCCCCAACGGCGCGGGCAAGACCACGATGATGGACATCATCACCGGCAAAACCCGCCCCGACAGCGGCACCGTGTTCTTTGGCGCCACCATCGACCTGCTGCGCCACAACGAACCCGAAATCGCCCAACTGGGCATAGGCCGCAAGTTCCAGAAACCCACCGTGTTCGAGCAGCTCAGCGTGTTTGAAAACCTGGAGCTGGCCCTGAAAACCGACAAGCGCGTGCGCGCGGCCATGCGCTTTGCGCTGGACTCGGCCCAGGCCGACCGGCTGGCGCAGGTGCTGCACACCATCCACCTGGCCGAACATGTGCGGCGGCAAGCCGGCCTGCTCAGCCACGGGCAAAAGCAGTGGCTGGAAATCGGCATGCTGCTCATGCAAGACCCCAAGCTGCTGCTGCTGGACGAACCCGTGGCCGGCATGACCGACGAGGAAACCGCCCGCACCGCCGAGCTGTTCCTCAGCCTCAAAGGCCAGCACAGCCTGATGGTGGTGGAGCACGACATGCACTTCATCCGCGCCCTGGCCGGCGACAGCGGCACCGTCACCGTGCTGGCCGAAGGCCGCGTGCTGGCCCAGGGCACGCTGGACGCCGTGCAGGCCGACGAGCGCGTGATCGAGTCCTACCTGGGCCGCTGAAAGCCGCGCCATGCCCTGCCCCGTGATCGCTCACTTTTCAATAGCTGCTGCCACGCTCCAGACGGGCGCAAACGGCCTTTTTCATTCATAAAAAAACACCATGCTGCACGTTGAAGGCATTCACCAGTACTACGGCGGCTCGCACATCCTGCGCGACGTGAGCCTGCACGCGCAGCCCGGCAAAGTCACCGTGCTGCTGGGCCGCAACGGCGTGGGCAAAACCACGCTGCTCAAATGCCTGATGGGCCTGCTGCCCATCAAGGCCGGGCGCATCACCTTCAACGGCCAGGCCATCCAGAACCTGACCCCCTACGCCCGCGCCCGCGCCGGCATGGGCTATGTGCCGCAGGGCCGCGAAATCTTTGCCCGCCTGACGGTGGAAGAAAACCTGCGCATGGGCCTGGCCAGCCGCCCTGCCCGCACGCCCTTGCCGCCCGAGCTGTTTGCGCTGTTTCCCGTGCTCGACCAAATGCGCCAGCGCCGCGGCGGCGACTTATCAGGCGGGCAGCAGCAGCAGCTGGCCATTGCCCGCGCCCTGGCCCCCGGCCCGCGCCTGCTGATCCTGGACGAGCCGACCGAAGGCATACAGCCCAAC
Source organism: Pseudomonadota bacterium (assembly GCA_030535425.1). Classification (GTDB taxonomy): domain Bacteria; phylum Pseudomonadota; class Gammaproteobacteria; order Burkholderiales; family Burkholderiaceae_C; genus Ottowia. The sequence goes on along the minus strand of JAUNHQ010000103.1, from coordinate 1,555 downwards.
ATCATCAAAGACATTGGCCGCGTCATCCGCCAGCTGGCCGACCGCGGCCTCAACGGCCAGCCCGTGGCCGTGCTGCTGTGCGAGCAGTACTACGACTTTGCCGAAGAACTGGCCGACGACTACGTGGTGATGGAGCGCGGCGCCATCATCGCCAGCGGCCCCGGCCGCGAGATGGCGGACAGGGGGGTGCGGCAGATGGTGGCCATATAAAGCTCCCCCCTGAGTCGGCCTTCGGCCGCCATCCCCCCAGGGGGACAACGCTGGTGGCCGGGGAGACCCCGGCCACGGCGTTCTGGTATGGCTTGCTCCGCAGCCATTGGATGGGCCTGCTGCGCGGCCCTTTGCATTGCTCCTTCCCCCACTGGGGGAAGGCTGGGATGGGGGCCAGCAGCGCGGGATTGGGCATGTTATGGCCGCTTGGGCATGGCTTGCCTGCGCAGCCTTTGGATGGGCCTGCGCATGGCTCTTTGCCTTGCTCCTTCCCCCACTGGGGGAAGGCTGGGATGGGGGCCAGCGGCGCGGGCAGGGGCATGTCATGGCCGCTTGGGCATGGCTTGCCTGCGCAGCCTTTGGATGGGCCTGCGCGTGGCTCTTTGCCTTGCTCCTTCCCCCGCTGGGGGAAGGCTGGGATGGGGCCAGCGACGCTGGCTTTTACCGTGCGGCCTTATGAGCCAAACAGGCCATTTGCGCGCACCCAGCGCGTGCGATCAGCTATCAAAACCATATCATTCGCACTTGCCGTGCAGCCCTTTGCATTCCTCCCTCCCCCTCTGGGGGAAGGCTGAGATGGGGGCACCCAGGGTCGAGCGCAGCAATGGCCCGAAGGGCTGTTCCACCCTCCCCTTTGCCCATGCCGAGAAGCGCAAGACCTGGGGCGGGCAGGCCCAGCGCAGCATGGGGCTGCTTCGTGATCTGACCCGCTGCGGTTGTTTGAGCGCAGCGGCAACGCCGCGTAGCGAGTTCCGCAGCGCCGCCACAGGTCTGAGCATCGCAGGCTACCCGCAGCGCAGCGAAGGGACACGGGCAGCGGGGGCGCCTTTCTTTTGCCTACTTTTCTTTGGCGAAGCAAAGAAAAGTAGGTGCGCCGCCGGGCGCACATCCCGGCCCCTGCCCTTGACCACACCCTGCGGCACCGTTTCCAACGGGCGGAAAAAGCAAGGACCGCAGGCATCGGACACGCCGCCTGCCCCCACCCCACCCTCCCCCAGCGGGGGAGGGAGCCAAGCCCGAAAGCGTACCGACAACACAAGCCCCTTCCCCCGCTGGGGGAAGGCTGGGATGGGGGCACCCAGGGCCGAGCGCAGCGATGGCCCGAAGGGCTGTTCACCCTCCCCTTTTGCCCGTGCCGAGAAGCGCAAGACCTGGGGCGGGCAGGCCCAGCGCAGCATGGGGCTGCTGCGTGATCTGACTCGCTGCGGTTGTTTGAGCGAAGCGGCAACGCCGCGCAGCGAGTTCCGCAGCGCCGCCACAGGTCTGAGCATCGCAGGCTGCCCGCAGCGCAGCGAAGGGACACGGGCAGCGGGGCCGCCTTTCTTTTGCCTACTTTTCTTTGGCG
>JAUNHQ010000019.1 GCA_030535425.1 Pseudomonadota bacterium | reverse complement strand
GGCTGAGTCAGCACCGCTTTTCTTTTTGCCAAACCCCGGACTTCCGCGAAGAACCCAAAAAAAGCCCGCGTCCACCGCCATCAGCGGGCGAAAACGCGGGCTGCCATCACACGGCACGCGCCAAGCAGCCGCCAGCCCGTCAACGTGCATCGCGCCTGGCCTGGGCGGCCTGGCCCCGGCTGCGGGCAGACGCATGGATTTTCTTGTTCACCGGCTCGGCCTTCAGCGGGTTCAGGCGCTGGGCCGCAGCGGGCATGTTGGTCGGCACGGTGCCCTGGGCGTTGTCACTGGCCGTGCCGCCCACCCGCGTGCTGGCGCGGCGTGCGCGGGGCACGGCAGCGGGCGCGCTGCGGGCATCGGTCTTCTTGGCCACGGCCTTGCGCACCGCCTTGGCCAGTGTGGCAGCGGGCTGGGCCGCATCTGTAATAGCCTGGCGTGCAGGCCGCTTGGCGGCGGGGGTTTTGGAAGCCGTCACGGCTTTTGGGGAAACGGCCGTGGGTTTGCGGCCAGCAGCCCCCGCCTGCTTGGCCTGGAGCTTGGCGCTTTGCGCCTCAAAGCGAGCGAGCACCTCGGCCATGATGGCGGCCTTGGTTTCCGTGCGGGCGTTTTCCCCGCCCTTGGGCGCGCGCTGCGCCGCCGGGGCGCTGCGGGTGGCCACGGTCTGGCGGCGGTAAACGTCGCGGTACTTGTCGCGCAAGGCGCGGGCGCGGGTGATCTTGCTGCTCAGCTGGCGCGCGGTCAGCTCCTTGACGGCAGTGGCGCGGCTGGCGGTAAACAGCTCCAGTTCGGGCTTGGTCAGCAAGGGTTGGACTTGTCGCAGTGTGTAGCTCATCGCTTTCTCTCCTCTTGGTGTGTGACGCACGCCCGCAAAGGCCCGGTCTGGGTAAGTGCGTGACATGGACGTACCAGGGGCAAATGGCATCCGCACAAGCATCCCTGGCCGGCAGGGCATGTCTGCCCTCGCTTTGATGCTATGCAATTTGAAAGCCACGGCTGTCGGACAAAGCCGTCTGCCCCCGCCCGCCAAGGCTGGCATCGGCTGTCACAGCGTTGACGGCAGCGTTAGAATGCTATGAAAATCACAGCGTCAACCAAAGCGGTGGCGCTGTCATTTCATCTCAAAAACACTAGCAACGCCCCATGTCTTCAGCGCCGCAGCGCCCAGCACACGTGTTCGCGCACCAAGGCGCTGGGGTGCTGCGCGCGGGCGTGCAGCGCGGCGCGCAGCGGCTGGCGGCGTGCGTCGCCTTCGGGCAGCGCCGCCAGGGCGTTGCCCAGGGCCACGGCCACGTTGCGCAGCCAGCGCACATGGCCAATGCGGCGAATGGGGCTGCCTTCGGTGCGGTGCAAAAACGTCTCTTCGCTCCAGCCCATCAGCTCTGTCAGCGCCGCGCCGTCAAAGCCTTCGCGCACGTCGAAATCCGGCAGGCTGGCGCGCACGGCGTATTTGTTCCAGGGGCAGGCCAGCTGGCAGTCGTCGCAGCCGTACACGCGGTTGCCCATCAACGGGCGCAGGGCTTCGTCAATGGGGCCGTCGTGCTCAATGGTCAGGTAGGAGATGCAGCGCCGCGCATCCAGCCGGTAGGGCGCCACGATGGCCTGCGTGGGGCACGCCTGCATGCACGCCGTGCAACTGCCGCAGTGGCTGCTGACGGCTGGCGTGGCAGGCAGGGCCAGGTCCACGTAAATCTCGCCCAGAAAGCACATGGAGCCGCCTTCGCGCGAGAGCACCAGCGTGTGCTTGCCACGCCAGCCCTGGCCGCTGCGCGCGGCCAGCTCGGCCTCCAGCACAGGGGCCGAGTCGGTGAACACGCGGTGGCCAAAGGGGCCAATGGCGTCGGCAATGCGCTGTTGCAGCTTTTGCAGCCGCGCGCGCAGCACCTTGTGGTAGTCGCGCCCCCTGGCGTAGATCGACACCACGCCTTGCTGCGGACGGGCCAGCCGCGCCCATTCCACGGCCTGCCAGTCATCAGGCGTGGCGCGCGGCAGGTAGTCCATGCGCGCGGTAATCACACTCACCGTGCCGGGCACCAGCTCGGCCGGGCGGGCGCGCTTGAGGCCGTGCGCGGCCATGTAATCCATGCTGCCGTGGAACCCGGCGGCCAGCCATTGCGTCAGACCCGGCTCGGCGCTGGACAAATCCACCCCCGCCACGCCCACCCGCGAAAAGCCCAGTGCGGCCGCCCAGGCCCGCACCTGGGCCCAGAGTTTTTCAGAATCAACAACAGGTGCGCCATGCATCACGCCCAAATTGTAGAAAGCGCCCCTGCCCTGGCCATGCTGGCCGTGCAGTGGGCCACCGAGGAAGACACCGCCCGGTTTGCCCGCCGCGTGGCCGCCCTGCCGGGGCTGCGCAATGCCGTGTTGGAGCTGCACGGCGATCTGGGTGCGGGCAAGACCACCTTCGTGCGCCACCTGCTGCGCGCGCTGGGCGTGCAAGGCCGCATCAAAAGCCCCACCTACGCCGTGGTGGAGCCGCATGAAACACCCGACGGGCTGGCCGTGTCGCACTTTGACTTCTACCGCTTTCATGACCCGCGCGAGTGGGAAGACGCCGGCTTTCGCGACCTGTTTGCCGCCCCCGGCCTGAAACTGGCCGAATGGCCCGAGAAAGCCGCTGCCTGGCTGCCCGTGCCCGACTGGCGCTTGCGCATCGAAGCGCAAGCCGACGACGCGCGCTCAGCCCGCCTGAGCGCCCACACCCCCTTGGGCACGCAAATGCTCAACGCACTCAAGCAGGAGTGACAAAAAGAAATGCCGCCCATCACCCCACCCTGCCCCCTGCCCCCGGCCAGCCCCGCCCGGCGGCGCGCGCTGGCGCAAGGCGGCTCGCTCGTGCTGCTGCTGGGCGCGCACCACATCGCGCGCGGCGCCAGCATCGTGGCCGTGCGCCTGTGGCCCGCCGAGGACTACACGCGCGTGACCATTGAGTCCGACACCGCCCTCAAGGCCACGCACCGCATGGTCGGCTCGCCCCCCCGTCTGGCGGTGGATATCGACGGGCTGGACCTAAGCCCCACCTTGCGCGAACTGGTCGCCAAGGTGCGCCCGGACGACCCCAACATCGCCGGCATCCGCGTGGGCCAGAACGCCCCCGGCGTGGTGCGGCTGGTGGTGGACTTGAAGCACGACATCCGCCCCCAGGTCTTCACCCTCACCCCCGTGGCCGCCTACCAGCACCGCCTGGTGTTCGACCTGTACCCCGCCAACCCGCCCGACCCGCTGGAGCGCCTGATCGCCGAGCGCATGCAAGAGCTGGGCAGCACCGCAGCCGATGCACCCGCCGACTTGGCCGCCAGCGGCCCCCTGCCGCCCCAGGCCAGCACCCCCGCCAGCGCTGCCGAGCACACCGACACCCTGGGCGAGCTGATCGCCCGCCAGATCGAGCGCGCCAACGCCATCGCCCGGCGCGGCGGCGAAGGCACCGCCACCGCCAGCGCCCCCCCGCCAGCCCCAGCGCCCGCCCCTGCGCCTTCGCGCGGCGCGGGCCGCGCCACCTCGCCGCGCACAGACCGGCTCATCATCATCGCCCTCGACCCTGGCCACGGCGGCGAAGACCCCGGCGCCATCGGCCCCGGCGGCACGCGCGAAAAAGACGTGGTGCTGCAAATCGCTTTTCGCCTGCGCGACCGCATCAACAACAGCACCGCTGGCGGCAACCCCATGCGCGCCTTCCTCACGCGCGACGGCGACTACTTCGTCCCCCTGGCCACGCGCGTGCAAAAAGCGCGCGCCGTGGGGGCCGACCTGTTCATCAGCCTCCACGCCGACGCCTTTATCCGCCCCGAAGCGCGCGGCGCCAGCATCTACGCCCTGTCCGAGCGCGGCGCCAGCAGCACCGCCGCGCGCTGGCTGGCCAACAGCCAGAACGCCTCTGACGACATCGGCGGCGTCAACCTCGGCGTGAAAGACCAGCTCGTGCAACGCGCCCTGCTGGACATGAGCACCACCGCCCAAATCAACCACAGCCTCACGCTGGGCAGCTCCATGCTGCGCGAAATGGGCAACGTGGGCCGCCTGCACAAGCGCCATGTCGAACGCGCCAACTTCGCCGTGCTGCGCGCCCCCGACATCCCCAGCGTGCTGGTGGAAACCGCCTTCATCAGCAACCCCGAAGAAGAACAACGCCTGCGCACCAGCGCCTACCAGAACAACCTGGCCAACGCCCTCATCAGCGGCATCCAAAAATACTTCTCCACCCACCCGCCACGGCCACGCAACCGAAGCGTCTAAGCCTCAATTGCTACATATAAGATAGCTTAAAACATAGATATATTGCGCGCGAATGCCGTTTTTCCATAAGCATTCCACAGCCCTTCTGCCATGACCGCACCTGCCCCCACGCCCACCCCCGCCACCGCCCCGCGCCTGACCTCCTTGAGCCACGGCGGCGGCTGCGGCTGCAAGATCGCCCCCGGCGTGCTCACCGACATCCTGCGCGGCACCGGCGCCATGCCCCTGCCGCCTGAGCTGCTGGTAGGCATCGAAACCTCGGACGACGCCGCCGTCTACCAGCTCAACAGCGAGCAGGCGCTGATCGCCACCACCGACTTTTTCATGCCCATCGTCGATGACCCGCACGACTTTGGCCGCATCGCCGCCACCAACGCCCTGAGCGACGTGTACGCCATGGGCGGCACACCCATCATGGCCCTGGCCATCGTGGGCATGCCCATCAGCGTGCTGCCCGTGGCCACCATCGGCCAAATCCTCGAAGGCGGCGCCAGCGTGTGCCGCGCTGCGGGCATCCCCATTGCCGGCGGGCACAGCATCGACTCGGTCGAACCCATCTACGGCCTCGTCGCCCTGGGCCTGGCCCACCCCGCGCGCATCAAGCGCAACGCCAGCGCCCAGGCGGGCGACGTGCTGGTGCTGGGCAAGCCGCTGGGCGTGGGCATTTATTCCGCCGCGCTGAAGAAAAACCTGCTCAGCGCCGACGGCTACGCCCGCATGATCGACGCCACCACCCGCCTGAACACCCCCGGCCCCGCCCTGGCCGCGCTGGACGGCGTGCACGCCATCACCGACGTCACCGGCTTTGCCCTGGCCGGCCACGCGCTGGAGCTGGCACGCGGCGCGGGCCTGACCGTACAGCTGAACTGGCCCGCCGTGCCCCTGCTGCCCGGCGTGCGCGAGCTGGCCGCGCAAGGCATCGTCACCGGCGCCTCGGGCCGCAACTGGGCGTCTTACGGTCACGACGTGGCCTTGCCGGCAGGCTTTGACGACACCCAGCGTGCCCTGCTGACCGATCCGCAAACCAGCGGCGGCCTGCTGGTGGCCTGTGCCCCCGACAGCGTGGACGACGTGCTGGCCACTTTCGCCCAACAAGGCTTTGCCGATGCCGCCGTGATCGGCCAGGTGCTGCCGCGCGGGGACAAGCCGCTGCACGTCAGCGACTGAAATTGCCGTGCGCTCTGCCACGCCCGCATCGCACGCCAGCCACCTGCCTGCCGGGCACGAATGAGCGCGCCCACTGCCCAGCCACCCCCCGCCTCCTAGAATCGGCGCACTCTTCTTTCTGCCCCTCATGTTCAGCCTTTTCCGCCGTAAAAAAGCCGATGACGCGCCGGGTCAACCCGCCGCACCTGGCGCTGATGCCCCCGCTAGCCAGGTGGGCGCTCCACCCGCGCCCCCGCCCACCACCGCTCCTGCCAAAAGCGGTTTTTTTGCCCGCCTGTGGGGCGGCGGCAGCGAATCGCCAGCGCCAGCAGTGCCAGCACCCGTCGCACCCGTGCCTGCCGCACCTGAGCCGACGTCACCCGCACCGGTTTCACCTGCACCGGCGTTGCCCGAACCCGCTGCCCCCATCACCCCCACGCCTGCCGCACCGCCGCTGGCTGAGCCCGCGCCCAGCCCGGCCCCTGTGCCAGTCCCCGGGCCTGTTCCCCCCGCACCGGCCCCATCCGTTGCCGCCGCACCCAGCCCGGCCATCCCAGCCGCTTCACCCCCACCGACCCCGGTCGCGCCCCCGGCTGTGGCTCCTGCCGCCACACCCGCTGCCGCCCCCGTGGCCACACCGGCACCAGCGCCCACCCCTGTTGCCCCGGCCCCGGCACCCATAGCCCTGCCTGCGGCGGTGCAGGCACAGGCGGCTGAAAAAGAGCTGGAGCTGGCCCCGCCCAGCGCCAGCGTGCAGGCCGCGCGCGTGGGCTGGCTGGATCGGCTCAAGACCGGGCTGCGCAAGACCGGCAGCAGCATCACCACCGTTTTCACCGGCACGCAGATCGACGACGCGCTGTATGAAGACCTGGAAGCCGCCTTGCTGATGGCCGATGCGGGCGTGGCCGCCACGGAATACCTGCTGGCCGACCTCAAGCGCCGCGTCAAAGAGGCCCGCGCCACCGATCCCGCCCAGGTCAAGGCCCTGCTGCAAGACGCCATTGCCGACATGCTGGCGCCGCTGGAAAAGCCGCTCGTGGTGGGCCTGTACCACCCCACCGTCATCATGGTGGCCGGCGTCAACGGCGCGGGCAAGACCACCAGCATTGGCAAGCTCACCAAGCACCTGGCCGACGCGGGCGCCAGCGTGCTGCTGGCCGCAGCCGACACCTTTCGCGCCGCCGCGCGCGAGCAACTGGCCGTGTGGGCCGACCGCAACCGCGTGGAAATCATCACCCAGCAAGGGGCCGACCCCTCTGCCGTGAGCTTTGACGCCGTGGCCGCTGGCCGCGCGCGCGATAAAGACGTGGTGCTGGTAGACACCGCAGGCCGCCTGCCCACGCAAAAGCACCTGATGGACGAGCTGACCAAGATCCGCCGCGTCGTCACCAAGGCCGACATCACCGCCCCGCACGAGGTGCTGCTGGTGATTGACGGCAACACCGGCCAGAACGCGCTGGCGCAGGTCAAGGCGTTTGACGAGGCCGTGGGCCTGACGGGCCTGATCGTCACCAAGCTCGACGGCACCGCCAAGGGCGGTGTGCTGTGCGCCATCGCCCGTGAAAAACCCGTGCCGGTTTACTTCATTGGCGTGGGCGAGCAGCTGCAAGACTTGCAAACCTTCAACGCGCGCGAGTTTGCCCAGGCGCTGGCAGGGTAATGCTACTATTTAAGTAGCTTAAAACCCTTACCAGTCGCGCGCAAATGGCATTTTTTATTTAACGCCTATTTCTTGCAAGTGTTGATGCCCAGCAGCGGATAGGCCGGGCAAAAGCGAAACAGGCCCGTGGCCAGGGGCAGCACGCCCAGCCAGCCCCACCAGCCCACGGTGCCCGTGGCCGCCAGCCCTATGAGCACCAGCCCTGCCACGATGCGCAAGATGCGGTCAATGCCGCCAACGTTGAACGTCATGGTTTTCGATCTCCTTGGGGTCAATGGTTGCAAAACCTGAAAAACGGCCCTGGCGCCTTCGTGCCCATGCCCTTTGCACGGATACTATTTGCGCAAAAGCGCAAGCAGAATAGCAGGCTTGTGACCTGGCCTTTCAATTTCAACGCCCCCTCCTTATGTCCGCTGCCGCCCACACCTCCCTGTCCCCCGAAGCCCTGGAACACGTGGCCAGCTACTTCCGCGTTCTGTCGCAGGCTGCGCGCCTGCGCATCCTGAACGTGCTGTGTGCCGGCGAGATGAGCGTGGGTGACATTGCACAGCAGGTCGATTCCAGCGTGGCCAACACTTCACGCCATCTGGCCCAAATGGCCGCACAGGGGCTGGTGGCGCGCGAAAGCCGGGGCAACAGCGCCTACTACCGCATTGCCGACCCCACCGTGCATGCACTGTGCGAGCTGGTGTGCGCCAGCGTGGCCCGCCGCCTGGTCAGCCAGGCCAGCGCCCATGCGGCCCCGGTCGCACCCGGTGCCGGCGGCGCGGCTTGAGGGGGAAAACCCATCTCCGCACACTCCACCCCCCTGTCCTCATGCCCTTGCCTATCGCAAAGCACCCCCTGGCTGCCCGCTCGGCGCGGGCATGACGGATTCAAGCCGCCTGCCTTTGGCCTTCATAAGAAAAAAGGCCATTTGCGCATGTTTGGTGGGCCATGTTTGCTACAGAAAGATGAGTATCAACCTTCACCGCCGAGGCGGCTGAAAAAAGAGAGGCGATGCGGCACAGCGGCGGCCACATGGCTTTTTTCTCATGCGGGTGCAGCGCCCTGCCCTCACCAGCCGCCACATCCCACCCGCCCCTGCCATCTGCGTGCTGACCATTTGCGCGCTGGCCAGCCTGCCTGCGGACGGTCTTCACGCCCGGGGGTGATGGCGCGCGTGCAGCTCGCGCAGGCGCTCGCGGGCGATGTGGGTGTAGATGGTGGTGGTGGAAATGTCGGCGTGGCCCAGCAGCATTTGCACAGCGCGCAAATCGGCGCCGTGATTGAGCAAATGGGTGGCAAACGCATGGCGCAGGGTGTGGGGCGATGGGGCAGCGGCCATGCCGGCCTGGCGGGCGTAGCGCTTGACGATGCCCCAGAACATCACGCGTGTCATGCCCGTGCCGGGGCTGCGGCCCGCGCTGGTGACAAACAGGGCATCACTCTGGCGCGCGCCCAGCAGCGCGGGGCGGCTGTCGGCCAGGTAGCGCTGGAGCCAGTCGCTGGCTTCTTCGCCAAAGGGCACCAGGCGCTCCTTAGCGCCCTTGCCCAGCACGCGCAGCACGTTGTCGTTCAGACCGATGTGAAAGGTTTTCAGGCCCACCAGCTCACTCACGCGCAGGCCACTGGCGTACATCAGCTCCAGCATGGTGCGGTCGCGCAGGCCCAGCGGGGTACTGGTGTCGGGCGCGGCCAGCAGGGCATTGACCTGTGCCTCGCTCATGCTGCGGGGCACGCGCTGGGGCTGGCGGGCGGGGGTCAGGCGCAGCGTGGGGTCGGTGCTGATGAGGCGCTCGCGCAGCGCCCAGCGAAAGTAGCGTTTGAACACGGTCAGACGCCGGTTGGCCGAGGTGGCCTTGCCCTGGGCACGGTAGGCCAGGTAGCCCAGCAGGTGCTGCTCGGCCGTGCGCGCCAGGGGCAGGCCATGCTCAGCGTGCAGCCAGCGGGCGTAGAGGGTGAGGTCGCGCCGGTAAGCCTCTAGCGTGTTTTTGGACAGGCCGTCTTCGAGCCACAACGCATCTATGAAGGGGTCGATACCGGGGTCGGCGGGCGTATTCACAGGCGCGTTCACAGGCGTTGCGGCAGGCGGTGAGGCGCTGGCGCTCATGTCATGTATCGGCAGCCTGCTGCCAAGCGTGCTGGGCGGCCTGGGTGTCGCCGCGCTGCCCGGCCAGCTGGGCCAAGGCGCGCCAGGCGCTGCGGCGCAGCTCGGGCGCCGCCAGGCCGCGCACGGCCTGGGTCAGCTGCTGTTGGGCCTTGCCCCACAGGCCACGGTGCAGGCAGGCCATGCCTGCCAGGTAGTGCAGCGTGGCATCGCCCGGCTGGGCCTGGCTGGCCTCTTCGATGCGGGCCAGCCAGGGCGCCATGCCCTGGGGGGCCGCACGCTGGGCATCGGCGGCCAGGGCCGCTTGCAGCACGGCGGCTATGCGGGCGCGCTGGGGCTCATCGGCCTGCCTGGCGCTGCCCAGGCCGTCAGGCGGGGTCAGCAGGTGGGCCCACAGCGGCGCCAGCCAAGGGTGGTCGGCAGCCAGCGGCTCGCCCAGGGCCAGCAGGCGCTGGGCGGCGCGCAGGGCCAGTTCGGCATCGGCGCGTTCGGCAGCATCCAGCGCTGCCCAGGCAGCCTGCAACTGCCCCAGGTCATGGGCCTGGGCCATGCACTCGCTGGCCAGCTGGCGCAGCAGGCTGCGGGCGGCATGGGGGGTGAAGGCGCCGTGCTTGACCAGCAGGCGTGCGGTATCCAGCGCCTGGGCGTGCTGGCCAGAAAGGTGCTGGGCCTTGAGCCTGACGCGCAGCGCTGCGGTACGCCGCGCCGCGCCCACGGGCAGCGCCTGCAGGTGGGCCAGTGCGGCGGGTGCGTCGCGCTCGTGCAAGGCCCAGCGGGCAGCGCGCAGGCGTATGCCCTCGCCCAGCTCGGGCATGGCGCCTGGCGCCTGGGCCATGCGCAGGGCGTGGGCCAGGTGTTCGTCGCGCAACGCCTGGTCTTGCAAGGCGTGGCCGCTTTCGGCCACGGCCAGATGGGCCAGCGCGCGCAGGCTGCGGGTGTGGGCGGGTGCGTCGCCCGCGTCAAACAAGGCTTGCTCGCGCGCCAGGGCAGCCTCGGCGGCCTTGCGTGCGCGCAGGTAGCGACCGGCCTGCTGCTGGATAAGCGCCTCCAGCAGCAAAGCGTGGGTGGCGCGCTCGCGCTGCTGAGCGCGCCAGCGGCGGGCCTGGCGCGGCAGCTCCAGCATGGCCGACAGCCCGCGCAGGACAAAGTGCAACAGCGCAAACAGCGCCAGCAGGCCCAGCAGCACCAGGTTGGCCGACACGTCCACACGGTGCGGCGGCCAAAACAGGGTGACGGTGCCTTCGTTGCGCCCCGCCAGCAGCGCCAGCGCCACGGCAGCGACAAACAGGCCGATCAGCCAGAGCGCAGCTCGCATGATGGGTTTACCCGCCTCCTGGCGCGCTGTCGCGCGTGCCGCTGGCGGCCATGGCGTTGGCCAGGGCTTGCAGGGTTTCGCTCACGCGCGGCAAGTGGGCCGACTTGGTCTGGCCCTGGATGTTCTGCAGCAGCGTGGCCGCCGCCTGGGTGCGGCGTGAAGCGGGGTCGAACCAAGTACCGATCAAAGTGGCCGCGGCCGCCAGGTCGGCACGGGCGGCTTCGTATTGGCGCGCCAGGATGGCCAGCCGTGCGCCCTGCAAGCGCAGCTTGAGGTTTTCACGCAGGAAAAACACCTGCTCGGGGCTGAGCATGCTGGCTTCGGGCCGCTCCACGCGGCTGACGCGCACCAGGCCGACAGCTTCGTCCAGCAGGGTCTGCCACTGGCGGCCCCACCAGGACTGGGGCGGCTGGGCGCCGGTTTCGCGCACGGGCTGGCTGGTGTGCCCGCTTCCGGCGGCATTGGCGGCGGGCAAGTCGTCGATCTGGCGCAGCAGCTGGTCAATGCGGGCCAGCAGGCCGGCGGTGTCGGCGATGGTGGCGGTTTTCACGCGCTCCAGGTCGCGCCCGACAGCACGCATCACGGGGGCCAGGCGTGGATCCAGGCTGCGGGCCAGGCGCTGCTCAGCTGTGCGCAGGGCAGCCAGCAGGGGCTCGACACTGCCGGTCAGCTGCGCCTGGTCTTGCGCGATACGCAGGGCGGTTTCCAGCTCGACGGCCAGGTTTTCGTCGCGCGCGCGCGCCAGGCTTTGCACCATACCTTCCAGTTGCGCGCGGTAGGCGGTCATGTCGTCCACGCGGGTTTGCAGCGCGGCCAGCTGGGTCGCGTTGGCGCGTGCGGTTTCATCGGCCCGGCGCGCCAGCGTGCGCGCCTCTACCGATTGGCTGCCTGCCTCGGCGCTCTGGCGCGCCAGTTGCTGCTGCATGCCCGTGACTTTTTGCCACAGCAGCACGCTGACCGTGAGCGCCACTGCCGCAGCCAGCCAGGCCACCACCAAACCTGGCTGCCAGCCGCGTGCGCGGCGCAGGGAAGCAGCCAGTGCGGGCGCCGGTGCAGAAGCGGGAGGGGAGATGCCAGCAGGCGGCTCGGCCAGCGGCGGCCCTGGCAGGGCAGGCGCCGCCTGCGCCGATGCCTGCGGCGGCTGCGGCGGCAAGGCCATCGGCTCGGAACTCATGGCGCGGATTCTATCGACGCAAGGGCCTGCACCACGTCGGCCAAGCTGGGCTGTGTCTGGCCGACATGGCCAAAGCCCGCCGCGTGCGCGGCCTGGGCAATGCGCGGGTGCGTGGCCAGGGCGCGGGCGCGCGACAAATCGAGCCCCGGCAGCGCGTGGCGCAGGTTGGCCACGGCCTCGGCGCTGCTGAGCAGCCACACGCTGCCATCGGCAGCGGCCTGCTCGGCCAGCGCCGCCTGCGTCGGGCCCCAGTGCGGGGGCAGGCGGCGGTAGGCCATGACCTGATCCAGCGCCACGCCGGCCTGGCGCAGGCGCTCGGCCAGCCAGTCGCGCCCGGCTGGCTGGCCGGCGGCGTTGCCGCCGCGCACCAGCAGCACGCGGCGGCCCGGCCGGGCCTGGGCCTGCACCTGCGCCCACAGGGCTTCTGAGTCGAACTGCGGCGCATCGGGCGCAGGCGCGTCAATGCGCGCTGCCGGCCAGTGGGCCGCTTGCAGCGCCGCCGTGGTGCCGGGGCCGGGTGACCATGCTCTTGTTTCAATAGCTGCTAGCGCGCTCTGGTCAAGCGCAAAAGCCGTGTCAGGCTGCAAAAACGCCCGCACCGCGTTGCCGCTGACGAACATGGCGGCGTGGTACTGGCCCAGCTGCGCGCGGGCCTGGGCCAGCGCGCCGGCCAGAGGCTCGGGCGCAATGTCGATGAGCGGCAGCGCCTGCGCCGCCAGGCCCTGCCGGGCCAGCGCCTGTGCCCAGCGCTGGGCCTCGGGCGCGGGGCGGGTGATGAGCACGCGCGGGGGCATGGCTTTGAGCGGGCCGGGCGGGCGGGGCCAAAGTCAGTGCGCGCCTTGGGCGCGCAGGTCCTGGGCCACTTGCAGGCCCAGTTGCTCGGCGGCGTGCAGATCGCCCAGGGCCACGCGGGCGCTGCCTTGGGCGTGCAGCAGCTTGGCCGGGCCGTCGGCCTGGCCCCAGGCGGCGCGCAGGTGCAGCTGACCCTCATGCAACGTGGCGTGGGCGGCCAGCGGCACAGAGCAGCTGCCGCCCAGGGCGCGGCTGACGGCGCGCTCGGCGGCGGTGGCCAGCCAGGTGGCCGCGTCGGCCAGCGGCGCCAGCGCCTGCGCCAGCTCGGGGCGGTCTGCGCGCACTTCGATGCCCAGCGCGCCCTGGCCCGCAGCGGGCAGCATCTCGTCGGTGCTGAAGATGTGGCGGATGCGCGCGTGCAGGCCCAGGCGCTTGAGGCCCGCAGCGGCCAGCACGATGCCGGCGTATTGCCCGTCGTCCAGCTTGCGCAGGCGCGTGTCCAGGTTGCCGCGCAGGGGCTCGATGCGCAAATCGGGCCGGCGCGCGCGCAGCAGCACGGTGCGCCGCAGGCTGGCCGTGCCTACCACGGCGCCTTCGGGCAGCGCGTCCAGCGAGGCAAATTGCGGCGACACCCAGGCATCGCGCGGGTCTTCGCGCGCCATCACGCAGGCCAGGGCAAAGCCTTCGGGCAAGTCCATGGGCACGTCCTTGAGCGAATGCACGGCCAGATCGGCCTGGCCCTCCTGCAAGGCGGTTTCCAGCTCTTTGACGAACAGGCCTTTGCCGCCCACTTTGCTGAGCGTGCGGTCCAGAATCTGGTCGCCCCGCGTGGTCATGCCCAGCAAGGTCACGGCATGGCCGCGCGCTTGCAGCGCGGCTTGCACGTGTTCGGCCTGCCACAGGGCCAGGCGGGATTGACGGGTGGCGATGGTCAAGGGTTGCAGCATGGCCGGCGATGCTAGCTCATCTGCTCTTGCAGACAGGCTGCACACCGGGTCATGCAGGCTGGCTGCGCCTTGCTAAACCGCAGGCTACCGGCGGTAAAGCCCCCGGCCAGCCCAGCCACACAGGCACAGCGCCCCTATTCCCCCAGCGCCTCGCGCACCGCCGCCAGCTGCCGGCGCGAGACCATGAGCAGCTCATCCACACCCGCCAGGCGCACGGCCCAGCCTTCGCCTTCTTGCGGGTCGTGGTGGCGCACCAGGGCGCGGATGGCGTTGCGCGCCACCAGGGCGTTGCGGTGGATGCGCAAAAAACGCCCGGGGTAGCGCTCGTCCAGCTGGCTCAGGCTGTCGTCCAGCAAATGGCTGCCGGCTGCCGTGCGCACGGTGATGTACTTTTGCTCGGCCTTGAAATACAGCACCTCGGCCACGGGCACGCGCTCGGTGCGGCCCCGCTCGGTGATGCGCAGCCATGCGGTTGCGGTCACATCGGCTGCATGGGCCGCAGGGGCCAAAGGGGCCGCTTGCGCTTGATGGACAAGTGCCATGCGCTGCGCTTTTTGTAGCGCCAATTGCAAGCGTTCCAGCCGCACGGGCTTGGTCAGGTAGTCCACGGCTTCCAGCTCGAAGGCCTGCACGGCGTGCTCGGCATGGGCGGTGACGAACACCACCTGCGGCGGCTTGGGCGCTTGGCGCAGCACGGCGGCCAGGCGCAGGCCGTCGGCACCGGGCATGTGGATGTCCAGCAAGGCCACGTCAAAGCCCTGGTGCTGCGCCAGCGCCACGGCCTGCGCGGCGTCGCCCGCTTCGGCGGTGGCCACGGCCTCGGGGGCGCGGCAGTCGGCCAGCAGGGCGCGCAGGCGCTGGCGCGCCAGCGGCTCGTCGTCAACGATCAGCACGCGCAAGGGGGTAGGCATCTGGGGCGTGTTCATGTGCGTTCATCGCTTTTGAGGGGCACTTCGATGCGGGCCTGGTACACCCCATCGACCAGCGCGGTGCGAAAGCCGCCGTGCAAGTCGTGCAGCAGGCGCAAGCGGTTGCGCACGTTGTCCAGCGCAATGCCGTGGCCCGCATGGCCCTGGCCGGCGGGCACGGTGTTGGTGACTTTGATGAGCGCCATCTGCCCGCGCCGCTGGGTGGAGATGCGCAGCTGCGCGCCCTGGGGGCTGGGCTCTACGCCGTGCTTGACGGCGTTTTCCACCAGCGGCTGCAAGATCAGCGGCGGTAGCCGCGCGCCATGCACGCGTTCGTCCAGCGCCCATTCCACGCGCAGGCGCGGGCCAAAGCGCATTTGCTCGATCTCCAGGTAGCGCCGCGCCAGCTCGATCTCTTGCCCCAGACTGGAGCTGCCCCGGTCTTCGGCCAGGGCGTGGCGAAACAGGTCGGACAAGTCCTCCAGAATGCGTTCGGCCTTGCGCGGCTCTTCGCGCACCAGGGCAATGGCGGTGTTGAGGGTGTTGAACAGAAAGTGCGGGCGGATGCGCGATTGCAGCTCGGCCAGGCGGGCGGCGGTGGCCGCCGGGGTGCGCCCGCGCACGCGCCACAGCAGCCCGGCCACCAGGCCCGATGCCAGCAGCGCGCCGGTAAAGGCGCTGGCCACCCAGGGCGGCGGCGCCACCAGCCCCAGCAGCGCCAGCATGGCGCAGCCATACAGGCCCGCCAGCGCGCCCAGGCCGACCCCCGTGGCCACCTGCGCCGGCCAGGGCAGGCGGGCAATGGGCCGCTTGAGCGCGCAGCCCGCCACCAGCCACAGCAGCGTGGCCGGCAGCGCCCCGCCCGTGGTCACGGCCACGCGCATGGCCCAGTCGGTCAGGCCGGTGCTGACGTACATCAGCGCCACCGCCACCACCGCTTCCACGTACAGCACGGCGCGCAGGATCACGCCCGCCTGGCAGGCGTCAAACACCAGCACCGGCGCGGCCTTGGCCGGCGCGCGCGCGCGCTTGCGGTCAGCGAAGGTCGATAAAATTTGCGAGTCGTTCATGCCATCCCCCTGAGCATTCCGCCTGAGCCAGCCGGCCAACTGCCTTTGGCCACGGCCCAAGGCGGTGCAGATCACCCCAAGCCGCGCCCGCCCCCCAAGGGCCACGGCAACCCTGAAATGACCGGCTTGTGGGCCGCCTGCCGGCGGCTTGCTGCAAGGCTTGTCTTTCTGGCCATGCAGTGTAGGCAGGTGGCGGCTGCGTTCATCCGCCAAGGGCTGCCGTTTGTCGCCGGGTTCGTCCCAGGCTTTGCGACCAGGGCGTTCTTGGCCTTCCTTTCTTTGCTTTGCCCCCTTTATGTCCACCAACCAACTCGACAAAAAATCCCAAGCCTGGTCTGCGCTGTTTTCCGAACCCATGAGCGAGCTGGTGCAGCGCTACACCGCCAGCGTGTTTTTTGACAAGCGCCTGGCCGATGCCGACATCACCGGCAGCCTGGCCCACGCCGACATGCTGGCTGCGCAGGGCATCATCAGCGCCGATGATCTGGCCGCCATTCAAAAAGGCATGGCGCAAATCCGCGCCGAAATCCAAAGCGGCCAGTTTGAATGGCAGCTGGCGCTGGAAGACGTGCACCTGAACATCGAAGCGCGCCTGACCCAGCTGGTGGGCGACGCCGGCAAGCGCCTGCACACCGGCCGCAGCCGCAACGACCAGGTGGCCACCGACATCCGCCTGTGGCTGCGCGGCGAAATTGACCTCATCACCGGCCTGCTGCGCGAGCTGCAAGCCGCGCTGGTGGACGTGGCCGAGAAAAACGTGGATGTCATCCTGCCCGGCTTCACCCACCTGCAAGTGGCCCAGCCCGTGAGCTTTGCGCACCACCTGCTGGCCTATGTGGAAATGTTCGCGCGCGACGAGCAGCGCCTGCACGATGTGCGCCGCCGCGTCAACCAGCTGCCCCTGGGCAGCGCCGCCCTGGCCGGCACCACCTACCCGCTGGACCGCGAGCGCGTGGCCCGCACCCTGGGCATGGAAGGTGTATGCCAGAACAGCCTGGACGCCGTGAGCGACCGCGACTTCGCCATCGAGTTTGCCGCCGCCGCCAGCTTGGTGATGGTGCACATCAGCCGCCTGTCGGAAGAGCTGATCCTGTGGATGAGCCAGAACTTTGCCTTCATCCGCATTGCCGACCGCTTCACCACCGGCTCTTCCATCATGCCGCAGAAGAAAAACCCCGACGTGCCCGAGCTGGCGCGTGGCAAAACCGGCCGCGTGGTGGGCCACCTGATGGGCCTGATCACCCTGATGAAAGGCCAGCCCCTGGCCTACAACAAAGACAACCAGGAAGACAAAGAACCCCTGTTCGACACCGTGGACACGCTGCGCGACACCTTGCGCATCTTTGTCGAAATGATCGGTGGCCAGATCAACCCCGCCACCGGTGCCAAGGAAGGCGGCATCAGCGTCAACGCCCCGGCCATGGAAGCCGCCGCGCAAAAAGGCTACGCCACCGCCACCGACTTAGCCGACTACCTGGTGAAAAAGGGCCTGCCCTTTCGCGACGCACACGAAACCGTGGCCCACGCCGTCAAGGCCGCCGCCTCGCACCAGTGCGATTTGTCCGAGCTGCCCCTGAAGGTGCTGCAAGAATTCCACCCCGCCATCGACAAAGACGTGTACGACGTGCTCAGCCTGCGCGGCAGCCTGCAAGCGCGCAACACCCTGGGCGGCACCGCCCCCGCGCAAGTGCAGGCGCAGATGGCGCGGCACCGCGCACGGCTGGCGGCCTGAGCCTTGACGACCACCTGAAAAAAGAAAAGGCGGCCTCCAGCCGCCAACATGGCACAGCCCGTAGCGGGCAGTGCCATACCAAACCCTTGCCAGGCACAAAATGAAAGCTATGGTATTTATAGCTTCAACCCCGCACCAACAAAGCGGGAATGGCATTTTTTATCAATAACCACCCACGCCGAACCCAGGTCAGCCCGGCCATGCGCCAAGGCGCTCAGCCCTGGGTCAGCACTTCGTAGGCGGCGGCGTCCATCAGCTCGGCCAGTTGCTCAGGGCTGGCCAGCTTGATCTTGAAGAACCAGCCCGCGCCCATGGGGTCGCTGTTGGCCAGACTGGGATCGGCGCGCAGCGCTTCGTTAACTTGCAGCACTTCGCCGGTCACGGGCATGTACACATCGGCGGCAGCTTTCACGCTTTCCACCACGCCAGCGGTGTCTTTTTGCGCGTAGCTGCGGCCCACTTCAGGCAGCTCGACAAACACCACGTCGCCCAGCGCGTCCTGCGCGTGCTGCGTAATGCCGACGGTGGCGGTGTCGCCTTCTACCTTCAGCCATTCGTGCTCGGGGGTGTAGTACAGGGTCATGGAACGTTCCTTTGAAAAAGGTGAGGAAAAGAGTCATCAACAGGAGGCGTTGTGCACCGCCAGCATCTGCCGCAGCGCACCTGCAAAGCGCCAGGCAAAGTCGGAGCCGTTGGTCAGAGGGGAATGCAAAAACTGCTCGCGCAGGGCTTGTCTTTGGGCCAGCGTGGCTGGCTGGCGCGCCAACTCAGTGGCAATGCGTACGAAGCTTTGCTCGTCCGCAGCAACCCACTCGGGGTGCCCTAGGCTGGCCAGCAGGCTGGCACCGCTGCGGCTAACAGAGCGCCTCCCTGCCAAACTGATGACAGGCACGCCCATCATCAGGGCATCGCACAAGGTAGTGGCGCCGGTATAGGGCCAGGAGTCCAGGGCAATGTCGGCCTGGCCGTACAAGTGAAAGTACTGCTGCCAGTCGGTTCGCGGGTAAAACAGCAGGCGTTCAGCGGCAATGCCAGCTTCGCTCATGATGCGCTGAATGCGCTCACGCGCCATGCCTTCGGGCACGGCAGCCAGTAACAAGCGACTTTGGGGCACGGCGGCCAGCACACTTGCCCAAAGGGCCAGACAGGGGGCGCTGAGCTTGCCGCACTGGTTAAAAGAGCCAAAGGTGACATAGCCATTGCGCTCCTTCGGCGCAGGCGCGACGGCGGGAGTGTGCTCTTGTGGCTGGTAACACCACTGTGGTGCTTCCATGCGGATCAGGCGTTCGGTGTGCTCGCCCTCGGTCATGCCGGGCGGGTCTGTCAGTGTATCGACGATGCGAAAGTCCACCGTGCGCAAACCCGTCGTGCCCAGGTAGCCCAGCCAGGTGGCCAAGATCGGCGTGGGCTTGAGGGCAAGCACGTCCAGCCGGTGATCTGAGCTGTGGCCAGCCAAGTCGATCAGGATAGTGATGCCGTCACTCTTGATCTGCGCTGCGGCTTGTTCTGCACTCACGGCGCGCAGGTCACGCCAGTGCTCGGCCAAACCGCTCAGGCGCGCGGTGATGCTGTCCGGGCGATGGGTGGCTGAATACAGAAAAACCTCAATGTGCTGCCGGTCCAGATGGGTGAGCAGCGGCTCAATGAAGTAAGCCACAGAGTGCGCGCGCAGGTCGGGCGACAAAAAGCCGATGCGCAGCCTCCGCCCGTCAGAGCCAGAGGCGTCTGGCATAAAAGGCACCGGAACTTTCTCAACCGCAGGCAACGCGGCATTGACGCGCTCATGCGCCTGCCGAATCTGCTCAGGGGAAAAATCAGGCGAAAACAGCAGCGTCATCAGATAGGCGCTCAAATGACGGCTATCTGCAGCTGCCGCTTTTTCCAGTAGGGTAAGCGCCTGAGAAACTTGTCCGCGATCACGCAACGCTTGACCCAGGCTAGCTAGCACACTGGCAGATGGCTTGCTGATCGATTGCAGCACTTCAATGGCACGGTCGATCTGGCCGGATTGCTGAAGATAGGTAGCCAGGTTTTGCAGCACACCAGGATGCTCAGGTGCCAGCGCCAGCGCCTGTTGCAGCAGTTCAATGGCCTGCTGCCTTTGCCCATGTTCCGCACGCACATCAGCTAACAGCACCAGTGCCTGAAAGAAATCAGGCTTGGCTCGCAAGGCTTGCTCCAAAAGATCGGCGCATCGCACAGCATGCCCAGATGTTTGACTTAAATGACGCGCCAAGTTGTAGGCAGGTAAGTGATGCGCCGGATTGGCGTCGTAAGCGGCCTCAAACATCTCCAGCGCCTGCCCATGATTGCCCTGCGCCTGGTAGGCAATGCCCAGATTGAGCCAGGCAGACCAATAGCCTGGTGCCAGCGTCAGTGCCTTGCGGTACTGTCTGATAGCGCCTGTCAGATCACCCGCGTCTTCCAACGCATTACCCTCGGCAATGCAAGCATCGGCTTGGCGTGCGCTATCCGGCGTGGACGGTGTCGCAGACGGCATAGCGAGCGACAGGGCAGGCTGCACAACAGCGGGCTTATCAGCAGATGACTGGCGGATACCAAATAGTTTCTTGAACAAGGACATGGGTTAAGAAGGCGTGTGACTGCAGGTAGATGGCACTACAAGCAGTTGGTCTTTCAGCCCCGGTAATACCGCGTGGGCACAAAGGGGGTGGGGCTGACGGTCATGGGCACGGGCTTGCCGCGCACCAGGGCAAAGACTTGGGTGCCGGCAGCGGCGCAGTCGGGCTGCACGTAGCCCAGGGCAATGGGTTGGTTGAGCGTGGGGCTGAGCAGGCCGCTGGTGACTTGGCCGATGGTCTGGCCGTCGGCGTTTTGCAGCGCGGCGCCTTCGCGCACGGGCACGCGCTCTTGGGCGATCAGGCCCACGCGCAGGCGCTGCACGGGCTGGCTGCCGTCCAGCTGGGCCAGCACGTGCGCTGCGCCGGGAAAGCCGCCTGCGCGCTCGCCACCCGTGCGGCGCACCTTTTGCATGGCCCAGTTCAGGCCCGCTTCGACCGGGGTGGTGCTGCTGTCGATGTCGTTGCCGTACAGGCACAAGCCCGCTTCCAGCCGCAGGCTGTTGCGCGCGCCCAGGCCAATGGGGGCCACTTCGGGCTGGGCCAGCAGGGCGCGGGCCAGGCTTTCGGCCTGCGCGGCGGGCACGGAGATTTCAAAGCCGTCTTCGCCCGTGTAGCCGCTGCGGGTGATGTAAAGCGCCGCGCCCTGCCAGCCGAAATCACCGCCGGTCATGAACACGAGTTTTTCCACGCCGGGCACCAGGCGCTGCAAGGCGGTGGCGGCCTGCGGGCCTTGCAGGGCCAGCAGGGCCTGATCGGGCAAGGGGGTGATGGTGCAGCGCTGGCCGATGCGCGCCTGCATGTGGGCCATGTCACCAGCCTTGCAGGCGCCGTTGACGATCATGAAAAACTCTTGGCCCCCACGCTCTGCCGCTGCACGCGGTGCGCTGCCCCCTGAGGGGGCGCTCGCGCCTTGGGACGGCCCGGCGGCGCCCGGATCCCCCCGGTTGACGAACATCAGGTCGTCGATGATGCCGCCCTCGTCATCCAGCAGCAGGCCGTAGCGCTGCCTGTGCAGCCCCAGGCCCTGCACGTCCACGGGCATCAGGCTTTCCAGCGCGGCGGCGGCATCGGCGCCGCTGATGCGCACCTGCCCCATGTGCGAGACGTCAAACAGGCCGGCGGCGGTGCGCGTGTGCTTGTGCTCGGCCATCAGGCCGCTGGGGTATTGCACGGGCATGTGGTAGCCGGCAAAGGGCACCATGCGCGCGCCCAGTTCCAAGTGCAGGGCGTGCAGGGGTGTTTGCAGCAGTGGGATGTCGGTCATGGCAGCAGGTTCCTTGGCAATGCGCGGTGCATGAGCCGCTGCGCGCCATGCCCCCGAAGGGCGCCGGCGCGCGCGGGTGGAACCCTGCTGTCCTCTTTACCTGAGAGATTCACGCGGCGATGCGCGTTTGCTCCTTCGGTGGGCGCCGCGCACGGGGGCGGGCGGCGCCTCTCTCCAGCCGGGCACGCCCGCGCGTCAAAGGTTTTGCGCGGGCGGCGTCAGTCCCTGGTGCCTGAGCGTTCACACAATTGCGCCTTCGGCGGCCCCTGCCCCATGGGCCAGGGACACTCTCCTGACAGCGCGCGATTTTGCCATTGCACTGAGAGCCTGGTTCCGGGCGCCGCAGGCGTCACCCACGCTCGGCCAGGGCGCACGGGCAATGGGACAATCGCCCCCCGTGAGCACCCCTGCCCTTCAATCTCCGCAAGACTACGTTCAGCAAAAAGCCGCCGCATCAGGCAGCAGCTTTTATTACGCCTTTCTCTTTCTGCCCCCGCCGCGCCGCGCCGCCATCACCGCGTTTTATGCCTTTTGCCGCGAGGTGGACGACGTGGTCGATGAAGTGTCCGACCCCGGCGTGGCCGCGCAAAAGCTGGCCTGGTGGCAAGCAGAGGTGGGCCGCGCCTTTGCCGGCCAACCCACGCACCCGGTGATGCAGGCGCTCATGCCCGGCGCAGCAGACTACGGCATTGAAGCCGCCCAGCTGCTGGCCGTGATCGAAGGCTGCCAGATGGATCTGACGCAAACGCGCTATCTGGACTTTGCTGCGCTGCAAACCTACTGCCACCTGGTCGCTGGTGTGGTGGGCGAGGTCTCGGCACGCATCTTCGGCCAGAGCCAGCCGCAAACCACGCAATACGCCGACCGGCTGGGCCTGGCGCTGCAGTTGACCAACATCATCCGCGACGTGGGTGAAGACGCCCGGCGCGGCCGCATCTACCTGCCCATTGAAGACCTGCAGCGCTTTGACGTGAAAGCGCACGAGATCCTCAACGGCGTGTACTCCGACCGCTTTGCCGCCCTCATGCGCTTTCAGGCCGATCGCGCCCAGCGCTGCTACGACGAAGCCCTGGCCCTGCTGCCCGCCCCCGACCGCCGCGCGCAAAAACCGGGGCTGATGATGGCCAGCATCTACCGCACCCTGCTGCGCGAGATCGAAGCCGACGGCTTTCATGTGCTGCACCAGCGCATTGCGCTGACACCGCTGCGCAAGCTGTGGCTGGCCTGGAAGATGCAGGCACTGGGCAGGTTTTGAGCCCCCTTGGGTTCGCTGCCCTTACCCCTGTTTGCATAGCTCCCAGGTACGCTATGCCGCAAACCACGTACTCCCGGTCGTGCCAACTGCTAACCCCCCTTTGCTCTGCACCCATGCCCACCGAAGCCCTGCCCATCATCCTGACTGTCGTGGCCGCGCACTTTCTGGCACTGATTAGCCCTGGGCCTGACTTTTTGCTGGTGGTGCGCAGCGCCTTACGCAACACGCGCCGCCGCGCGCTGGGGGTGGCGCTGGGCATTGCGCTGGCCAATGGCATTTACATCACGCTGTGCCTGGTGGGCGTAGGCGCGGTGCTGGCGCATTCGCTGTGGCTGATGACGGTGCTGAAAGTCTGCGGCGGCCTGTTTCTGCTGTACGTGGCCTGGCAGGCCATGCGGGCGCGCAAAAGCGACTACGCCTTTATCCACGCAGCCAACCCTGCGCCCACCAGCGCCAGCGGCGCGCCCGGCCAGCCGCCGCGCGCCGCGCCTTCTTTCTGGCGCGAATTCGCGCTGGGCATGCTCTCGGGCCTGTCCAACCCCAAGAACATCCTGTTTTACCTGAGCCTGTTTTCCGTGGTGCTCACCCCGCAAGTGGGCATGGGCCTGAGCATCGGGCTGGGCCTGTGGATGACCGCGCTGGTCTTTGTGTGGGACGCGGCCATCATCTTCATCCTCTCGCACCGCCCCGTGCGCCAGGTGTTTGGCCGGCTGGCCTTTTACTTTGACAAGCTGGCCGGCGCCCTGCTAGGCCTGATGGGCGCCAAGCTGCTGCACAGCGCCGCGCAGGCCCAGCGCTGATGGACAACAGGTGTTTTTTCAGCATATTTTAGGCCGCTAGCGCTCGTCCATTGCGCGCAACCTGCTATCAAATTCATATTGCTCATGTCCTTGCGCCCGCACGCCTTTGCCCTGACCCTGGCCCTGTTGATCGCCGCCGTGGCGCTGTGGTCGGGCATACAGCCCGCAGACCGCGCCGTGTGGTGGGCAGAGGTGATTCCCGTCTTTGCCGTCTTTGGCGCTCTGGCGCTCAGCTACCGCTGGTTTCGCTTCAGCAATCTGGCCTACCTGCTCATGAGCCTGTGGATGTTCATGCACCTGGTGGGCGCGCATTACACCTTTGCCAACGTGCCGTTTGACTGGGGCAACCGCCTGCTGGCCCCGCTGCTGGGCGAAGGGCGCAACCACTTTGACCGGCTGGCGCACTACATCATTGGTTTTTACAGCTTTGCCGTGGCCGAGTGGCTGCTGCGCCGCCGCCTGTGCGGGCTGGGTGTGGCGCTGTGTTTTGCCCTGTTTGCCATCATGAGCATGGCCGCTGCGTACGAAATCATCGAATGGGGCTACGCCGTGCTGGAAGGCGGCAACGCGGGCATTGAGTTTTTAGGCTCGCAAGGCGACGTGTGGGACGCGCAAAAAGACATGCTGGCCGACACGCTGGGCGCGCTCACGGCTTTGCTGATTTTTGTGCTGGTGCGGCCTGATCTGAAGCACCCTGGCCCGGCTTGAACGCGCCCGCCGCAACGAACCCACTGCACACGGCCCAGCCCGCCCGCCAGCTCAGTGCCGCCGCCCGCCCAGCACCTGCACTGCCAGCGCCAGCAGCATCAGCGCCACCCCGGCCCAGTGCCAGGTGTTGAGCGGCTCATGCAAGCCGACGAAGGCCACCAGCAGGGCCACCACCGGCACCAGCAGCCCCAGCGGCGTGATCTGTCCTGCCGGGTAGCGCGACAGCAGCAACCCCCAGCCGGCGTAGCCCAGCAGGCCCGCGCCGTAGGCCAGATACAGCGCGCTGCCCCAGCCGCGCCAGTCCATGCCCGCCACCTGCTGGGCCACCCCCTGCACGCCATACAGCGCCAGCGCCGCCAGCGCAAACGCCAGCAGGGCCGACACATTGCCCCATACCACCAGCGCCAGCGCGTCCACCGGCCCCAGGCGCTTGACGATCAGGTTGCCCGCCGCCCACATGGCAGCCGCCCCCAGCATCAGCCCCAGCGCGCCCAACGGCATTACCCCTTGCCACTGGCCCACGCCAATCAGCCCCAGCGCCACCATGGCCAGCCCCAGGGCCAGCGCGTGGTGGCGGCGCACCGGCTCGTGCAGCAGCAGCGCCGCCAACAGCACGGTAAAAAAGGCCTGCGCCTGCTGCAACAGCGCCGCCAGCCCGGTGGGCATGCCCTGCGCAATGGCCATGAACAGCAGGCTGAACTGCGCAAAGCTGATGCACAGCCCATACAGCGCCAGCCAGCGCCAGGGCACCGCCGGGCGCTTGAAAAAGAAAATGGCCGGAAACAGCAGCAACACAAAGCGCAGCAGCCCCAGCACCACCGGCTGCACCTGCGCCAGCGCCACTTTCATGAACACGAAATTGATGCCCCAGGCCAGCACCACGGCAGCGGCAATCCAACGGTCTTTCAGGCGCATGGCAAGGCAAGCACAAGGCAATGAAGAAAAGCACAGTCAGGCGCCACCCGCTTCACAGGCCCGCGCCCCGTCACGCCTGCGATTGTGCGCGTGCGCCCTGCCCATGCCGCAGCCACTACCATTGGCCGCATGAAACACCCGCCCCTCAAACCCCTGCTCTACACCGCCGCTGCCCTGGCCGCGCTGGGCCTGCTGGCCTGGGCCGCACTGCGCGAGCCGGTGCAACTGGCACGGGTGGAAACCGCCCGCCGCGCGCCCATCACGCAAAGCTTTTCCGAAGAGGGCAAAACCCGGCTGAAAGCACGCTACGCCATCACCGCCCCCGTGGCCGGCACGCTGCGGCGCATCAGTTTGCAGCCGGGCGATGCGGTGCAGGCCGGGCAAACCCTGGCCGTGATTGAGCCGGCCACCAGCGGCCTGCTGGACGCACGCAGCCGCGCCCAGGCCCAGGCCGATGTGGCCGCCGGCCAAAGCCAGCAGGCCGCCGCGCGCCAGCGCATTGCCGCTGCCCAGGCCGCGCACGATCTGGCCCAGGCCAGCCTGCGCCGCGCCCAGCCCTTGCAGGCCGCGCAAGCCATTTCGCAAGAAGCCTTTGACCAGGCCCGCGCCCAGGCCGCCACTGCCGCCGCCGAGCGGGCCGCCCCCCGCCCCGCCGAGCACGCCCCCGCCGCCGGTGGGCCCCCCGCCCGCGCGGGGGGGCCGCACCACGCCCCCCGGGCCAACGCCGCACCGGCGCCGCTGCCCGTGGTCTCGCCAGTCGATGGCGTGGTGCTCAAGCGCGTGCTGGAAAGCGCCGCCCCCGTGGCCGCCGGGCAGGCGCTGCTGGAAGTGGGTGACGCGGCGCAGCTGGAGATCGAGGCCGAAGTGCTCTCCACCGACGCCGTGCGCCTGGCCCCCGGCATGGCCGCACGCGTGCTGCGCTGGGGCGGCGCGGGCGAGCTGGCCGCCACCGTCACCCGCGTGGAGCCAGGCGGCTTTACCAAAGTGTCGGCCCTGGGGGTGGAAGAGCAGCGCACCCGCGTCATTCTGGACATTGACACCCCCCGCAGCCAGTGGGCCGCGCTGGGCGATGCCTACCGGGTGGAGCTGGACTTCATCCTCCAGCACGAAAGCGACGCCCTGCAAGTGCCCGCCGGCGCGCTGTTTCGCACCAGCGACGCGGCGGCGCCGGCTTCGGCAGCACCGGCAGCCTCGGCCCCCACTTCATCGCCCCTGCCCGCCGCGCAAGACCCGGCCAGCGGCTGGGCGCTGTACCGCGTGGTGGATGGCCGCGCGCGCCGCACCCCGGTGCAGGTGGGCTTGCGCTCGGCCACGGCGGCGCAAATCCTGCACGGCGTGGCCGAGGGCGATGCCGTCATCGTGCAGCCTGACGACCGCATCACCGACGGCACGCGCATTGAAGCGAACTGACCACCCATGCCGGTGCCCGATGGCTGAATAGCTCCGGCTGGCACAAGCCCCACGCGGCCCACTCGCCGTTCCTACCTACAATCTCGCTCGCACATACAGGTTTGCCATGCCCTTGCCGGTTCAGCCGACATTTTGAGACAGCAGGCCTGCCCTTCTCTTCATCATTTCAAAAGGATCTGTCACCATGCCCACGACACTTCCATCCCCCATTTCCCGAGCCCTGCCCGCCATGGCCTTGCTGCTTGGCGCATGTTCTACAGTTGACCTTGGCCCCCGTTATGACCCGCCTCCTGTGCGCTCCCCCGAGCCACAGATGCCGCCTTCCTCCGTCATCACACCTGCCCCCTCCACGGCCCAACCCAGCCCCGTGCCCCCTACGCAGCCCGTCGCCCAGCCACTGCCCCCCGTGGGAACGCCGCAACAACCGACACCCCCCGGCCCTTCCGATGCCAGCCCAGCCGATCCACGAGCGCACCTGATTACCTTTACCACCCGGCTCAATGGCGCCAGTGCCGTGCCGCCCACCCGCAGCAGCGGCAGCGGCCAGATTGATGCGCTCTACAACGCCAGCACTGGCCTGCTACGCTGGCGCGCCAGTTGGTCCGGGCTGTCAGGCACCATTACTGGCGTCAATTTCCATGGCCCCGCAGGTGAAAACCAAACAGCCCCTATCACCCTGGTGTGGCCTGCGCCTTTTGGCCCTTCCTACGAAGGGCATGCCACCTTGCAGCCCCAGCAAGCGCAAGACCTGCTTAATGGACGCTGGTATGTCAACATCCAGACAAGCCTCTACCCTGCTGGCGAAGTGCGCGGCCAATTGCGCGTCGTGCATTGAGGCACTGGCGCATAGCCAGTATCGGGCTGTCAGGCGTCATGTCCAGGTGAAATGCGTGGTGGTATCGTGCCTGCCATGATGACGCTTTACCCGCATCCCGTTTCCACGGCTTCCACTGCATATCGGTTGACGCGCCTGCTGGCTTGGCCGCTGGTCACCGGGCTTGCCCTGAGCGCCTGCACCACCACGCAGTTGCCCCCGATGTCGCCACCTGTGCGCACGCAGACGAAGCCACCCGCTGAGCCCTCGCGCCAATCTGAATTGGCCGCTTTTCGCGCGCAGCTCAGCGGCGCTGAAACCGTGCCACCCAGCAACAGCCCTGCCCGGGGCGAGCTGGTGGCCGTTCTCAATCGAAACACTGGCTTGCTGCAATGGAAGCTGAGCTTTTCCCAGCTCAGCGGTCCCGTACAGGCTGCGCATTTTCACAGCCCGGCCATGGAAGGCGAAGTGGCCTCCCCCGTCCTGGCCATTGGACGGCAGTTCACCAGCCCCTACGAAGGCCGCGCCATGCTCAGCCCTGGGCAGCGCGCCAATCTGCTGGCCGGGCAGTGGTATGTGAACCTGCGCACCGAGCGCTATCCCGAAGGTGAAATCCGCGGCCAGTTGATCGAGCAGCGCTGACACTCGACCGCCCCTGCTCGTGCCCCGGGCTCTTACCCATGTGCTCAGGGCTTGAACGCATCGCCTCGCAGCCGGTGCCCAGGCTTGACGTGGCGCGCGGCAAACCAGCCCTGATTCATTTCCAGCACGTAACGCACCGGCTTTTCCGAACAGTGGCTGGTGTCTTTCAGCGGCTGCATGTCAGCCAGGTTGACGATGGTGCCATCGTCTTGCACAAAAGCTGCGGTCAAGGGGATGAGCGTATTGCGCATCCAAAAGCACTGGACGGCGGGCTGCTCGAACACAAACAGCATGCCCTCATGCTCAGGCATGTGCTGGCGGTGCATCAAGCCAGTCTGCCGCTGTGCTGGGGTAGATGCCACTTGAGCATCAATACGGTGCATACCCACGCCAAGGGCAGTTCGGGGCAAATTCAGCTGCGGCTGGCCTGCCGCCGCCTGTTGAGCGTATGAAGGGTAAAGGGGCGCCACTGCTATCAGGGCAGCCCGCAGGGAGCGAAGAAGAGATGGCATGGGGTTTGGATATGTTGCTGTCAGGATATCAGTGCCGTCTAGTGCACCATGCAGCAGATCAAAGTTATCAGCGCATCTGCTGCCACATGGCTGCATTGTGTCTCGCGCAGACAAGACGCTTGCAACACCATGGCTAGAATGAACCGCAACCGCCGCAGCCTTTGGGTGGCTGCGGCTTTTTCTTGTTGTTTTCATCCGAAAGCCGCTCATGTCACAGCACATCCAGCCGCCTGCCGAGGGGCAGAAGATCACTGTTAACGCTGATTTTTCGCTCAACGTGCCTCACAACCCCATCATTCCTTACATCGAGGGCGATGGCACGGGGGTGGACATTACGCCGGTCATGCTCAAGGTGGTGGATGCGGCGGTGCAAAAGTGCTACGGGGGCCAGCGCAAAATCCATTGGATGGAGGTGTTTGCGGGCGAGAAGGCCACGCGCGTGTATGGCCCGGATGTGTGGCTGCCTGATGAAACCCTGGCGGCGCTCAAGGAGTACGTGGTGTCCATCAAGGGCCCGCTGACCACGCCGGTGGGCGGGGGCATTCGCAGCCTGAACGTGGCGCTGCGGCAGGAGCTGGATTTGTACGTGTGCCTGCGCCCGGTGCGTTATTTCAAGGGGGTGCCTTCGCCGCTGAAAGAGCCGGAGAAGGTGGACATGGCGATCTTCCGTGAAAACAGCGAGGATATTTACGCCGGTATCGAGTGGGAGGCCAAGAGCGAGCAGGTGCAGCGGCTAATGCGCTTTTTGACCGATGAGATGGGGGTGCGCAAGATTCGCTTTCCGCAGACTTCGGCGCTGGGCATCAAGCCGGTGTCTATCGAAGGCACCGAGCGCCTGGTGCGCAAGGCCATTCAGTACGCCATTGACAACGACAAGCCCAGCGTGACCTTGGTGCACAAGGGCAACATCATGAAGTACACCGAAGGTGGCTTTCGTGATTGGGGCTATACGCTGGCGCAGCGCGAGTTTGGGGCGCAGCTGCTTGATGGCGGGCCGTGGTGCACGCTCAAAAACCCGCGCACGGGCCGAGATATCGTCATCAAGGATTCGATTGCCGATGCCTTCTTGCAGCAAATTCTGTTGCGCCCGGCCGAATACAGCGTCATCGCCACCTTGAACCTCAATGGCGACTACATCAGCGACGCGCTGGCCGCGCAAGTGGGTGGCATTGGCATTGCCCCTGGGGCCAACATGAGCGACAGCGTGGCCTGCTTTGAGGCCACCCACGGCACTGCGCCCAAGTACGCGGGCAAGGATTACGTCAACCCGGGCTCGGAAATCCTCAGCGCCGAGATGATGCTGCGCCACATGGGCTGGACAGAGGCGGCCGATTTGATCATTGGCAGCATGGAAGGGGCCATTCAGAGCAAGAAAGTCACTTATGACTTTGCCCGCCTGATGGAAGGGGCCACGCAGGTCAGCTGCTCAGGTTTTGGGCAGGTAATGATCGAGCACATGTGAGCTTTGTGTGATCGAAATCCCGGCTTAAAGCCCATGAAAAAACCCGGTCTTCACCGGGTTTTTTCATCGCTGGCAACAAAGCGGCCAGCGGAATGTGTCTGCTGCTCGCCTAAGCGGCACAAATGCTCAATTCATCACGGGTATCTGGCCATCCGGTGACGATGGCAGTGGCTTGTCACCTGGCAGTGCATCATCAGCCAACGTTCGAATGCGCTGCGCCAGCAACCCTTTCGGCCCCTCGTTCACCTCGTAGCTGACGCGAGCGCCTTCCTTCAGGGTTTTAAAGCCATCCATGTCAATCGCGGAGAAATGGGCAAAGACATCCGGCCCCCCGCCATCAGGCTCAATAAAGCCAAAGCCCTTGAGATCGTTGAACCATTTAACTTTTCCCTGTGGCATGGCTGTGTCTCCTTCCTTTGCACTATGTTTTTTGCCCGCACGAGTGTGCGCAAGGGGCTGAGGATTGTCAACCGCCCCCATGTGAACGACCCATCCCGACAGATAGAATGATTTTCATGGCGACATCAAACCCCGTCCCTCCCACAACGCCCCCCATTTCCAGCCCCCCCGCGCGCCAGCCCAATGACAGTGACCAGGCCGTTCTTGAGCGCGTCCCCCAAAAAGTCAAGCCGCCGCAGATGTACCAGGTGGTCATGCTCAACGACGACTACACCCCTATGGAATTCGTGGTGGTGGTGATCCAGGAGTTTTTTGGCAAAGACCGCGAAACCGCCACGCAAATCATGCTCAGAATTCACCTGGACGGCAAAGGCGTGTGCGGCGTGTACTCGCGCGACGTGGCCGCCACCAAGGTCGATCAGGTCATGGACGCGGCCCGTCAGGCCGGCCACCCGCTGCAATGCGTGAGCGAGCCTGTGGACTGAGCAGCCCAGCACAGCGCTTGCTGCCCGTGCCCACTACCCGCTCAGGCCCTGCCATACCCGCGCCGTTGAATAACGCCAAACATTCCCCATCTGTCAGCTTTACCGCAACGGGCGCTGGCAAGCCGCCGGCCAAGCCGCAAGGTATAAAGACAGATCAACCCCAAAAGACAGCCCAACGCTGGAGCGGCAGCCCCCGTTAGCGCAGCCTGAAAGGAAGCAACCATCATGATCGCCCAGGAATTGGAAGTCAGCCTGCACATGGCCTTTGTTGAGGCCCGCCAGCAACGCCACGAGTTCATCACCGTCGAGCACCTGCTGCTGGCGCTGCTGGACAACCCCAGCGCCGCTGAGGTACTGCGCGCCTGTTCGGCCAACATTGACGAGCTGCGCAAGTCGCTCACCCACTTCATCAAGGACAACACCCCCCAAGTCGCCGGCGAGGGCGAAGTGGACACACAGCCCACGCTGGGCTTTCAGCGCGTGATCCAGCGCGCCATCATGCACGTGCAGTCCACCGGTAACGGCAAGAAAGAAGTCACCGGCGCCAACGTGCTGGTGGCCATCTTTGGCGAAAAAGATTCGCACGCCGTGTACTACTTGCACCAACAAGGCGTCACGCGGCTGGACGTGGTCAACTTCATCGCCCACGGCATCCGCAAAAGCGACCCGCCCGAAGGCGCCAAGCCCGAAGGCGACCCCGCTGCCACGCAAGGCGAGGGCGAGGCCGCCGGTGGCGAAAAGAGCGAAAAGCAATCGCCCCTGGAGCAGTTCACCGTCAACCTCAACCAGAACGCCAAGGACGGCAAGATCGACCCGCTGATCGGGCGCGACTACGAGGTCGAGCGCACCATCCAGATCCTGTGCCGCCGCCGCAAGAACAACCCGCTGCTGGTGGGCGAAGCCGGCGTGGGCAAAACCGCCATTGCCGAAGGGCTGGCCTGGCGCATCACCGAAGGCAGCGTGCCCGAAGTGCTGCAAGAAGCCACCGTCTACGCCCTGGACATGGGCGCGCTGCTGGCCGGCACCAAGTACAGGGGCGACTTTGAGCAGCGCCTGAAAGGCGTGCTGAAAAACCTCAAGGACAAGCCGCACGCCATCCTGTTCATCGACGAGATCCACACCCTCATCGGCGCGGGCGCCGCATCTGGCGGCACGCTGGACGCGTCCAACCTGCTCAAGCCCGCCCTGTCCTCGGGCCAGCTCAAGTGCATTGGCGCCACTACCTTCACCGAATACCGCGGCATTTTTGAAAAAGACGCCGCGCTCTCGCGCCGCTTTCAGAAAGTGGACGTGGTCGAGCCCACCGTGCCCGAAACCGTGGACATCCTCAAGGGCCTGAAAAGCCGCTTTGAAGAACACCACGGCGTCAAATACGCCGTGGCCGCGCTGCAAGCCGCCGCCGAGCTGTCGGCCAAGTACATCACCGACCGCCACTTGCCCGACAAGGCCATTGACGTCATCGACGAGGCCGGCGCGGCCCAGCGCATCGTGGCGCCCTCCAAGCGCAAAAAGACCATTGGCAAGCACGAGATCGAGGAGATCGTGGCCAAAATCGCCCGCATCCCCCCGGCCAGCGTCAGCCACGACGACCGCAGCAAGCTGCAAACGCTCGAGCGCGACCTCAAAAGCGTGGTCTTTGGCCAGGACAAGGCGCTCGAAGTGCTGTCCGCCGCCGTCAAAATGGCC
Organism: Pseudomonadota bacterium; assembly: GCA_030535425.1. Taxonomy (GTDB): domain Bacteria; phylum Pseudomonadota; class Gammaproteobacteria; order Burkholderiales; family Burkholderiaceae_C; genus Ottowia. Next base: position 10,703 of record JAUNHQ010000019.1, on the reverse strand, counting down.
CGCTCCGGCCTGGGCAAGGCCGACAAGCCCATTGGCAGCTTCTTGTTCAGCGGCCCCACCGGTGTGGGCAAAACCGAAGCGGCCAAGCAGCTGGCCTACATCATGGGGGTGGAGCTGATCCGCTTTGACATGAGCGAATACATGGAGCGCCACGCCGTCAGCCGCCTCATCGGTGCGCCCCCCGGCTATGTGGGCTTCGATCAGGGCGGCCTGCTGACCGAGGCCATCACCAAAAAGCCGCACTGCGTGCTGCTGCTCGACGAAATCGAAAAAGCGCACCCCGACATCTTCAACGTGCTGCTGCAGGTGATGGACCATGGCACCCTGACCGACAACAACGGCCGCAAGGCGGACTTCCGCAACGTCATCATCATCATGACGACCAACGCCGGCGCTGAAACCATGAACAAGGCCACCATCGGCTTTACCAACCCGCGCCAGGCGGGCGACGAAATGGCCGACATCAAGCGCCTGTTCACGCCCGAGTTCCGCAACCGGCTGGACGCCATCGTCAGCTTCAAGCCGCTGGACGAGCAAATCATCCTGCGCGTGGTGGACAAGTTCCTGCTGCAGCTGGAGCAGCAGCTGGCCGAGAAGAAGGTGGAAGTCACCTTCACCGACAAGCTGCGCAAGATGCTGGCCAAAAAAGGCTTTGACCCCCTGATGGGCGCGCGTCCCATGCAGCGCCTGATCCAGGACACCATTCGCAAGGCCCTGGCCGACGAGCTGCTGTTTGGCCGCCTGCAAGACGGCGGACGCCTGACGGTGGACTTGGACGACAAGGACGAGGTGCAGCTGGACATCACCCCCTTGCCCAAGAAAGAAAAAGGCAAAGGGGCCGAGCCGGCTGAGCCGGAAGAGGAAGTGGCGGCGGATTAAGCGCCCCGCGGGGGCCGCTTGGATGCCCTATGCCCCCGGTAAGGCTGGCTGGCACAGCGGTCAGCCGCCAGCCTTGCGTGGGTTGCTAACGGCTTGGCACTCCTTACGCCGCTCGCTGCTCGGCGGATGGGTGCGGAGCAAAAGTCGGCCTTTCATCTCTCATGCACCATTCCTTCTACCGTCCGATTCAAGACGGCATCGACAAGCGTGTGCGTTCGGTTCGCTACGTGGTAAAGCCGCCGCCTGCACACTTGTCTGGCTTGGTGCATGCGTATTGGGAGCTCAAAACGCAGGCCATCTTGCCGGAGGATTTCCTGCTGCTGGCCGTTCCTGACGCCTGTGTCAACCTGCTGTTCAACCAACTGGACCCAGCGATTGCCGGGGTGACGGCCTTGCGTGCCCGGCATGAAGTGCTCAACCTGGGCCGGGCCTTCCACTATGTGGGCATAGAGTTGTTTCCCGGCGTTTGGCGCGGCAGCCCCAAGGAGCTGCACCACCAGTTCGTCGGCGCCCCGTATGCGGGAGATTTGCCACTGCTGGCCACTTCCAAGGCGATGGCGGCATTGGATTTCACCGAAAAGCAGGGCTTGATGTCGCTGCTGGTGAAGCGGTTGATTGAAGCCAAGCTGATTGCCCCCAACCCGCTGACGGCGAACATCCTGCACAACCTCAAGCGCATCCGTTCCGTCTCAGACATGGCCAGGCTGGCGGGCCTGTCGCCACGGCAGTTGCAACGCAACCTCAGGCAATCCACGGGCCTGGCTCCACACGATCTGCTCAAAGTGTTGCGAATGCAGCGCTCGTTTCACGAAAGCTACCTGGACCTCTATGCCGACCAAGCGCACTACATCCATGCCTTTCGTGCGCTGATGGGGTATACACCTCTGCGCTTTTTTGACCGCTTTGATGTCCGATCCCTACAAGACAGTTGCGAAACGCGCTCCTAGACTGGGCCTTTTGTTTGAACAAAGGAGTGCTCCATGCCTGTTGCCAATGCCATCGGGTGGTTCGACCTGTACGTCCATGATCTTGAGCGGGCCACCCGCTTTTACGAAGATGTGCTGCAAACAAAGCTACAGCCTATCGGTGATCCCACCGGTGAAACACAGATGATGGGTTTTCCCACAACGATGACGGCCTACGGTGCAGGCGGCGCACTGGTGAAGTCTGCCCATGCCCGATCGGGGGCCGGGGGAACAATGGTGTATTTCAGCGTGAAAGACTGTCAGCACGAGCAAGCGCGCGTGGTAGCGGCGGGTGGCAAGCTGCTTCGCCCCAAATTCTCCATTGGAGAGTTTGGCTGGGTCAGCCTGTGTGAGGACACGGAAGGCAATCCGTTCGGGCTGAGTTCGATGGCGTAATGCCAGAGTCGGCTGCTTCAGCAATGGATGCCTGCCGCTGGCAGCGCGTCATCCAGCTTTCTTCGACCAGCCAGCCGCGCGCCCCACGCGCGGCTGGCTTTTTTCATGCCCATCATCACCGGGCCTGCGGCATGACCGGGCGCAGCGACTCCACCATGCGCGCCATGCCCACCTCATATGGCGTCACCACAAAATCAGGGTAGCCCGCCATGAAGGCTTGGCTGCTGAACACATAGTCCTGCCGGTTCTGGTACAGCATCTCACCGTATTCACGCAGGGCAGGCACGAACAGCTTGAGCACGCCCAGCAACGCATCCGGCAAGGTCTGAATGCGCTCGGGCGCTTGCAGCAGGCGCGCCGATTGCATGAGCAACTGGCGCGGCGTGGGGGCGTGCACCGGTGTCGGCAGGTGCCAGGCACGCTGCCACGCGCCCTCGTCCAGGGCCAGGCGCACCAGCGCGCGTGCCGCATCGGGCACGTAGGTAAAGCTGTGGCGCGCATCGGGGTCGCCCATCCATTGCGCGGCTTTGCCCTTGAGTTGCCGCTCAATGGCCGCGACAAACAGCGGCGACTGCCGCACATGGGGGCCATAAAAGTCGGCGCTGCGGCCAATGACCCATTTCAGCCCCTGTGCCTGCTGCGCCTGGGCCAGCAAGGCAGGCAGCTGCGCCCGCACTTGACCCTTGCGCGAAGGCGGCTGCATGGGATGGTCTTCGCGCATCGGCACCCGCAAGGGCAGGGGGCCGTAGGCGTACACGTTGTCAAAGAACACCAGCACGGCATCGGCCGCCAGCGCAGCCTCAATGGCGTTGCGCATCACGCGCGGCCAGTCACGCTGCCACACGCGGGCGTCATAGGGCAAGCCCAGCGTCAGGTACAGGTGCGTCGCGCCACGCACAGCCTCGCGCAACGCGTGGGCATCCAGCGCGTCCAGGCGCAAGTGGGGGTGGCGGGCGGACGCTGACGCGCGGCCACTGCGGCTGGCCAGCCTGAGCTGGTGGCCCAGGCGGGCCAGCTCATCGGCCACGCCTTGGCCGATCACGCCGTCGCCGACGATCACATGGTGCGGGTGGGCAAGGGTTGTCATGGTGCGGGCATCACGTTGATGAAGCGCCCATCGTCGTGCAGCCCATGGTGCGCCACAAGCCTTAGGATGGCATGACCCCCATTCACTCATGCATGACCCATGGTATCTACCGACGAGCTGGACTGGCGCCTGTTGCAGGTGTTTCTGGCCCTCAGCGAGGCAGGCTCGCTGGGCCGTGCCGCGCGGGCGCTGGGGCAAAGCCAGCCCACCCTGAGCCGCCGCCTGGCCGCACTGGAGGCGGCGCTGGGCCAGGCGCTGTTCGAACGCTCGCCACAAGGCCTGTCGCCCACACCGGCAGGGCAGGCGCTGCTGGCGCCAGCGCGCGACATGCAGGCGCAGTTGCAGCGCATGCAGAACGTGCTCGACCGCCATGCGCGCACCCTGGCTGGCACGGTGCGCATCACCGCCAGCGAGATGGTGAGCCACCACCTGCTGCTGCCTGCGCTGCGACCGCTGCGCCAGGCACACCCCGAAATCCAGATAGAGCTGGCGCCCGATGATGGCGTCAGCGACCTGCTGCGCCGCGAGGCCGACATTGCCGTGCGCATGTTCCGCCCGCGCGAGCCGGGGCTGATTGCACGCCGCCTGGCCGACCAGCCGCTGGGCCTGTACGCGCACCGCGACTACCTGGCGCGCCATGGCCCGGTCACGGCACAAACCATGGCCCGGCACCACTGGATTGGCCCTGACCAGGACGATCTGGCCCTGCGCGGCTTTGCCCGGGCCGGGCACCCCGTCACGCGCGATTTCTTCGCCATCCGTACCGACCATTCCGCCTTGGCTTGGCAAGCCGTGTGCGAAGGCTTGGGTGTGGGCGTGGCCCTGCAGGCGGTGGCACGCCGGCAGCCCGGTGTGGTGCGCGTGCTGGCAGAGATCGATATTCCACCGGCGGCCTGCTGGCTGGTTACGCACCGCGAATTGCGCGGCACGCCCCGGCTGCGCGCGGTGTTTGACGGCCTGGCGCATGCGCTGTCTCAGTCGCCCCAGGCATGAGCGGCCCGGCTGTACCAGAACCAACGCCTAAGCAATGTGCGGACAAAGCCGCTAACGTGGACAAGACCGGGGCCGCGAAGCCATCACCCCAAAGCCACACCGCATACTGCTGCAGGGCAGGCAATGCATCCGCTTTTTTCATGCCTTGCAGCGGCACCTCAGCTGCTGTTGGCTGCACAATGCGCAACCAGAACCATCAGCCCCGGGCCTTGAGCACAATGGGTTGCCCACATGCGTTCAGGCCGCATGCAAGCCCCAGGTGTCCCAAGGCGCAGGCCAGTGCGCCAAGACGAGGCTTTGCGCGCTGGCCGCGCCATATGCCCTGCCCTGTTTTTTAATTTCACCGCCCCACCATGTTGCAGCGCATCCGCTCCTACACCCAGGCCATTCTTGAGCGTGACCCCGCCGCACGCAGCGTGTGGGATGTGGTGTTTTCCTATCCCGGTTTTCATGCCTTGGTGCTGCACCGCATCGCCCACCCGCTGTGGCAGCGCGGCTGGCACTGGCTGGCACGCTGGATCTCACATTGGGGCCGTTTTCTCACGGGTATCGAAATCCACCCCGGCGCCAAGATAGGCGAGCGTGTGTTCATCGACCACGGCATGGGCGTGGTCATTGGTGAAACGGCGGAAATTGGCGACGACTGCACTATCTACCAGGGAGTCACCCTTGGCGGCACCTCGCTGGCCAAGGGCACCAAGCGCCACCCCACGCTGGGCAAGGGCGTCATCGTCGGAGCCAATAGCCAGGTGCTGGGTGGCTTTACCGTGGGTGATGGCGCCAAAGTCGGCTCTGGTGCCGTGGTCACCAAGCCCGTGCCTGCTGGCGCCACTGCCGTGGGCAATCCGGCGCGCATCATCCAGGCGGGCGATGCCGCCAAGCGCGAAGCAGCCGCCGCACGCATGGGCTTTTCGGCCTACGGCATCACAGAAAGCGACGACCCCGTCAGCATCGCCCTGCGCGGCCTGATTGACGGCACTGCCAACCAGGACCACCAGATCGCCCTGCTGTGGCAAGCCATTGAAAAACTTTCCTGCCAACTCGACCCTGACTGCGTCCCCGAAAACGCCGCACGGCAAGAGCGTTTTGAAGCAGAGAAACTCAATGAGCTGGTAGGCAAGTAAGCCCGTGTGCCTTGTCGCATGCCACTTATCCAGCGATAGCGCGTGACACGCAAGGCCAGGCCTACACACATGAGGCCCCGTTCTTAGTCGCACACCCAAGCCCTCTCACCCTTGCGCAGTCGCTCTCGCCTTGTCGTTCATGAACATCCCCCTTCCCCCGCCTATTCCCCCGCCCCTTCGCGTGGCCATCATCGGTGCAGGCTGGGCGGGCATGGCTGCGGCGGTGCATGCCGTGCAAGCCGGCCACCAGGTCACCGTGTTTGAAGCCGCCCGCACCCTGGGTGGCCGGGCGCGTGCAGTGCCGCTGACACTGCCCGACGGACGCGAGGTGGAAGTCGACAACGGCCAGCACATCCTGATCGGCGCCTACAACCACTGCTTGCAACTCATGCGCCAAGTGGGCATAGACCCCACCAGCGCCCTGTTGCGCCTTCCTCTGGCCCTGACCTACCCCGACGGCAACGGCCTGGCCTTGCCTGACTGGCCCGCCCCGCTAGACGCGCTGGCCGGCATTGCCCTGGCGCGCGGCTGGCACTGGCCAGACAAATGGGCACTGCTGCGTGCAGCCGCCGGTTGGCATCGCGCCGGTTTCACCTGCGATGAGCGCGCCAGCGTGGCCGATCTATGCACCCGACTCACCCCCCGTTTACGTGATGAGTTCATCGAGCCGCTGTGCATCTCCGCCCTCAACACCCCCACCACGCACGCCAGCGGCCAGGTGTTTCTGCGCGTGCTGCGTGACGCTCTGTTCAGCCAGCGCGGTGGCTCCAACCTGCTGCTGCCCCGCACCCACCTCAGCGCCCTGCTGCCCGCCCCTGCTGCCCAGTGGCTCACTGCACGCGGCACCAAGATACGCACCGGCCAGCGTGTCAATGCCCTGCGCTGGCACGCCCCGCACTGGCATGTGCAGCTGCAAGCACCACCCCAGGAATCACCCGAACAAAGCCAAGCATTTGACCGCGTCATCCTCGCCACCTCTGCCCCCCATGCGGTGCAGTTGCTAACCCCATCGGCGCAAGATGCCCCTCCAACCATCGCCAGTGCGCTACACGCCTGGTGCCACAGCGCCCGGCAGTTGGCGCACCGCGCCATCACCACCGTCTATGCCCAGGTCAGCCCAATCGCAGCCGATGCCCCCCCGCTGCGTCCCCCCATGCTGCGTGCGCCCATGCTCGCCCTGCGCGCCAGCACCCACGCGCCTGCCCAATTCGTGTTTGAGCGTGATGCCATCACCCCCAGCGCACACCCCACACGCATGCTGGCCTTCGTCATCAGCGACAGCGCCAGCGTGTGCGAAGGCAATCGCGCGGCGCTGCAAGCGGCCATTGCCGCCCAGGCCCGCCAGCAGCTGAACCTGGCCATCACCCCCTTGCGCACCATCACCGAAAAGCGCGCCACCTTCGCCTGCACCACCGCCTTGACACGCCCTGCCACGCGCATCACCGCCGGCCTGCTGGCTGCGGGCGACTACATCAGCGGCCCCTACCCTGCCACCCTGGAAGGCGCCGTGCGCAGTGGCCAGCAAGCCGCTCACCTGCTGACGGCCTGATGCATCCCCAACAAGCCGCTAGAATGCAGCCCTTTCTCTCATACCCTGCGGGTGTAGTTCAATGGTAGAACGGCAGCTTCCCAAGCTGCATACGAGGGTTCGATTCCCTTCACCCGCTCCACGCTTTCCTCAACCAAGCCGCTTTCGAGCGGCTTTGTTTTTGCCCATGGCAGATCGTGAACCAAAGGCCACCCACGGTCGCATGCCGCTGCGCTGGCCGCCCAGGGTCTGTTCACCCCAAGCCGGGCCTTGCCTGCCAAGCTGCGCAGCTTCAGTCACACCCCGTCGGGAAACAGCACCTCGGTAAAGCCAAAGCGCGAGAAATCACGCACGCGCATGGGGTAGAGCACACCTTGCAGGTGGTCGCACTCGTGCTGCACCACACGCGCGTGAAAGCCCTCGGCTTCTCGCTCAATGGGCCGGCCCAGCGGGTCAAAACCGCTGTAGCGAATGCGCTGCCAGCGTGGCACCACAGCGCGCAAGCCTGGCACCGACAGGCAGCCTTCCCAGCCCTCTTGCTGCGCATCGCCCACGGGGGTGATGACCGGGTTGCACAGCACCGTGTAGGGCACAGGCGGCGCGTCGGGGTAGCGGGGGTTGACGCCGCCACCGCCAAACACCACCACTTGCCAATCCTCGCCAATCTGCGGCGCGGCCAGACCAGCACCGTTTTCGGCCCGCATGGTGTCCAGCAAATCCTGCACCAGTGCGTCAAGCGCCGGGGTGCCAAACACGCGCACGGGCTGGGCCACGCGCAACAAGCGGGCATCGCCCATTTTCAAAACAGATCTCACAGCCATATGTCAACCAGTCTCCAGGGTTTGAGGCCAAGTTTGGCAAGCCCTATCGAATGCTACATTAAAAATAGCTAAAAACCTTTATATAACGCGCGCAAATGCCGTTTTTTACATACACCCTAGCGGCACGGCCCATGCCTGCGCCGAAAGGCGGCCGGGCTTTCTGGTGTGCCGCCATCGGCAAACATGCCGCGCTTGCCTGCCTGGGCCTGCTGCTGTTCACGCCAGTACACACCCCGGCGCCCGCCCTGGCCTTCGCTCACGGCCCAGCCCTGGGCCACCAGATGCGCGGCCATATCCAGCCCGTCGCTGTGGCGATGCACCTGGGCAATGGCGCGGCCCCAGCGGTCACGCGCCAGCACCTTGACCTGCACCGCCTGCCCCTGGGCCAAGGCGCGCAGCGCCGCCTGCGCCTGCAGCCCGCCCGGCTGGCACAGCTCGGGCGCGTCCATGCCGCGCAGGCGCAGCTTCACGCGCCGCCCGCCGTCCAGCGGGCGCACCCAGAGCGAGTCGCCATCCACCACGTATTGCACCTGTGCTGCCCAGGACACTGGCCCCGGCTGCGCGTGTGCGGCGGCCCCGGTGGCCAGGGCCAGCGCGGCCACCCATCTGGCCGCGGCTTTCCATCGTGCTTTCAACACATAAGACATGGGACGCAATGGTAGGCGGCGCCCTGCCCTGGCCAGGCTCTCTCATTCCATTTCCAGATCAGAGCGAAACGCGAAGCGAGGCCGCAGACAGTGCTGTAGCACGGCAAGGCCGAGCGACAAAGTGTCGCTTTGATATGGAAATGGAATCAGCTGCGCGCCAGCCAGGCGTTGAGCAACCCCAGCACCAGCACCGAAGGCAGCGCCGCCAGCAGCACCGTGCGCTGCACCCAGGCCCGCTGCGCGGGTGGCATGGGCGGGCACAGCCCCAGCGCCAGCGCCACCCGCGCGGGAGAAGCCATCAGCAGCAAGGCCGCCGCCACGTTGTGCGCCGCCATGAAAGGCAGCAAGGGCGCGCCCAGTTGCGCGGCCAGGCGCGCCTGGGTGTCGGCCAGCATGGCATTGGCCCCCGTATTGGAGCCGGTCACAAAACCGCCCAGCGCCCCCACGAACGGCGCAGCCAGCGCATAAGCCTGGCCAAACGCCTGCCCCAGCGCCTGCGCCAGCCGCCCCGCCATGCCTGAAGCGGCCAGCAACACCCCCAGCGCGATATAGGCCACGGCCACAGCCGCCACCGGCGCGGCCCCGCGCAAGGCCCGCAGCAGCGGCGCGCGCCAGCCGCCAGAAGGCGCGGCCACCACCACGGCAGCCCATAGCCACAGCGCGGGCGAAGCCAGCCAGGGCGCAGCCGCCCTCACCTCCAAGCCCAGGGCGCGCGCCCCAGGCCCCATCAGCAGCAAGCCACCCAGCAACACCCCATAGGCACGCAGCGCCGACCCGGCCAGCGGCGGCCAGTGGGGCCAGCGCCCCGGGCGCAGCAGCACATGCCCGCCCAGCACCAGCAATGCGCCCAGCGCCCCGGCCAAAGCCGTGCCCGCCAGCGCGTTGCAGCCCAGCACCGCCAGCCACAGCGCCAGGGCCGATGCGCTGGCCTGCGCCAAGGCGCGCGCTTTTTCGCGCCCGCTTGCGCCTGGCCGCTGCGCCAGCCACGCCGCACCCCAGCCCGCCACCAGAAAAGGCGGCAGGCTCATCCAGGCCGACGCCAGACCCAGCGCGTCAAAAGGCAGGCCCGACAGGCGCGCGGCCACCAGCGTGCCCGGCCCCATGGAGCCCCAGGGCACCGCGCACAGCCCCAGCAGCCCCAGCAACGCCGTCCGCGCTGGCGGCAGTCCCAGATGCAGCAGCAGCGGAATGCCCACCGTCACGCCAATGCCAAAGCCCGTCACCGATTCTGCAAAGGGCGTCACCCCATGCACCACCAGCAGCGCCGCCCCCACACCCTGCCCCGACCGCTCGCGCAGCCAGTGCGCCAGGGCTTGCTGCGCGCCGCTGGCCTGCAACATCTGCCCCAGCGCCAGGCCGCCGCCGATGATGGCCGCCACCTCCAGCGCCAGCGGCCGCCAGCCCAGCCAAGCCGCTCCGGCCTGCGCCACAGACCAGCCCTGCGCCCAGGCCGCCAGCAGGGCCACCGCCAGCCCAGCCAGCGCCGCCCGCCAGGCCGGCCAGCCCAGCAGCAGGCTGCCCAGCACCGTCAGCACAGGCCACAATGCCGCCCAGTCGCCCATGTCAACCCCTTGCGAAAGTTTCTGATTCGCAAATAATAGTTGCACATAAGAGAACTCACAAGCCCGCCACGTCCATGGAAAACTCCGAGCACCCCCGTCGCGATGCCGCCTTTGGCGCGGCCGTGCGCGCGCGCCGCGCTGTCATGGGCATCACCCTGGAGCAACTTGCCGATGCCACGGGCATCTCGCGCAGCGCCCTCTCGCGCATTGAGCGCGACGAGCTGGGCACCAGCCTGAACTACGGCCTGGCCATCGCGCAGGCGCTGGGCTGCGATTTGTCCGAGCTGCTACAGGCCCCGGCAGGCCCAGCCATGGCCCTCACGCGTGCAGGCCAGGGCCTGCTCTACACCGATCCAGCCAGCGGCGTGCAGCGCCTGGCCCTGGCACAGCCCGCCCCTGGGCTGGAGTGGCTGGCCTACACCCTGCCCGCCGGGGCGCAGACCAGCGCCTTTGCCGCGCACGCGCCCGGCACGCGCGAGTGCTTTCACCTGCTGCAAGGCCGCATCTGCATTGAAGCCGCAGGCCAAAGCCTGCACCTGCGCGCTGGCGACACGGCCACCTTGCAGGCCGATACCGAGCACCGCTTTCGCAACACGGGCCAGGGCATCGCCCGGCTGATGCTGCTGGTGTGCAGCCCCAGGCGCTGAAAAAAGGTTCTTCGCGGAAGTCCGGGGTTTGGCAAAAAGAAAAGCGGTGCTGAC
>JAUNHQ010000102.1 GCA_030535425.1 Pseudomonadota bacterium | reverse complement strand
CTCAAGATCAAGGCGGTGTTCCCCGGTAATCCGTGAAGAACCTTTTTTTTGCTGTCCAGATAGGCGCTCTGGCCTTGCAAATACTATTAATAAGGTAGCAAAAAAGTGTTGTCTAACGCGCGCAAATGCCTTTTTTCTTCATGGTTTTCAGCGCGGGCGACGGGGGCCGCCAGCCAGCCTGCTGCCACAATGGGTTGAGGGCCAGTCTGCTTGGCCCTTGCTAGCCCGAGCGATCCCCACGACCTTTCAGAGAAAGCCCACGCCATGCCTGCCACTTCTCGCATCCCGCGCACACCACACCCTTTTGCCAGCACCCTCAAGCCCTTTGCCACGGCATCGGGCAAAAAGGGGCAGATGTATTCGCTGCCTGCGCTGGCGCGGCGCTTTCCGGGCATCAAGCGGCTGCCGGTGTCGCTGCGCATCGTGCTCGAATCGGTGCTGCGCCATTGCGATGGCCGCAAGGTGCTGCCCGAGCACGTGGCGCAGCTGGCGCAGTGGCAGCCGCAGGCGGCGCGCACGCAGGAAATACCCTTTACCGTGGCGCGCGTGGTGCTGCAAGACTTCACCGGCGTGCCGCTGCTGGCCGATCTGGCGGCCATGCGCTCGGCCGCCGCACGGCTGGGGCGCGACCCCGCGCGCATCGAGCCGCTGGTGCCCGTCGATCTGGTGGTGGACCACTCCATCATGGTGGACTACTACGGCAAGCCCAACGCGCTGGATCTGAACATGAAGCTGGAGTTCTTGCGCAACCGCGAACGCTACGCCTTCATGAAATGGGGCATGCAGGCGTTTGACACCTTTGGCGTGGTGCCACCGGGCTTTGGCATCGTGCACCAGGTCAACCTGGAGCACCTGGCGCGCGGCGTGCACCGCAGCGCCAGCGGGCTGGTGTACCCCGACACCCTGGTGGGCACCGACAGCCACACCACCATGATCAACGGCCTGGGCGTGGTGGGCTGGGGCGTGGGCGGCATCGAGGCCGAGGCCGCCATGCTGGGCCAGCCGGTGTACCTGCTGACTCCCGACGTGGTGGGGCTGGAGCTGACGGGCCGCCTGCGCGAAGGCTGCACCGCCACCGACCTGGTGCTCACCGTCACCGAGCTGCTGCGCCAGCACAAGGTGGTGGGCAAGTTCGTGGAGTTTTTTGGTGAAGGCGCCGCCGCCTTGCCGCTGCCCGACCGCGCCACCTTGGCCAACATGGCGCCCGAATACGGTGCCACCGTGGGCTTTTTCCCCGTGGACGGGCACACGCTGGACTACCTCAAGGCCACGGGCCGCAGCGCGGCCGAGATCGAGTGGTTCGAGGCGTACTTTCGCGCCCAGGGCCTGTTTGGCGTGCCGCGTGCGGGGCAGATCGACTACTCGCAGCACCTGCGGCTGGATCTGGGCACCGTGGCCCCCAGCCTGGCCGGTCCCAAGCGGCCGCAAGACCGCATCGAAATCGGCCACGTGGCCGGGCGCTTTGCCCAGCTGTTTGCCGCCCCGGTGGGCGAAGGCGGCTTCAGCCAGAACGCGCAGCGCCTGCACCAGCGCGTGCCCGTGCAGCGCGACAACGTGCCCGACGCCGACGAGCGCGCCCCCGAGCCCGAGCCCCTGCCCGAAGGCGCGCCCCGCGCCAAGGTGGAAATGGTGGCCAACAAACCCACCCTGGCCTCGGCCCTGGCCGAAGCCGACGTGATCGAGCCCATCTCGCCCGAGCCCTACACCCTGGGCCACGGCGACGTGCTGATCGCCGCCATCACCAGCTGCACCAACACCAGCAACCCCAGCGTGCTGCTGGCCGCGGGCCTGCTGGCCAAAAAAGCCGTGCAGGCCGGCCTGCGCGTGGCCCCGCACATCAAAACCTCGCTGGCCCCCGGCTCGCGCGTGGTCACGCAATACCTGGCCGCCACCGGCCTGCTGCCTTATCTGGAGCAACTGGGCTTTGCCGTGGCCGGCTACGGCTGCACCACCTGCATTGGCAACGCGGGCGATCTGGCGCCCGAAATCAACGAAGCCATCACCCGCCACGACCTGGTGTGCGCCGCCGTGCTCTCGGGCAACCGCAACTTCGAAGCGCGCATCCACCCCAACCTCAAGGCTAACTTCCTGGCCAGCCCGCCGCTGGTGGTGGCCTACGCCATCGCCGGCAACGTCATGGTGGACCTGATGACCCAGCCCGTGGGTCGTGGCACCGACGGGCTCGCCGTGTACCTGGGCGACATCTGGCCCAGCAGCGCCGAAATCGACGCCCTGCTGCGCCACGCCCAGCGCGGCCGCGCCTACCGCGACAACTACGCCCAGCTGCGCACCGACCCCGGCGCGCTGTGGCAGCGCATCCAGGGCGCGGCAGGCCAGGTGTACGACTGGCCCGAGAGCACCTACATCGCCCAGCCACCGTTTTTTCAAAACTTCAGGCTGGGTGATGCTATTGAATCAGTAGCTGCTCGCGCTCACCAGACGCGCGCAAATGCCCTAAAACATGCACACAGCCTGGCGCCCCAGCCGCAGCCCGCCCCCCACCACGTGCGCGGCGCGCGCATCATGGCCCTGTTTGGCGACAGCATCACCACCGACCACATCTCCCCTGCCGGCAACATCCGCGCCAGCTCGCCTGCGGGCCAATGGCTGCTGGCCCACGGCGTGCAGCCGGCCGACTTCAACAGCTACGGCGCGCGCCGGGGCAACCACGAAGTCATGGTGCGCGGCACCTTCGCCAACGTGCGCATCAAAAACCTCATGCTGCCGCCGCTGCCCGACGGCGCGCGCGAAGAAGGCGGGCTGACCCTGTACCAGAGCGAAGCAGGGCAGGGCCCGGCCGAAAAACTGCCCATCTTCGACGCCGCCATGCGCTACCAGGCCCAGGGCGTGCCCACCGTCATCTTCGCGGGCGAGGAATACGGCACCGGCTCCAGCCGCGACTGGGCCGCCAAGGGCACGCAGCTGCTGGGCATCAAGGCCGTGGTGGCGCAAAGCTTCGAGCGCATCCACCGCAGCAACCTGGTGGGCATGGGCGTGCTGCCCTTGCAGTTTGCGCCCGGTCAGTCCTGGCAAAGCCTTGGGCTGCGGGGCGACGAGCGCATCGACATCGAATGCGACAGCGCGCTCACCCCCCAAAGCCAGGCGCGCCTGCGCATCACCCGCGCCGACGGCCGCACCGCCCAGGCCACGCTCACGCTGCGCATCGACACCCTCATCGAGGCCGACTACTTCCGCGCCGGCGGCATCCTGCCCTACGTGCTGCGGCAGCTGCTGGGCCAGCCAGCCTGAAAAAAACCCGCCCTGGCGCGGGCGGGCCTGGTGCGGTGGGGGCAAGAGCGGCTGAAAACACGCTGTACCGCCAGGCGCCGGCACCGCATGCGCGGTGCCTGCCTTGTCGCCGGTTGGGGTGCAGGCAGTTCTAGGCAGCGTTGGCTTGCACGGCGGACACAGGCTTTTTCAAGATGCCCAACAGCACCACGCTCAGCGCCGTGCCTGCGGCAATGGCCACCAGGTACATGCCCAGGTTCGTCACCGCGTTGGGGATGGGCAGCACGAAGGCGCCGCCGTGGGGCACGCGCAGCTGGCAGCCAGCCAGCATGGAGATGGCGCCCGTCAGCGCCGAGCCCGCCGCCAGCGCGGGGATGACGCGCAGCGGGTCTTTGGCCGCAAAGGGAATGGCCCCTTCGGTGATGAAGGCCAGGCCCATGACCCCTGCGGCCTTGGCGCCGTCGCGCTCCTCAGCGGTGAAGCGGCTTTTGAAGAGCCAGGCGGCCACGGCAATGGCCAGCGGCGGGGTCATGCCACCGGCCATCACGGCGGCCATAGGGGCATACACCTCGCTGGCGATCAGGCCGGTGCCAAAGGTGTAGGCGGCCTTGTTGATGGGTCCGCCCATGTCGATGGCCATCATGCCGCCCAGCAGCAGCCCCAGCGCCAGCGCGCTGCCGGTTTGCATGCCTTTGAGCCATTCGGTCAGCGCCGCCAGCACGCTGGCCACGGGCTGGCCAATGACGAAGTACATCAGCAGGCCCACGATGGCGGTGGACAACAGCGGCAGGATGAGCACGGGCTTGAGGCCGTCCAGGTTGCGGCCCAGTTGAATCTTTTCGTTGAGCCACTTGGCCGAGTAGCCGGCCACGAAGCCCGACACCAGCCCGCCCAGAAAGCCCGCGCCAATGGCATCGGCCACCACGCCGCCGGCCATGCCGGGGGTGATGCCGGGGCGGTCGGCAATGGAGTAGGCGATGTAGCCCGAGAGCACGGGGATCATGAGCGAGAAGGCTTGCTTGCCCACGGTGAACAGCGTCCAGCCCAGGGTGCCTTTGTGCTGGTCTTCGTACACGTAAATGCCGCCTAAAGCAAAGCCCAGGGCAATGAGCAGCCCGCCGGTGACGACAAAGGGCAGCATGAAGGACACGCCGGTCATCAGGTGCTTGTAAAGGCCGGTGCGCTCTTTCTTGGCGGTGGAGCTGGTGGCCGCAGCCGTGGCCTGGCTGGCCGCGCCGTGCACGCTGGCTTGCTGCTGGGCCTGGGCGATGAGGGCCTGGCCGTCTTTGATGGCGGCTTTGGTGCTGCTGGAAAACAGGCGCTTGCCGGCAAAGCGGCTGGTGTCCACCTGGGTGTCGGCGGCGATGATGACCAGATCGGCATCGGCAATGTCTTGCGGCGTGAGGGCGTTTTGCGCGCCGACCGAGCCTTGCGTCTCCACCTTGATCTGGTGGCCCAGGGCGGCGGCGGCGGTTTTCAGCCCTTCTTCGGCCATGAAGGTGTGGGCAATGCCGGTAGGGCAGGAGGTGATGGCGACGATGCGCAGCACGCCTTGGGGTTTGTGGTCTTTTAGGGCATTTGCGCTTGTCTCTATTGGGTTTTGCGCTATTGTTTTTGATGTGGCTTGTTGCAGCACGGAAGCCGCGTCGTGCAGCACCGCATCCAGCGTGGCGCTGTGGACGGCGGCGCGGCTGGCCAGGCGTGCGTCTTGTGCCGCGTTTTCCCCCACGTACAGCACGGCTGCGGCGCTGGCGAGTTCTGCATCGCTTAAGGGGTCCTGCACGCCAGCGCGGGTGTGTGCTTCTACGCGCAAAGGCACTTGCGCGGCCTGCGCCGCCTGGCGCAGCGCCTCGCGCGCCAGCAGGCCGTGGGTGTCGCGGCCAGAGGGGTCAAGAATGACCAGCAGAGGGGATGACATGAGAGGGCTCCAGTCAGCTAGGGGGTTGGAAGGCAGGGGGCAAAGCGGCCCAGCGCCATGCGCACCATGCCTCATGGTATCCCGTCAAACCCGGCTGCACGCCGCTTGGGCGCCGCCTGGCAGGCGGGCTTGATGTGCATCAACCCGCCAGCCCCCGTGGCCCCGCAGGCGCAGAGGGCTTAACGCGCTGATTTGGGCTGGCTCTGCTCGTCTGGCACGCCATCTTCCATGTGCCGGATGGCGCCTGAGGCAAAGCCCAGCAGGGTGATCAGCCCGCCCAGCGTGCCCAGGGCCACGAACAGCCAGCGTGTGCCCAGCACTTCGCCCAGCGGGCTGGCCAGGGCCAGGCCCACGGGCGCGGCCAGGCCGATCAAGGTGGTGAACAGCGACAGCACCCGACCTTGCAGCTGGTTGGGAATGCTGCCTTGCAGCAGCGCCATGAACGGGGCGTTGCCCAGGGTGAACGTCAGGCCGCTCAAGGCCCAGAAGACGACGGCTGCGCCAAACAGCTGCGCGGGCATCAGCGCCGTCAGCGCAATGCAAAACGCCGACAGGGCAAAGCCGGCCAGCACCCAGGGCGTTTTGCGCCGGGGCATCACGGCGGCAATCAGCGCGCCGCCGGCCACCATGCCGATGCCCGAGAGGCTTTCGATCAGCGCCACCTGCGGCGCGCCGCCGGCGAAATGGGTTTTCACCAGCAGGGGCACCAGGGTAAACAGGGGCATGATGACCATGATGGCGGCAGTCAGCAGGGCGTACATCTGCCGCAGCGCTGGGTGGTGCCAGACGATGCCCACGCCTTCGCGGAATTCGCGCCACAGGCTGCGCTGCTGGCCGGGGGCAGGGCGCGCCTGCGGTATGGCAAAGCACAGCAGCGGCACGATGCCCAGCAAGGCCGTGGCCACGTCTATGGCCAGGGCCCAGCCCAGGGGCATCAGGCTCATGGCCAGCGCGCCCAGCGGCGCGGCGCCCACGGTCATGATGCCGAACAGCGACTGGTTCAGGCCCGCTGCGCGCGGCAGAAAGTAGGCGGGCACCAGCATGGCGGTGCTGGCCGCCGCTGCCGGTTGCTGAAACGCCTGCATGGCGCTGCGCACGGCCATCATGGTGTACACGTGCCACAGCGCCACGCGCTCGGTCAGAAACAACGCGATCAGCACCACCATGCAGGCGGCACTGACCACGTCGGCGCCCACCATCAGCCAGCGGCGGCTGTAGCGGTCGGCCAGCGTGCCGCCCAGCGGCCCCAGCACGGCTTGCGGCAGCAGCGCCGCCAGCCCGGCCACGCCCAGGGCAGATACGCTGCCGGTGGTATCGGTGATCCACCACAGCAGCACGAATTGCGTCATGGCCGAGCCGATCATGGACAGCGCCTGGCCGCCAAAAATGGCCCAAAAGCGCAGCCGCCAGGGGGTGCCTGGCGGTATACCCGCAGGGCTGGCGTGCGCAGGTGCAGAAGAAGCTGTGGCGCTCATGCGTGGCAAAGCGTGTATTCGATCTGCTTTCTATGTTGCCCAGGCAGAAAATGCAAAAACCCGCCACGGTGGGCGGGTTGCGGCCGGGTTGCGGAAAAGCAGTCTCTGCACTTTGCAGGAAGGCAAAAGACTGCTTTCGGGACAGCGCCTTCAGGGCACGTCGCGACGGGGCGAGCCGGTGTAGAGCTGGCGCGGGCGGCCGATCTTGTACTCAGGGTCGCTCATCATTTCGTTGAGCTGGGCGATCCAGCCGACGGTGCGGGCCAGGGCGAAGATGCCTGTGAACAGGTTGACCGGAATGCCGATGGCGCGCTGCACGATGCCGGAGTAGAAGTCGACGTTGGGGTAGAGCTTGCGCTGCACGAAGTAGTCGTCTTCCAGGGCAATCTTTTCCAGCGCCATGGCGAGCTTGAACAGGGGGTCGTTTTCCAGGCCCAGCTCGGTCAGCACTTCGCGGCAGGTTTCCTGCATGAGCTTGGCGCGCGGGTCGTAGTTTTTGTACACGCGGTGGCCAAAGCCCATCAGGCGCACGCCGGAGTTCTTGTCCTTGACCTTTTCCATGAACTCGCCGACCTTGGCCACGCCGCCCATTTTCTGGATGTCTTCCAGCATGTTCAGGCAGGCTTCGTTGGCGCCGCCGTGGGCCGGGCCCCACAGGCAGGCCACACCTGCGGCAATGGCGGCAAAGGGGTTGGTGCCGGAGCTGCCGCACAGGCGCACGGTAGAGGTGGAGGCGTTTTGCTCGTGGTCGGCGTGCAGGATGAAGATGCGGTCCAGCGCCTTTTCAATGACGGGGTTGACCTGGTATTCCTCGCACGGGGTGCCGAACATCATGCGCAGGAAGTTGCCCGCATAGCTGAGCTTGTTCTGCGGGTACATGTAAGGCTCGCCAATCTTGTACTTGTAGGCCATGGCCACCAGGGTGGGCATCTTGGCGATCAGGCGGATGGCGGCGATTTCGCGGTGCTCGGGGTTGTTGATGTCGGTGCTGTCGTGATAGAAGGCCGACATGC
>JAUNHQ010000001.1:102228-137292 GCA_030535425.1 Pseudomonadota bacterium | reverse complement strand
GCACGGCCATCGCCATGCGCACGACCACGACCCTGCGCACCCCCACGTGCATGGCCCGGGCTGCCAGCACGGCCACAGTCACGACCACGATCACGGTCACGGTCACACACACGACCATGCACACGATCACCCGCACGGCCACGACCACGCCCACCGCGCGCAGCCGTGACATGCCCCCAGCCGATAAGCAGCGCCACGCGGCCATGACCCCCACGGCCTTGGACCCCGCCAGCTTGCTGCACCTGATCTGGCTGGCCTCGCCCGCCTTGCCGGTGGGGGGCTTTTCGTATTCAGAAGGGCTGGAAGCCGCGGTGGAATACGCTGGCATCGGCACCGAAGCGCGCGCGTGCGACTGGCTGATTGACCAGCTGTGGCTGACGCAGGCGCGGGCCGACCTGGCCGTGCTGGCGCCCGCGCTGGCGGCCTGGCGCGCGGGCGATTTTGAGCGCGCCAGGGCGCTCAACGACTGGGTGCGCACCACGCGCGAGAGCAGCGAGCTGCGCCTGCAAGCCGAGCAAATGGGCAAGTCCATGCTCGACTGGCTGCGCAACCGCCACGCGGACGACACGGCCGCGCAAGCGGCCCTGGATGAGCTGGCGCGCATGACGCCGACCTGGCCCATTGCCTTTGCCCTGGCCGCCGCGCCCGCGCAGGCCAGCGCGCGCGAGGTGGCGCTGGCCTTCGCCTTCGGCTGGGCCGAGAACATGGTGCAGGCGGCCATCAAGGCCGTGCCCCTGGGCCAGAGCGCGGGCCAGCGCATGCTGGCGCGGCTGGCCGCTGAGATACCCGCCGCCGTTGACCACGCCCTGCAACTGGGCGATGAAGACCGCCAGGCGTTCGCCCCCATGCTGGCCATCCTGTCGGCGCGGCACGAGGCGCAGTATTCGCGCCTGTTCAGATCTTGATGCTATTGTTTAAATAGCTGCTGCCACACGCCAGACAAGCGCTGGAGCCATTTTCATTCATTATTGAAAGTAATAACCCGGCGGCTCGGGAAACTGGCGCAGGATGGCTTTGAGCCCGTCGGACCATTGCACGTGGATGTTGCGCATGTAGGGCTCGTCCTGCTCGATGCGCAGCCCTTGCGGCAGGCTCAGGCTGTCGTTGCGGTAGACCATCAGGTCAATGGGAAAGCCCACGGAGAGGTTGGAGCGGATGGTGGAGTCAAAAGACACGAGCGTGGCGCGCACGGCTTCGTGCAGGCCGCTGCGGTAGCTCAGTGAACGGTCGAGGATGGGCTTGCCGTATTTGGCTTCGCCGATTTGCAGAAAAGGCGTGTCTTCGGTGGCGTTGATGCAGTTGCCTTCGGGGTAGATGTGGTAGAGCTCGGGCGCCTGCCCCTTGATCTGCCCGCCCAGCAGAAAGTTGCTGCCAAAGCCTTCTTGCGCATGGGCGCGCACCTGGGTTTCGCGCGCCACCTGGCTGACGAGCTGGCCGACCATGCGGGCGGCGTCAAACAGGGTGGGCACGTTCAGGATGTGTTCGCTGGCGCCCAGCTTGACGGCGTTTTCCAGCATCTTGACCACGGCTTGCGAGGTGGCGAGGTTGCCGGAGGTGAGCAGCACGATGGCGCGCTCGCCCGGGGTGCCGAAGGTGTAGAGCTTTTTGAAGATGGAGATGTGGTCAACCCCCGCGTTGGTGCGGGTGTCGGATGCGAAGACGATGCCGTCTTGCAGGCGGATGGCAACGCAGTAGGTCATGGGCGAAGGGCGCGGGGGCGGTGGGATCAGGTGCGGCCAGGCGGCAGAAAGCGGGGCGATGGCGGCGCGATGGTTTCATTGCGCCGGGGCGCTGGCATCCACGCGGCTGACGCGCACCAAGTATTCCATTTTCTCCAGCCCGCCGCCCTGGCGCATGCCGCGCACGGGGGCGGCGTCGTTGTAGTCCAGGCCCACGGCCAGTTGCACGTGCTGGCGCGGCTGAAAGAGCTGGTTGCTGACGTCGAAGACGAACCAGTGGTTGTTCAGGCAGGCTTCGGCCCAGGAATGGCTGGCCAGGTGGTTGTCCGATGCGGTGTAGAGGTAGCCGGAGACGTAGCGCGCGGGCACGCCGATGCTGCGCGCGCAGGCCAGGAAGACGTGGGTGTGGTCCTGGCACACGCCCAGCCGGCCGGCCCAGGCCTGGGCAGCGGTGGTGGCCACGTGGGTGACGCCGGGGGTGTAGGGCATGTGCTCCAGAATGCCTTCGCTCAGGCGGCTGAGGGTGGAGCGGTTGCCGATGCCGCCGGTGATGCGCTGGGTGAAGTCGTGCATCTGCTCGTCGCACTGGGTCAGCGCGGTGGGGTTGAGAAAGATGTCCGGCGGCAGGCGCGTGTCGCTGTTGTATTCGCTGGTGTCGTCGACTTCGACGATGCCTTGCGCGTGGATGTTGAGCACGTCGTGCGGGCCGGTGACGTTGAGCACGGTGCAGTAGTTGCCAAAGCCGTCAAAGACTTCTTCGGCCAGCCGGGGCAGGGTGAGCTGCCAGGAAAGGACCTGCTGGTGCGCCAGCGTCTGCGGGGTCACGCGCAGCAGCTGGATGCTGTGCTTGGCCGGCGTGTCGTAGAAGTACTGGGTGCTGTGGTCGATGTGCAGTTTCATGGCGGCGGGTTTTCCTGGTGTGCTGGGCTGGGCGCTGGGCTGTCAGACGCCGTCTTCAAAAAGCTGGTCCAGCCGCTGGCGCCAGTCGTGAAATTCGCTGTGCTGGGTGGTGAACACCAGCGCCTGGATTTGCTGCTTGATGCGGTCCCAGCCGGTGCCGGGCGGCAGCTGGGTGACGACCTGGGCCAGGTAGCGGTAGTGGCGGCTTTCGGCGCTGCCCAGGCGGATGCGCTGGTCGAGCATTTCCACGTAGTCGCCCAGTTGCCAGAACTGGGTGATGAGCGGGCGCTGCTCCAGCATGACGGCGGCGCAGGCGGAAAGCTGAAACACCGCCGCGCGCGGGCTGCCGGCCTGGTACAGGCGGCGCACCTGGTTGAACAGCTCGGAGGCATCGGCATCAATCACCGCGCGCACGGCCTGCACGTTGTCGTTGATGCGGTGAAAGAGATCGGGCAGGGCGGTTTCGGCCAGATGGGCCAGCACCTTGTCGTCACCCATGTCGTCCAGCACCACCCCCACGGCGGCCAGCACCTGCTGGCGCTGCGGCGGGGCGATTTGGGTGGCCGTGCGCAGCAGCTCTTGCGTGCGGCGCATGTAGCGGCCCAGCCAGTACAGGTTGTAGGCGGTAGACAGCAGCAAGGTCATGGGGCCTGCACTCCTTCTGTGCGCTGCGCGGCGGTGTCCACCACCCAGGTGTCTTTCACGCCACCGCCTTGGGAGGAGTTGACGACCAGCGAGCCTTCGCGCAAGGCCACGCGGGTCAGCCCGCCGGGCACGATGCGCACCTTGTCGGGGGCGGTGAGCACGAAGGGGCGCAGGTCGATGTGGCGCGGGGCCACGCCTTCATCGACAAAGGTGGGGCAGGTGGACAGCGCCAGCGTGGGCTGGGCAATGTAGCCCTCGGGCCGGGCCTTCAGGCGCTGGCGGTAGTCCTCGATCTCCTTGCGGCTGGCCTTGGGGCCCACCAGCATGCCGTAGCCGCCGCTGCCTTGCGTTTCCTTCACCACCAGCTCGTGCAGGTGCGCCAGCACGTATTTCAGGTCTTCGGGCTGACGGCACTGGTAGGTGGGCACGTTTTGCAGCAGGGGCTCTTCGCTCAGGTAAAAGCGGATCATCTCGTCCACGTAGGGGTAGATGGATTTGTCGTCGGCCACGCCGGTGCCGGGGGCGTTGCAGATCAGCACGTTGCCGGCGCGGTAGGCGGCCATCAGCGCGGGCACGCCCAGCACCGAATCGGGCCGGAAAGCCAGGGGGTCCAGGTAGGGGTCGTCCAGGCGGCGGTAGATCACGTCCACTTTCTGGCGGCCCGTCACGGTCTTGATGTAGACGAAGTTGTCTTCTACGAACAGGTCGTAGCCGTGCACCAGCGGCACACCCATTTCGCGGGCTAAAAAGGCGTGCTCGTAATACGCGCTGTTGTAGCGTCCGGGTGTCAGCACCACGATGTTGGGCGCGTCCTGGCCGCTGCACGCCAGCAGGCTTTCTTTCAGCATGGCGGGGTAGCCGCCCACGGGCAGCACCTTTTGCCGGCCCAGCAGCTCGGGCAGCAGGCTTTCGCTGATCTTGCGCCCCTCCAGCATGTAGGACACGCCAGAGGGCGTGCGCAGGTTGTCCTCCAGCACGTAGTACTTGCCGTCGCCGTGGCGGATCAGGTCAATGCCGCTGATGTGCGCGTAAATGGGGTGCGGCTGCCGGATGTCGTGCATCCACGGCTGATAACAGTCGTTGACCATGATCTGCCGCGCCGGTATCCGCCCGGCACGGATGATGTGCCGCTCGTGATAGATGTCGTGGATGAACATGTTCAGCGCGCGGATGCGCTGGGCGCAGCCGGCCTGCAGGCTCTGCCATTCGCTGGCGGCCATCACGCGGGGAATGATGTCGAACGGAATCACCCGCTCGATGTTGCTGGCCTCGCTGTAGACGGTGAACGTCACCCCCTTGCGGTAGAACATGGCCAGCGCCTGCTGGTTGAGCGAGGCCAGGCTGCGCGCATCGTTGTCGGCCAGCCATTGGGCCACGTGCTCGCAGCCCGGCCGGGGCGAGCCATCGGGCCGCAGGATTTCGTCGTAAAACGCAGAAGAAGGGGCGGTCATGCACGCAAGTCCTTGGTTGAACCAGGCCGAATGCAATAAACATGCCGCTTCCTGCGTCAGCCTCCTTGCGTCTGCCGCCGCAGATGCTGCAAGCCCGCCCTGACAGCGCGCAAGGCACTTCAGTGGTGCATGCCCCGCTGCCTCGCGCCTCATTTTTGTGCATGGCAAAAAAGGCTTTTGCGCGCGTCCCTGTTCAAACATTGCTATCATTTCTTTAGCGCACCTGAAACCCCTTGCGCCCAGCCCTTTGCTTTGTTCCAGCTTTTCGTCCCAGGACTTGCCCACCGCCATGACTGCCCTGCACACCATCCCCCACCGCACCAAGAAACTGCCGCCCCTGCGCGTGGGCATCGGCGGGCCTGTGGGCAGCGGCAAGACCACGCTGCTGGAAATGCTGTGCAAAACCATGCGTGAGCGGTGGGACCTGGTGGCCATCACCAACGACATCTACACCAAGGAAGACCAGCGCCTGCTCACCATCAGCGGCGCGCTGCCGCCCGAGCGCATCCTGGGGGTGGAAACCGGCGGCTGCCCGCACACCGCCATCCGCGAAGACGCCTCCATCAACCTGGAGGCCATTGACCGCATGCTGGCGCAGTTTCCCGATGCCGACATCGTCTTCGTCGAAAGCGGTGGCGACAACCTGGCCGCCACCTTCAGCCCCGAGCTGAGCGACTTGACCATTTACGTGATCGACGTGGCCGCGGGCGAGAAAATCCCCCGCAAAGGCGGCCCCGGCATCACCAAGAGCGACCTGTTCGTCATCAACAAAACCGACTTGGCCCCCCACGTGGGCGCCGATCTGGACGTGATGCGCGCCGACACCCGGCGCATGCGGGGCGGCAAGCCCTTCGTCATGACCAACCTGAAAACGCAAGAAGGGCTGGCCGAGGTGGTGGCCTTCATCGAGCAGCGCGGCCTGCTCGGCGCGGCGGCGTAGGGCAGGGCGGCTTGGCCCGCCTACACTTTTTCTTTCCCCTACCTCACAGGCTCAGTCACATTCCATGAACCTTCTCACCTTGGGCGCCAGCGATCTGCGCGTCACCCCTATCTGCCTGGGCACCATGACCTTTGGCGAACAAGTCGGCCAGGCCGACGCCCACGCCATTCTTGACCGCGCCATCGAGCGCGGCGTGAACTTCATCGACACCGCCGAGATGTACGCCGTGCCCCCGCGCGCCGAAACCTATGGCGCCACCGAAACCATCATCGGCCACTGGTTCAAGGCCCGCCCCGGCCTGCGCGACAAAGTGGTGCTGGCCACCAAGGTGGCCGGCCCCGGGCGCGGCATGCCCTGGATCCGCGCGGGCGAGGGCTTGACGGCAGCCGACATCGCCGCTTCTTGCGAAGGCTCGCTGCGCCGCCTGCAAACCGACGTCATCGACCTGTACCAGATCCACTGGCCCGAACGCCACGTGCCCGCCTTTGGCACCCTGTACTACGAGCCGGCCAAGGAAAGCAGCCAGACTTCCATCCGCGAGCAGCTTGAAGCCCTGGCCAAGCTGGTGCAGGCCGGCAAGGTGCGCTATGTGGGCCTGTCCAACGAAACCCCTTACGGCGTGCACGAATTCGTGCGCCTGGCCGAGCAACACGGTCTGCCGCGGGTGGTGAGCACACAAAACCCCTATTGCCTCATCAACCGCGTGTACGACAACGGCCTGGACGAAACCTGCCACCGCCTGAACGTGGCCCTGCTGGCCTATTCACCCCTGGGCTTTGGCCTGCTGACCGGCAAGTACGACGCCACAGGCATCCACTCGCCCGACGCCCCGCGCGGGCGCATGAGCCTGTTCGAACGCATGAAAAACCAGCGCTGGGGCCGCCCCCAGTCGCTGGCCGCCGCCCAGCGCGACAACGAACTGGCCCGCGCGCACGGCCTGACCCCCACGCAGCTGGCCCTGGCCTTTTGCTACCGCAACTGGCGCGTGGCCAGCACCATCATCGGCGTGACCAGCCTGGCTCAGCTGGACGAAGACCTGGATGCCTGGGACGTGCAGCTCAGCCCCGAGCTGCTGCAAGCCTGCGACGACATCCGGCTTCAGATGCGCGACCCGGCGTATTGAGGCACCCCACGCCACCCACGCCCTTGCCTGCCCATGAACGCCTTGCGCCACTGGCTGCTGGCCTTGCAGTTTTTCACCCGCATTCCCGTCACCGGGCGGCTGGCCGCGTGGGTGGGCTACAGCCCGGCCATGCTGCGCGCCAGCGCCGGGCATTTCCCCGGCGTGGGCTGGGTGGTGGGCGCGGCGGCGGCGGCGGTGCTGTGGGCGGCGCTGCGGGCGCTGCCGGGCACCGGGCTGGGCGCGCTGGTGGCGGCGCTGCTGAGCCTGGCCGCCAGCGCCTGGCTGACCGGCGCGTTTCATGAAGACGGCCTGGCCGACACGGCCGACGGCCTGGGCGGCAGCGCCACGCGCGAGCGCGCGCTGGCCATCATGAAAGATTCGCGCATCGGCAGCTACGCCGCCGTGACCCTGCTGCTGGTGCTGGGGCTGAAAACCGCCTTGACCGCGCTGCTGGCCGGCAGCCTGGGCGCGGCCAGCGCAGCGGTGGCGGTGCTGGGCGCGCACGTGCTCTCGCGCCTGGCGCCGCTTTGCATCATGCGGGCACTGCCCTACGTGAGCGATGCCGACGCCAGCAAGTCCAAGCCGCTGGCCGATGCCGTCTCGCGCGCCGGGCTGGCCGTGGGCCTGGCCTGGGCGCTGCCTGCCGTGCTGCTGTGGGTGTGGGCGCTGGGGGCCGCACCCACGGTCTGGGCCTTGCTGCTGTGCGCCCTGGCCCTGCTGGCCATGGCCCGCCTGCTGCGCCGCCGCCTGCAAGGCTTTACTGGCGACACCCTGGGCGCCACCCAGCAACTGTGCGAAGTGGCGCTGCTGCTGGGCTTGGCGCTGCGGTGACGGGGGCGATGAGGCTGTGGCCATGACCCTGTGGCTGCTGCGCCATGCGCCGGTGCTGCCCCCGCCCGGCGCGGCGGACGGGGCAGGCGCGTTGTGCTATGGCGCCAGCGACTGGCCCGCCGATGCGGCGGCCACCGCCCGAGCCGCCCAGGCCGTGGCCGCGCAATTGCCGGCGGGCCTGCGGGTGCGCACCTCACCCCTGCGGCGCTGCCAGCAACTGGCGCAGGCGCTGCACGCGCTGCGGCCCGATTTGCCCGCGCTGACCGACGAACGCCTGCGCGAGATGGACTTCGGCGCCTGGGAAGGCCGGAGCTGGAGCACCATCCCCGAAGCCGAGCTGCGTGCCTGGACCGACGACTTTGCCCACGCCCGCCCCGGTGGCCACGGCGAAAGCGTGCGCGCCTTCATGGCCCGCGTGGGCAGCGCCTGGGACGAAGCGCGCGCGCAGGCGCAGCCCATGCTGTGGATCACCCACGCGGGAGTCATGCGCGCGGCACTGCTGCTGTCGCGCGGCACGCGCTGCCCAGCCAGCGCCGCGCACTGGCCAGCCGATGCCTTGCCCTTTGGACAGGCGCGCGTGCTGCCAGACATTTGAGCCAGGCCGCCAGGCTGTGCGAGGCATGGCATGGGGTTTGTTTATTCAAAAAGAATAGCAAACTTTGAATGCAGTCAAGCGCAAATGCCTGTTTTGACTTATGAGGGTGAGGGTTTGCCGTCTCTTTCATTGCACCGCACAGACCGCTTTCCAGGCGCTAATATTCACTGTATGAATCAACAGTATTTAAGTCAGTCGTGCCTATGGCCTTGCGACGCGCCCGTGCCGGTGGTGGGTGATGTCGAAGGCGGCGTGGTGTATCACCCCGGCGTGTTGCCGCCCGCGCAGGCGCAGCACTGGCTGCACGCCCTGCAAGCGCAGCTGGCCTGGCGGCTGCAAGCGCGGCGCATGTACGAGCGCGTGGTGCCCGTGCCGCGCCTGGTGGCTAGCGTGGCGCTGGACGACCCGGCGCGCCCCGGCCTGCTGGACGAAGCCCTGGCTGCCGTGCGGCAAGTGGCCCCCGCGCCCTACACCCGCGTGGGGCTGAACCTGTACCGCGACGGGCGCGACAGCGTGGCCATGCACGGCGACCGCGTGCAAGAGCTGGCGCCCGGCTGGCCCATCGCTATCCTCTCGCTGGGCGCTGCGCGCGACATGCTCGTGCGCCCCCGTGGCGGCGGGCCGGCGCAGCGCGTGCTGCTGGCGCCCGGCAGCGTGCTGGTCATGAGCCATGCCAGCCAGCACACGCACCTGCACGGTATTCCCAAAACCACGCAGACCGTCGGCCCGCGCATGAGCCTGGCGTTTCGCGTGCGCCGGCCTGCGCCCGCGCACCCGGAGGCTTAGGGCATGATGGCCGCCCATGTGGATCGACACCCATTGCCATCTGGACGCCCCCGAATTTGCCGCTGATGCGGCCCAGGTGCGCGCCCAGGCGCGTGCGCAGGGCGTGGCGCTGTGCGTCATCCCGGCCGTGCAAGTCAGCACCCTGGACGATGCACGGCAGACCGCGCACTGCTTTGGCGATGCCTACGCCCTGGGCATACACCCCTTGTACGTGGCGCAGGCGCACGAGGACGCGCTGGCGCAGCTGGCGCAGGCGCTGGATCGGCATGCCGGCGATCCGCGCCTGGTGGCAGTGGGCGAGATCGGGCTGGACGGCTTTGTGCCCGCGCTGACGGCCCCGCCGCTGTGGGAGCGGCAGCAGTGGTTCTTCAGGCAGCAGCTGAAGCTGGCGCGCCAGCATGGCCTGCCCGTCATCTTGCACGTGCGCCGCGCGGTGGATGCCGTGCTCAAAGGCCTGCGCGAGATGGGCGCCGTTGGCGGCGTGGCCCATGCCTTCAACGGCAGCGCGCAGCAGGCGCACATGCTGCTGGACATGGGCTTCAAACTGGGCTTTGGCGGCGCCGCCACCTATGCGCGAGCGACCCGCCTGCGCACGCTGGCGGCCACGCTGCCGCTGCACGCGCTGGTGCTGGAAACGGATGCACCCGACATCCCCCCGCACTGGCTGTACGCCCCCGCCGGGCAGCGCGCTGCGGGCCAGCCGCAAGGGCGCAACACACCGGGCGAGCTGCCCCGCATTGCCGCCGAATTGGCTGCCCTGCGCGGCCTGCCGCTGCCCGTGCTGGCCCAGGCCGCCCACGCCAACAGCCTGGCCGCACTGCCCCGTCTGGCGGCGCTGTGCCCCCGTGCGCTGGACGCGCCGGATGCGCCGGCCATGCCGGATGACGGCATGGCGTGATGAGATGGGATGGCCGGGCGCGTCTGAGCTCGCCCATGTTGAATCCGTATGGCTTGCACCGGTGTTTTCAGGGCGCCTTAGCGCCCAGCGCTGCCAGCTCGCCGGGGGCAAAGCCGGCTTGCGCGCGCGCGGCCAGGTTGAACGGGCCTTTCAGGCGCGGCGCGCCGTAGTGCTGGGCCAGGGTGCGGTAATGGGCCACCGGGTCCAGCCCCTGGCGCTGGCACAGCCAGCCGTACCAGCGGTTGCCAATGGCCACGTGGCCGATTTCGTCGCGCAAGATGATGTCCAGAATGTCGCAGGCGGCCAGCGCGTCGGGTGTGCCCACGGCGCGCAGTTTGCGCTGGATCAGGGGCGTGGCGTCCAGGCCGCGCGCTTCCAGCGTGCGCGGCACCAGGGCCATGCGGGCGGTGATGTCGCCCTGGGTTTTTTCGCACATGGCCCACAGTCCGTCGTGCGCGGCAAAGTCGCCATAACGGTGGCCCAGCTGCGTTTGCAGGTGCTGGTGCAGCAGGCGAAAGTGCTGCGCTTCTTCAGCGGCCACGCGCAGCCAGTCCAGGTAGTACGCCTCGGGCATGCCGGCAAAGCGCCACACGGCGTCCAGCGCCAGGTTGATGGCGTTGAACTCGATGTGGCAGATGGCATGCACGAGCGCGGCGCGCCCTTCGGCCGTGTGCACGCTGCGCTGGGGCACCTGGGCCGGGTTGGTCAGCACGGGCCGGGCCGGGCGGCCGGGCAGGGCGGCGGATTCGGGCAATACCGCCTCAGGTGCTATCGAATAAGTAGCTGCTCGCACGTGCAGATCAAGCGCTAAGGCCAGTTTTTGCTCAACATCGGGTTCGCCAAGGGCTTGGAGGGCAAGGGCGCGCAGGTGCATCCCTAAAATTGTAGGCAGCCCTTGGTTGAACAGAAAAAAAGGAGATGCCCGTGGCGGTGTATGAACTGGATGGCGTGGCCCCGCAGGTGGATGCGACGGCGTGGATTGCCGATTCGGCGCAGGTGATGGGTAACGTGCACCTGGGCGCGGAAGCCAGCGTGTGGTTTGGCTGCGTGCTGCGGGGGGACACCGACACCATCACCATTGGCGAGGGCAGCAACATCCAGGATTTGAGCGTGCTGCATGCCGACATCGGCCAACCGCTGACCGTGGGCCGCCACGTGACCGTGGGGCACAAGGTGATGCTGCACGGCTGCACCATTGGCGATGAGAGCCTGATCGGTATTGGCGCGGTGGTGCTCAACGGCGCGCGCATTGGCAAAAACTGCCTGGTGGGCGCGGGCGCACTGGTGACGGAGGGCAAGACATTTGCCGATGGCAGCGTGATCATGGGTGCGCCCGCGCGCGTGGTGCGCCAGCTCACGCCCGAGCAGATCGAAGGCTTGCGCGAAAGCGCGCGGCACTACATTGAAAATGCACGGCGCTTTCGCGCCACGCTCAAGCCGCTATAGGGCCAGGGCGCGCAGCAGTGGCGCCATGGTTGATTAACCCGGCCCCTGCCCCCAGATACCGGGCTTATGTCTGAGCTTCACAAATTCATCTTCGACGGCCTGCCCGTGCGCGGCCAGCTGGTGCGTCTGACCGACGCTTGGCAAGAGGTGCTGCGCCGCCGCGCCGCCAACACGCAAACCGGCGCCTGGCCGCCGCCTGTGGCCGAGCTGCTGGGCGAGCTGCTGGCCGCCAGCGTGCTGATGCAGGGCAACATCAAGTTCGACGGCGCGCTGGTCATGCAGGTGTTTGGCGACGGCCCCGTCAAGCTGGCCGTGGCCGAAGTGCACAGCGACTTGCGCCTGCGCGCCACCGCTTCGCTGCAAGGCGAAGTCACGCCCGGCATGGGCTTGGCCGACATGGTCAATGCCCACGGGCGCGGGCGCTGCGCCATCACGCTTGATCCAGCCCAGCGCCGCGAAGGCCAGCAGCCCTACCAGGGCGTGGTACCGCTGGTGGACGCCGCCGGCGCGCCCCTGGGCAGCGTGGCCAGCGTGATCGAGCACTACATGCGCCAGTCCGAGCAGCTGGACACCACCTTGGTGCTGGCCGCCGACGAGCAAGTGGCCGCTGGCCTGCTGATTCAGCGCCTGCCGGTGCAGGGGCAGGACAACCTCTCTCAAAGCAACGTGGCGCGCGAAGACGGCAGCGACGGCGAAGAAGACGCCTACCAGCGCATCGCCGTGCTGGCCAAGAGCCTCAAGCGCGAAGAGCTGCTGGGGCTGGACGTCGACACCGTGCTGCGCCGCCTGTTCTGGGAAGAAAAACTGCTGCGCTTTGAGCCGCAGGCCGGCGACGGCGGCCCGCGCTTTGCCTGCACGTGCAGCCGCGAACGCGTGGCCGCCATGATCCAGGGCCTGGGCCGGCAAGAGGCCGATGCCATCGTGCACGAGCGTGGCGACATTGAAGTCAGCTGCGACTTTTGCGGCCAGCAGCAGCACTTTGACGCGGTGGACGTGCAGCGCCTGTTCACCCCGCCCGAGCAGCTGCCGCCGCAGCCGGGGTCGGTGCAGTGACGCACACTGCCACCGGGGCCGGGCCGCGCTTTGACCTCATCACCCTGTTTCCTGAGCTGATCGCCCCCTTTTTGCAAGCCGGCATCACCCGCCGCGCCTACGACAGCGGGCAGGTGCGGGTGCGCTGCTGGAACCCGCGCGAGCATGCCCAGGGCAACTACCGCCGCGTGGACGACCGCCCCTTTGGCGGCGGCCCCGGCATGGTGATGCTGGCCGAGCCGCTGGCGCGCTGCCTGGCCGCCGCGCAGGCCGACCGGGCCGCAGCGGGCGAGGGCGGCCCCGTGCCCGTGGTGCTGTTTTCGCCCATCGGCCAGCGGCTGGACCATGCCTGCGTGCAAGACTGGGCCGCCAGTGCGGGCGCCGTGCTGGTGTGCGGCCGCTACGAAGGCATTGACCAGCGCTTCATCGACCG
Source organism: Pseudomonadota bacterium (assembly GCA_030535425.1). GTDB lineage: Bacteria > Pseudomonadota > Gammaproteobacteria > Burkholderiales > Burkholderiaceae_C > Ottowia. The sequence goes on along the minus strand of JAUNHQ010000001.1, from coordinate 124,533 downwards.
CCACGTCACGCACCAGATCAGCCTGGGCGACTTCGTGCTCTCGGGCGGCGAAATTGCCGCGCTGGCGCTGCTGGATGCGGTGGCGCGCCTGCAGCCGGGGGTGCTCAACACCCAGGGCAGCCACCAGCTCGACAGCTTCAACCCCGCACTGGACGGCTTGCTGGACTGCCCGCACTACACCCGCCCCGAAGTCTGGCAAGGCCAGGGCGTGCCGCCCGAGCTGCTCAGCGGCCACCATGCGCAGATCGAACGCTGGCGGCGCGCGCAAAGCCTGCGGTTGACCGCGCAGCAGCGCCCCGACTTGCTGCACGCGGCCCGCGCCGCTGGGCGCCTGAGTGCGCAGGACGAGCAGCATCTGCGGGCTGCCGCTGCGCCCGCTGCCTTGCAGGGCAAAGCCCAAGAGAGCTGAGCGCCTAGAATCAGCGGCTTGCCAGGTGGCGCCATTGCCATCTTTTGCCGCTTCACGCACCGCTTGTCTGGCGGCACATCCCATCACTTTTTCACACGCATGGCCACGCAGCATTTCGACCTTGAAGAGCAGGAACAGATCGACCAGCTCAAACATTTCTGGAACCGGTGGGGCAATCTCATCACCTGGGTGCTTATCGTGGTGCTGGGCGCGTATGCCGCCTGGAACGGCTGGCAGTATTGGCAGCGGCGCCAGGCCACACTGGCGGCCGTGCTCTACGAGCAAATCAGCACCGCAGCTGAGGCGGGCGATGTGGCCCGCGTGGAGCAGGCGCTGGGCGACATGCAGGCCAAGTACGGCGGCACCACTTACGGCGCCCAGGGCGCCTTGCTGGCGGCCAAGGTGCTGGCCGAAAAAGACAAGGCCACCGAAGCCAAGGCTGCGCTGGCCTGGGTGGCTGACAAGGCGCCCAATGACGGTCTGAAATCTGTCGCGCGCCTGCGTCTGGCATCGGTACTCACGGGCGAAAAGGCGTATGACGAGGCGCTCAAGACCTTGTCTGGCAGCTTTCCGGCCTATTACGTGGCGCTGGCCGCCGATCGCCGGGGCGATGTGCTGCTGCTGCAAGGCAAGCGTGAAGAAGCAGCCACGGAGTACGGCAAGGCTTATCAGGGCATGGGTGCCGACAGCGGCGAATACCGGCGCCTGGTAGGCATCAAGCTCAATGCCCTGGGCATCGACCCCGAGGCGGGGGGCGCGAGGACTGCATCATGATCAACCGCCGCGCTTTGACATCTTTGCCAGCGGCTGCGCGTGCCCTGGCATGGGGCACGGGCTTGCTGGCAGCGGCCTTGCTGGCCGGCTGCGCGGCTGGATCGGCACGCCCCAAGCCTGCCGATCTGCCGCCCAATGAGGCACTGGTGGGTGTGCGCCAGGCATGGACGGCACGCATACCAGCCGTTCAACTGCCGCTGCAAGTGAGTGTGCATGGCCAGCAGGTGACGCTGGCCGGCAGCGATGGCACGGTGGTCACGCTGGATGCCAGCAACGGCGCCGAACTGGGCCGCGCCAGCGCGGGGGACGCGCTGTCAGCCGGTGTGGGCAGCGATGGCCGCATGAGCGCCGTCGTCACCCGGGCCAACCAGGTGGTGGCGCTGGAAGGCGGGCGCGAGCTGTGGCGCCGCCGCTTGCCGACGCAAAGCTATACCGCGCCGCTGGTGGCCGGTGGCCGCGTGTTCGTGCTGGGGGCGGACCGCTCGCTCATCGCCCTGGACGGGCAAAGTGGCCAGTTGCTGTGGAACGTGCAGCGCCCTGCCGAACCGCTGGTGCTGCGCCAGGCGGGCTTGCTCATGGCCGTGGGCAACACCCTGGTGGCGGGCATGGCCGGGCGCATGGTAGGTGTGGACCCGGACGATGGCAGCGTGCGTTGGGAAGCGCCCCTGGCGGCGGCGCGCGGCACCAATGACGTGGAGCGCCTGATCGATCTGGTAGGCGGTGTGCGCCGCCAGAACGGCGTGGTGTGCGCGCGGGCTTTCCAGGCCGCTGTGGGCTGCGTGGATGCCAGCAGCGGCAACGTGGCCTGGACGCGCCCGGCCAACGGCGCCACGGGTGTGGCCGGTGACGATGAGCGCGTGTACGGCGCCGAATCCGATGGACGTGTGCTGGCCTGGAACGCGGCTTCGGGCGAGCGCGCCTGGGCCAGTGAGCGCCTGAAGTGGCGCTATCTGACAGCCCCGCTGGTGCTGGGCCGCTCTGTCATCATGGGCGACAGCACGGGCCTGGTGCACATGCTTTCGCGCGAAGATGGCCGTCCCCTGAACCGCATGAACACCGACAGCTCCGGCATTGCGGCCACACCTGTGGTGGCGGGCAATACGCTGGTGGTGGTCACGCGCAATGGCGGGGTGTACGGCTTTGTGCCGGAGTAAAAAGCTCCCCCCTGAGGCGCTGGCGCGCCTTCCCTCCTGAGAGGGGACAACGCTGGTGGCCGGGGGGCCCCGGCCACGGCGTTCTGGGTTGGCCTGCTCTGCGGCCTTTTGGCTGTCTTCCTTCCCCCGCTGGGGAGGGGCGGGGCAGGCGTCCCGCTGTTTTTAAGTTTCAAAACCCGGTTTAGCGCTTGCTGGGAAAGCGCTAGGCGCTATGTTTTTGATGTCTCTGGCCTGCGGGGCAGAGGAAGGTGGTGGCAATGAAACCCGTTCTGGCCCTGGTGGGGCGGCCCAATGTGGGCAAGTCCACGCTGTTCAACCGGCTGACCAAAAGCCGCGATGCCATCGTGGCCGACTACGCGGGCTTGACGCGCGACCGCCACTACGGCCAGGGGCGGCTGGGGCGGCGCGAATACATCGTCATCGACACCGGCGGCTTTGAACCCGAGGCGGGCGAAGGCAGCATCTTCCGCGAAATGGCCCGCCAGACGCGCCAGGCCATTGCCGAGGCGGATGTGGTCATCTTCGTGGTGGACGCGCGCGCGGGCCTGTCGGGGCAGGACCACGACATCGCCAAGGAACTGCGCCGCCTGGGCAAAACCTGCCTGCTGGTGGCCAACAAGGCCGAGGGCATGCGCGAAGGCGCGCAACTGGCCGAGTTTTATGAGCTGGGCCTGGGCGAGGTGATCCCCGTATCTGCCGCCCACGGCCAGGGGGTACGCGGCATGCTGGATGCGGCGCTGGACGCGCTGCACCTGCCCGAGCCGGAGGACGAGCCTGAACCTGAAGCAGATGGCCCTATCCGCCTGGCCGTGGCCGGGCGGCCCAACGTGGGCAAATCCACCCTCATCAACACCTGGCTGGGCGAAGAGCGCCTGGTGGCCTTTGACTTGCCCGGCACCACGCGCGATGCCATCACGGTGGACTTTGAGCGCGGCGGCCAGCGCTTTGAGCTGATCGACACCGCCGGCCTGCGCCGCAAGGGCAGGGTGTTCGAGGCCATCGAGAAATTCTCTGTAGTCAAGACCCTGCAAGCCATTGAGTCGGCCAACGTCGTGCTGCTGCTGCTGGACGCCACCCAGGGCGTGACCGACCAGGACGCGCACATTGCCGGCTTCATTCTGGATGCGGGCCGCGCCGTGGTGCTGGCCGTGAACAAGTGGGACGCGGTGGACGACTACCAGCGCGAGCTGGTGGTGCGCTCCATCGAATCGCGCCTGGCATTTTTGAAGTTTGCCGAGCTGCATTTCATCTCGGCCAAAAAGCGCCAGGGCCTGGGCCCGCTGTGGGGCTCCATTGCCAAAGCGCACCGCGCCGCCATGTGCAAGATGGCCACGCCCAAGCTCACCCGCCTGCTGCAAGAGGCGGTGCAGTTTCAGCAGCCCAAGCGCAGCGGCATGTACCGGCCCAAGCTGCGCTATGCCCACCAAGGCGGCATGAACCCGCCCGTGATCGTGGTGCACGGCAACTCGCTCGAAGGCGTGACCGATGCCTACAAGCGCTACCTGGAAGGGCGCTTTCGCAAGGCCTTTGACTTGACGGGCACGCCCTTGCGCATCGAGATGAAAACCGCGCACAACCCCTACGCCGACAAGCCGACATGAACGCCCCCTTGGGCAACGCCCCTTGTCATTTGGCGCGCCACCCCCATGTGGTAACTTCGCTCCCCCTGAAACCAACATCCGAACACGGAGAATATCGTGAGCAACAAAGGGCAACTCCTACAAGACCCCTTCCTTAACACCCTGCGCCGTGAGCACATCCCCGTCTCCATCTACCTGGTCAACGGCATCAAGCTCCAGGGCCAGATCGAGTCGTTCGACCAGTACGTCGTGCTGCTGCGCAACACCGTCACGCAAATGGTCTACAAGCACGCCATTTCCACCATCGTCCCCGGTCGCGCGGTGAACTTCCAGGTCAGCGCAGACAACGCCGAGTCTGATAGCAAATAAGCCTTTTGCGCGCGTCCAGTCTGTGGCGGCAGCTATTGAATATATAGCAATACCTGCCGCAGGCGGCCCTTGCCTTCTGCCCCCACGCCTTGCCCCCTCGCCAACTTCCTGACGAACCCGCCATCGCCCAACCTGCCGCCGTGCTGGTGGGGGTTGACCTGGGCGTGCCGCATTTCGACGGCGAACTGCACGAGCTGGGCCTGCTGGCCGAAACCGCGGGCCTCAAACCCGTGGCGCGCCTGGCCTGCAAGCGCAAGGCGCCCGATGCCGCCCTGTTCGTCGGCAGCGGCAAGGCCGAAGAAATCAAGCTGCTGGCGCAAAGCCACGGCGCCAGCGAAGTGCTGTTCGACCAGGCCTTGAGCCCCGTGCAGCAGCGCAACCTGGAGCGCGCCATTGGCCTGCCCGTCAACGACCGCACGCTGCTCATTCTGGAAATCTTCGCCCAGCGTGCCCGCAGCCACGAAGGCAAGCTGCAAGTGGAGCTGGCGCGCCTGCAATACCTGGCCACCCGCCTGGTGCGCCGCTGGAGCCACCTGGAGCGCCAGCAAGGCGGCATCGGCACGCGCGGCGGCCCGGGCGAAACGCAGATTGAGCTGGACCGCCGCATGATTGGCGAAGCCATCAAGCGCACCAAGGAACGCCTGGCCAAGGTCAAGCGCCAGCGCCAGACCCAGCGCCGCCAGCGCGAGCGGCGCGAAGCCTTCAACATCTCCTTGGTCGGCTACACCAACGCGGGCAAATCCACGCTGTTCAACGCGCTGGTCAAGGCCCGCGCCTATGCTGCCGACCAGCTTTTTGCCACGCTGGACACCACCACGCGCCAGCTTTACCTGGGCGATGCGCAGGGCGGGGGGCGCTCGGTGTCGCTGTCAGACACCGTGGGCTTCATCCGCGATTTGCCGCACGGCCTGGTCGAAGCCTTTGAAGCCACCTTGCAGGAAGCGGCCGACGCCGACTTGCTGCTGCACGTGGTGGATGCGGCCAACCCCGGCTGGCACGAGCAGATGAGCGAAGTGCAGCGCGTGCTGGCCGAAATCGGCGCGGCACATCTGCCGCAGCTGGTGGTGTTCAACAAGCTCGACGCCTTGCCGCCCGACCGCCGCCCCGTGGCCTTGCAGGACACGATGGCGCACGAAGGGCACACCTGGCCGCGCATCTTCGTCAGCGCCCAAACGGGCGAGGGCCTGCCCCTGCTGCGCGCCGAGCTGGCGCGGCTGGCGCAAGCGGCCTTTGAAGGGCAGGGCCAGGGTGCGCCCAGCCCTGCAAAGGCACAATGATGGGTTACACAAGCGAATAGCCAAGCCATGAAAAACCGCTTCAGCACCCCGCGCCTGGCCGCCTGGCCCGCGCGCATCCGGGGCATGTTCAACCTCAACGACCCGCGCTGGGGCCGGGGCGAAGGCCAGGACGAGCCGCGCCCGGATGACCGTCCATCCGACCGTCCCGCCTCCCCGCCGCCCGAGCCGCAGCCCCCGCGCCAGCAGCCCCCGCGCGGCGGCGCCAACCAGGGCCCGCCCGATCTGGATGAGCTGTGGCAGGACTTCAACCGCAAGCTTGGCGGCCTGTTTGGCGGCGGCAACGGCGGTGGCCGTGGCGGGCGGGGCGGCTTGCCCGGCGGCGGCGGCTTTCAGCCCGACGCCAAAAGCACCGGCATTGGCGCGGGGCTGATCGGCATCGTGGCCGTGGCCATCTGGCTGGGCTCGGGCTTTTTCATCGTGCAAGAAGGCCAGCAGGCCGTCATCACCCAGTTCGGCAAATACCACGCCACCGTAGGCGCGGGTTTCAACTGGCGGCTGCCCTTTCCCTTTCAGCGGCACGAAACGGTGCCCGTCACCCGCATCCGCTCGGTGGACGTGGGGCGCGACACCATCGTCAAAAGCACCGGCCTGCGCGAGTCGGCCATGCTCACACGCGACGAGAACATCGTTGAAATCAAGTTCGCCGTGCAATACCGCCTGAAAGACGCGCGCGCCTACCTGTTCGTCAGCCGCAACCCCGACGACGCCGTGCCCCAGGTGGCCGAAAGCGCCGTGCGCGAAGTGGTGGGCAACATGACCATGGACAACGCCATGGCCGAAGAGCGCGACCAGATCGCCCCGCGCGTGCGCGATTTGATGCAAACCATTCTCGACCGCTACGGCCTGGGCATCGAAGTGGTGGCCGTCAACATGCAGCAAGGTGGCGTGCGCCCGCCCGAGCAGGTGCAGGCCGCGTTTGAAGACGTGCTCAAGGCCAGCCAGGAGCGTGAGCGGGCCAAGAACCAGGCCCAGGCCTACGCCAACGACGTGGTGCCCCGCGCCGCCGGTACGGCCGCGCGCCTGAAGGAAGAGGCCGAGGGCTACAAGGCCCGCATCGTGGCCCAGGCCGAAGGTGACGCGCAGCGCTTTGCCTCCGTGCTGGCTGAATACCAGAAGGCGCCGCAAGTCACGCGCGACCGCATGTACATCGACACCATGCAGCAAGTCTATGGCGGGGTGAACAAGGTCATCGTGGACAGCCGCTCCGGCAGCCTCATGTACCTGCCGCTGGACAAGGTGATGCAGGCCGCGGGCGCGGCCACACCCGCGCCGGCGCCTGCGCCCGCCGCTGCCCCTGCGGCACCCGCGCCTGCGCCCGCTGCGGCCCCCGCCGCCGATGCGCGCACGCGCGACAGCGCCCGCAGCCGCGAGCGCGACACCCGCTGAACCCCGCCCGGAAAAAGACCGCAAGCCATGAACAAAGTCGGATTCATCGGAACCACCGTTCTCATTCTGCTCGTGCTCGCCGTGTCCACCATGTTCGTGGTGGACCAGCGCCAGTTCGGCGTTGTCTACCAGCTGGGGCAAATTCAGCGCGTCATCACCGAGCCGGGGCTGAACTTCAAGCTCCCGCCGCCGTTCCAGAACGTCAACTACCTCGACAAGCGTTTGCTCACGCTCGACAGCATGGACACCGAGCCCATGCTCACCGCTGAAAAGCAGCGCATGGTGATTGACTGGTACATGAAGTGGCGCATCAACGACCCGCAGGCCTACATCCGCAGCGTGGGTCTGGACGAAAGCGCGGGCGCCTTGCAGCTCAACCGCGTGGTGCGCAACGCCTTTCAGGAGGAGATCAACCGCCGCACGGTGCGCGAAATCCTCTCTACCCGCCGCGAAGAGCTGATGGCCGCCGTCAAGCGCGAAGTGGCCGAGGCCGTTTCCGGCGAGCGCCCCTGGGGCATTGAGATCGTGGACGTGCGCCTCACGCGCGCCGACTACTCCGAGTCCATCACCGAATCGGTCTACCGCCGCATGCAGGCCGAGCGCGAGCGCGTGGCCAACGAGCTGCGCGCCACCGGCGCCGCCGAAGGCGAGCAAATCCGCGCCGAAGCCGACCGCCAGCGCGAAGTGACCGTGGCCAATGCCTACCGCGACGCCGAAAAAGTGCGCGGCGAGGGCGACGCCCAGGCCACCCGCATCTATGGCCAGGCCTTTGGCCAAGACCCCAAGTTCGCCGAGTTCTACCGCAGCCTGGACGCCTACAAGGCCAGCGTGGGCAAGCCTGGCGACATGCTGGTGATCGACCCCGCTTCGTCAGAGTTCTTCAAGAACATGCGCACGCCGGAGTAAGTGCCCCAGCGTTGCCAAGCACTTCAAAAGCCGGGCTTGCCCCGGCTTTTGTCGTTTGGGGCAGGGGGCCGCAGGCGCATGGCCCAAGGCTTTGACCTGAGCCCACCCGCCGCACCAGGGCAGGGCGCTGCCGGGCCTTTAGAATCGCGTTTTTAACAGCCCGCGAAAGCTGCATTCCCGCCATGTCTGCCTGGCTTCTGCCGGATCACATTGCCGATGTTCTGCCCGCCGAGGCCCGCCACATCGAGCATCTGCGCCGCCAACTGCTTGACACCGCCCGCAGCTACGGTTGCGAGCTGGTGATCCCCCCCCTCATCGAATACCTAGAGTCCCTGCTCACCGGCACGGGCGAGGCGCTCAACCTGCAAACCTTCAAGCTGGTGGACCAGCTTTCGGGCCGCTCGCTGGGCCTGCGTGCCGACACCACGCCGCAGGTGGCCCGCATGGACGCGCACCTGCTGGCCCGCCCGGGGGTGACCCGCCTGTGCTACTGCGGCCCGGTGCTGCACACGCGCCCCGAGCGCCCGCGCGCCACGCGCGAGCCCTTGCAGTTTGGCGCCGAGGTGTATGGCCACGCCGGCCGCGAAGCCGATCTGGAAACCCTGCAACTGGCGCTGGACTGCCTGCGCGCCGTTGCCGTGGGTGGCCTGCACGTGGACTTGGCCGATGCGCGCATCGTGCGTGCGCTGCTGGCCGGGGTCATGGCCGACCCGGCCGTGCTGGCCCAGGTGCATGCCGCGCTGGCGGCCAAGGACGCCAGCGCGCTGGCCGGCTTGACGCGCGGCTTTCCCGCTGCCGCGCGCCAGGGCCTGCAAGCCCTGGTGGGCCTGTATGGCGATGCCCGCGTGCTGGATGAAGCCGAAAAAGCCCTGCCAGCCACCACAGGCGTGCGCGAGGCGCTCTCTGTTTTGAAGTGGCTGGCCGAGCGGCTGGACGGCGTGCAAGTCAGCTTTGACCTGGCCGACGCGCGCGGCTGGGACTATTACACCGGCGCGCGCTTTGCCGTGTACGCCCAAGGCGCTGGCGATGCCCTGCTGCGCGGCGGCCGCTACGACGGCGTGGGCGCCGTGTTTGGCCACCGGCTCGATGGCGAGCGCCCGGCCGTGGGCTTTAGCCTGGATGTGAAGCAACTGGCCCGCGTGGCCGCGCCGCCGCCGCCGCGCACGGCCATTCGCGCCCCCTGGGGCGACGCGCCCGGCCTGCACGCGGCCGTGGCCGCGCTGCGCGCGCAGGGCGAAGTGGTGCTGTGCATGCCTGCGGGCGATGGCGCCTGGCCAGACGCTTTTGTTTGCGACCGCGAACTGGCCCGCGTGGATGGCCGCTGGGCGGTGCAGCCCCTGGCCCCGGCGGCCCGCCGCTGACAGCGGCTTGGGCGCCAGCAGACCCGCACACTGTTTTTTTGGCAACCGTTTTTTTTGTGAGGGCACCCGCCCGTTGGAAGGCACGTGAGATGAACACTTTCACCACCGGACGCAACGTCGTCGTCGTCGGCACCCAATGGGGCGATGAAGGCAAGGGCAAGCTGGTTGACTGGCTGACCGAAAGCGCGCAAGGCGTCGTGCGCTTTCAGGGCGGCCACAACGCCGGCCACACCCTGGTTATCAACGGCGTGAAAACCGCGCTGCACCTCATCCCCAGCGGCATCATGCGCGAAGGTGTGGTGTGCTACATCGGCAACGGCGTGGTGCTCTCGCCCGCCAAGCTGCTCGAAGAAATCGCCGGGCTGGAAAAAGCCGGCGTGCAAGTGCGCTCGCGCCTGCGCATCAGCGAAGCCTGCCCCCTCATCCTGCCCATCCACGCCGTGCTGGACGTGGCCCGCGAAGCCGCGCGCGAACAAGGCGGCGCCGAAAAAATCGGCACCACCGGCCGCGGCATTGGCCCCGCGTATGAGGACAAGATCGCCCGCCGCGCCCTGCGCGCGCAAGACCTCAAGCACCCCGAGCGCTTTGCCGCCAAGCTGCGCGAGCTGCTGGCGCTGTACAACTTCGTGCTCACCGGCTTGCTGGGTTCGGCCAAGCTCAGCTTTGCCGACAACCTGCTGCCTTACCTGAAAGACGGGCAATTGCAGTTCGAGCCGATCTATGCCGAAGCCATGCAGCAGGCCGAAGCCATCAAACCCATGCTGGCCGATGTCTCGCGCGAGCTCAACGACGCCCACCGCAGCGGCGCCAACCTGCTGTTTGAAGGCGCGCAAGGCACCTTGCTGGACGTGGACCACGGCACCTACCCCTTCGTCACCAGCAGCAACTGCGTGGCCGGCAACGCCGCCGCCGGCGCAGGCGTGGGCCCCGGCCTGCTGCACTACGTGCTGGGCATCACCAAGGCGTACTGCACCCGCGTGGGCGGCGGCCCTTTCCCCACCGAGCTGGACTGGCAAACCGAAGGCACCCCCGGCTGGCACATGGCCACCGTGGGCGCCGAAAAAGGCGTGACCACCGGCCGCGCGCGCCGCTGCGGCTGGTTTGACGCCGCCTTGCTCAAGCGCAGCGCGCAGGTCAACGGCCTGTCGGGCCTGTGCCTGACCAAGCTCGACGTGCTCGACGGCCTGCCCGAGCTGAAGCTGTGCGTGGGCTACGAACTGGACGGCGAGCGCATCGACATCCTGCCCCTGGGCGCCGACGACATCGCCCGCTGCACCCCCGTTTACGAAACCCTGGAAGGCTGGAGCGAAAGCACCGTGGGCGTGACCGACTATGACCAGCTGCCCGTCAACGCCCGGCTGTACCTGCAACGCATCGAACACGCCACCGGCGTGCCCATCCACCTCATCTCCACCAGCCCGGACCGCGACCACACCATCTTGGTGCAGCATCCCTTCCTGGCCTGATCCTTTCATTGCCAAAAACGGCATTTGCGTGCAACTGGCGCGTGCGAGCAGCTATCAAAAAAGGAGTGAAACCATGTTGACGGAAGACGGCAAGCACCTGTACGTAAGCTACGACGAATACCACAACCTGATCGAAAAGCTGGCCATCAAGGTGCACCAGTCCGGCTGGCAGTTCGACACCATCTTGTGCCTGGCGCGCGGCGGCCTGCGCCCCGGCGACATCCTGAGCCGCATCTTCGACGTGCCCCTGGCCATCATGTCCACCAGCAGCTACCGCGCCGAAGCCGGCAAAGTGCAGGGCCACCTGGACATTGCCCACTACATCACCACCCCCAAGGGGCAGATTGCCGGCCGCGTGCTGCTGGTCGATGACCTGGCCGACACCGGCGTCACCCTGCAAGCCGTGGTTGACCGCCTGCGCAGCAACTACCCGCCCATCACCGAACTGCGCACCGCCGTCATCTGGACCAAGGGCTGCTCGAGCTTTCAGGCCGACTACTCCGTCGAACACCTGCCCACCAACCCCTGGATCCACCAGCCCTTTGAAGGCTACGACAGCCTCAGCCCCGAAAAACTGCTGGCCAAGTGGAAGGTTTGAGCCTGGCAGGACTGGCAGGACAAGCCGCCAAGCGCCAGCCGCAGCCCCCGACACGCCCGCACCACAAGGAGAACCCCCGATGAGCGAACAGCCCCAGCCCCAGGCCGTCACCGCCAGCGCCGGCGGCGCGGCCTACTACATCGTGCTCAACATCGCCCCCGGCGCTGCGGCCGAGCAGGCCGTGCGCGACTTCTTTGCCAACGCCGCCGGCCTGCGCCGCAGCGTGGGCACGCGCGAGGCTGCGCGCAGCCTGAACCTGGTCGTGGGCATTGGCGCGGCCGCGTGGGACCGCCTTTTTGCCGGCCAGCCGCGCCCCGCGCACCTGCACCCCTTCAAAGCACTGCGCGGCGCCAAGCACCACGCCCCCGCCACCCCGGGCGACGTGCTGCTGCACGTGCGCGCCGACACCGAAGACCTGTGCTTCGAACTCGTCACCCAAGCCCTGCGCGCCCTGGGCAGCGCCGTGCAGCCCGTGGACGAAGTGCACGGCTTTCGCTACTTTGACGCGCGCTCCATGGTCGGCTTTGTTGACGGCACCGAAAACCCCGAAGGCCAGGAAGCCTTTGAGGCCGTCGTCATCGGCGACGAAGACCCGCACTTTGCCGGCGGCAGCTACGTCATCGTGCAAAAGTACCTGCACGACATGACGGCCTGGAACGCCCTGAGCACCGAAGAGCAAGAGCGCGTCATCGGCCGCACCAAGCACGACGACATCGAGCTGCCCGACGATGTCAAGCCCAGCAACTCCCACGTGGCGCTCAACGTCATTGAAGACGAAGACGGCAACGAACTGGCCATCCTGCGCGGCAACCTGCCCTTTGCCACCCCCTCGCGCGGCGAATTCGGCACCTACTTCATCGGCTACGCGCGCGACCCGGCCGTGACCGAGCAAATGCTGGTCAACATGTTCATCGGCCGCCCCGAAGGCAACTACGACCGCCTGCTGGACTTCAGCCGCGCCGTCACCGGCACACTGTTTTTCGTGCCGTCCGAGCCCATGCTCGAAGCCCTGGGCGAAGCCGGCTGAGCGCTGTTTTTCACGGCTGCTTCCAGGGGCAAGCCCCGTGTCAGCCTTGTCAGGCTGTAATCTGGGGTGGAGTATGTGTCAGGCGCCGCGCAAGGGGCATAAGGTATGTGATACCTTCAGCCCCCCGCCCCTACAGGAAAGAGCACGACATGAACACGCTCCAGGCCAAGCTGGCCGCATTGACGCCCCAGCGCCTGCAGGGTATACGTCGCGGCATCGAAAAAGAAAGCCTGCGAACGCGTGCCGATGGCACGCTGGCGGCCACCCCGCACCCGCAGGCGCTGGGCTCGCCCCTGACGCACCCGCACATCACCACCGACTTCAGCGAATCGCAGCTGGAGCTGGTCACCGGCGTGCATGCCAACGTGTCCGCCGCGCTGGCTGAGCTGACGCACATTCATCAAGTCGTTTATCACGAGCTGGCCGCGCTGGGCGATGAAATGCTGTGGGTGTCCAGCATGCCCTGCCGGCTGCCGTCGGACGAGAACATCCCCATCGGCGTGTACGGCACCAGCAACGTGGGCCGCGCCAAAAGCGTGTACCGCATGGGCCTGAGCCACCGCTATGGCCGCCGCATGCAGACCATCTCGGGCATCCACTACAACTGGTCGCTGCCGGGCGTGGACAGCGCCGCCTATTTCGGCCTGATCCGCAACTTCCGCCGCCACGCCTTTTTGCTGCTGACGCTGTTTGGCGCTTCGCCCGCCGTGTGCTCGTGCTTTGTGGCCGGGCGCGCGCACGAGCTGCAAGCGCTGAGCGAAGACACCATGTACCTGCCCCACGCCACCTCGCTGCGCATGGGGCGGCTGGGCTACCAAAGCGATGCGCAGGCCTCGCTGGCCGTGAGCTACAACAGCCTGGACAGCTACGCCGCCTCGCTGGAAGAAGCGCTGACCAAGCCCTACCCGGCCTATGAGCACGTGGGCATCCGCAACCCGGGGGGGGACTACAACCAGCTGGCCACCACGCTGCTGCAAATCGAAAACGAGTTCTACGGCACCATCCGTCCCAAGCGCGTCATCATGCCGGGCGAGCGCCCCTTGCACGCGCTGCGCGAGCGCGGGGTGGAGTATGTCGAGGTGCGCCTGCTCGACTTGAACCCTTTCGAGCCGATCGGCCTGAACGCCGACACGGCCCGCGTGCTCGACATCTTCTTGCTGCACTGCCTGCTTACCGACAGCCCGCCCGACACGCCGGAGGAAATCGCCGCCCTGGCGCGCAACCAGCACCGCACCGCCGCGCGCGGGCGCGAACCTGGCCTGACGCTGGAGCGCGGCGGCCAGCACGTGCGGCTGAGCGACTGGGGGGCCGAGCTGCTGGCCGAATGCCTGCCCATTGCCCAGGCGCTGGATGCCGCCTGCGGCGGCGATGCCTATGCCCAGGCGCTGGCGCTGGCGCGCGCGCGCTTTGCCCAGCCCGACAGCCTGCCCTCGGCCCGCGTGCTGCGGGCCATGAACGAAGGGTTTGCCGGCAGCTTCAAGCAATTTGCCATCGACCGTTCGCTGCACGTGCGCCAGGAGCTGCTGCGCCTGCCGTATGACGACGCGCTGCGCCAGCGCTTTGCGGGCCTGGCGCAGTCCTCGGTGGCCGAGCAAAAAGCCATTGAAAGCCGCGACAGCATGCCGTTTGAGGACTACCGGCGCGAATACACCTCGCCCAAGCGCCTGGGCCTGCGCCCCGGCGCCTTGCTGGCCGGGGCCGAGTCGCCCTGAGCCGCGTGGGCGTCTGTAGGGCTGCAAATGGGTGCTGCAAAAATAGAAGCTGCTGCCACCTTTTATGGGGAGAATTCAGGCTGTTTTATGCCTGATTTCCTTGTGTAAGACGTGCGGGCAGCTATGGTTTTTATGGCAAACGGAACGCCTTGGCAGGCACAGTGGGAAGGCACATGAACAGCGGTGTGACGGCTTTTTTGACCCTTGGTTGCCTGCTGGGCATGGTCGTCAGTTTCGTGCTGACATGTGTTCTGGACCGCCTTTTGAAAACCCGCTTGCCCGGCGTGCCCGGATCGAACAGGCAAAAGCTGCGCCACATCCGGGCATTGCAGCGCCAAGGCCATGCCGATACAAGGCTGGCCCTGCTGGTTGACCTGGATCGCGCTGCAATCATCAGCGGCAGTGCCACCATGCTCTTTTTCTTCGTGGCCCTTGCGTTTCAGGAAGGCTGGCTGGCCTGAACCGGCAGGGCGGGTGACTGCCGCAGTCGGCGCTGGCGCAGCGCCTCATACACCTGCCAGCCCATCAGGCTGAAGGCTGCGCAGCACCAGCCGGTCCACAGGGTGTGGCTCATGAAATGCGCGCCGCGCCACTGCTGCACCAGCCCCAGGCCCAGGCCGGCGGCCAGCACGGCCAGCACGGCCCGCAGCCAGCGCCCACCCTGGCGGTGGCGCGCCTGCATCAGCCACACCAGCGGAAAAAAAGCAAAGCCGGTGGACGCATGCCCGGCGGGAAAGCAGTTGCCCGGCCCGCCGTCGGTCAGCCCCAGCCGCCAGTGCGGCACATAGGGCCAGGCGCCGCCAAAGGGGCTTAAGCTCCAGGGGCAGCTGCTGGCGCTGTGGCGCTTGATCAGGCTGATCATGAGCGCGCAGGCCGCCACGCAAAGCAGCAGCCACACGCGGTCGGCGCGCGTCAGCCCTTTCAGCATGCCCCAAGGCCAGGCAATGCCCAGCGCCAGCGCCAAGGCCAGGGCCAGCCCGGCCTGGCGTGCGCCGCTGTGCAACACGCTGCTGAGCCAGACGTTGTCGCGCAGGGCAAAGCCGCTGGCGCTGCCGCCCATGGCGTGGGCCAGGGCCAGGTCAAGCCCGCTGGCCTCCCACGCCAGCAGGGGCAGCAGGCACAGCGCCAGCATGGCCCAGACCCGCGCAGGCTGCCAGGCGCCAGGGCTGGCGGCAAGCGCGTGGGAAAAAGCAGCGCCAGAGGCAGGGCGGGAAAGGCGGAAGGTCATGCGGCTTGGCGGCAAGGGGCAAAAATGTCCAGCCCGCCTTCGTAGACCTGGGTCTGCACCGACAGCAGGCCCAGCACGCTGGGGGCGTAGTTGTCGTGTGTCCAGGCTTTGGCTGCTTGCGCTTTCAGGCAGGTGGCCGGCATGGGCTGGGCGGCCAGCCAGGCGGGCGAAAACCAGGCCAGCACGGGCACGTGGGTCTGCGTGCGGGGGGCCAGCGCCCAGGGCATGCCGTGCAGGTACAGCCCCTTTTCGCCCAGCGATTCGCCGTGGTCGGACACATACAGCATGGCGGTGTCAAAGCGCGCCTGCTCGGCTTGCAGCCAATCCAGCGTGCGGGCCAGAAACACGCTGGTGGCGTGGATGGAGTTGTCGTAGGCGTTGACGATGTGCTCGCGCTCGCACGCGCCCAAGTCGGCCTGGCGGCATTCGGGCTGAAAGGTTTTGAGCGCCGGGGCGCTGCGGCGAAAGTATTCAGGCCCGTGGCTGCCCATTTGGTGCAGCACCACCACCACGCCAGGGGCCTGGCTGGCCTGGGCGGCCTGCATGGCCTGGGCCACGCGCTGGGGCAGGCCGTGCAGCATGGCCAGGTCCTGGCATTCGCCGTCGCTGGCGCACAGCTCAGGGGGTAGTTCGGCAGGCTTTGTGTCAAAGCGCGGGATGCGAGCGCACACGCCCTTGCAGCCGGCCTGGTTTTCCAGCCACATCACGCGCCAGCCGGCGCGTTGCAGCACGTCCAGCAGGTTTTCCATGCGGCGCTTTTCCGACAGGTGCGCCTGCCGCCCTTGCAGCGAGAACATGCAAGGCAGTGACACGGCGGTGCTGGTGCCGCAGGAGGTGACGTCGGCAAAGCTCAGCACGTCGTCGCGGCGCAGCTGGGGCGTGGTGTCGCGGGCGTAGCCGTTGATGCTGAAATGGTCGGCACGGGCGGTTTCACCCACCACCAGCGCCAGCAGGCGCGGGCGCGCGCCGGGCGGCAGCGCGGTGCGCGCGTCCTCGCCCACGGGGGTCAGGGGCTTGGCCGACTGGGGCGGGCGCAGGCTTTGGACCGTGGCGTACACCGCATTGCTGGGGGTGATGCGGTAGCGCAGGCTTTTGTCGTTGCGCATCAGCGCGGCGGCATCCTTGTACACCGGCAGCACGGCCAGCACGGCCACGGCCAGCGCGCCCAGCATGGCCAGCCCATTGCGCAGGGCAGGGCGCCACCAGGCGCGGCCAGGCGCTGGCGCGGCCAGGGGCGTGCGCCACAGCCACCACAGCGGCGGCAGCGACAGCAGCAGCACCGTCAGCAGCCAGCGCGCGTTCAAAATGCCTTTGACCTCCAGCGCATCGGTTTGCCACACATTGGTCATCATGCCGCCGTCGATCACCACGCCAAATTGCAGCATGAAAGCTGCTGCCGTGGCCGCCGCCAGCACCAGCAGCGCACCCGCAGGCCGCGCCACGCGGCGCCAAGCCAGCAAGGCCAGCAGCGCAAACTGCAAGGCCGTGACCGCCACCGCCGCAGCGACCAGCACCGCCGCACCCGAGGCGCCACGCGCCGACACATGCCGCCACAACGCCGCCCACAGCGGCCAGTTGCACGCCAGGCTGAACCACAGCGCCAGCCCCAGCATCAGGCTCAGCGGCCCGCGCGGCTGAAGCAGGCGGTTTCTCACGGATAAAAGCATGTATGGGCTGAGCGGCTTGCCATCCGCCCCGGGTCGGTCAATCAGGGCGGCGATGGTGCGCGGCGTGGCTTAAGGCTTTCTTAAGCGGCCGCAGGCGCTATAAACGCCGGCACGTTTTGCTTTTTCACGATGACAAGCCACGCCATGAACCCAGCCGACAGTGAACGCCCCATCACCCTGCACCGCCGCCTTGCCCCCCAGCCCGCTGCTTTGCCCGCCGACAGCCCGCGCTGGCGCGTGGAGCAGGTCGAAGCCCTGCTGAACCTGCCCTTCAACGACCTGCTGTGGCAGGCCCAGCAGGTGCACCGCCAGCACTTTGACCCCAACGAAGTCGAGTTGGCCACGCTGCTCAGTGTCAAAACCGGCGGCTGCCCTGAAGACTGCGGCTACTGCCCCCAGTCCGTGCACTACGACACTGGCGTGAAAGCCGAAAAGCTCATGGCCAGCGGCGAAGTGAAAAAAGCTGCCGAAGCCGCCAAGGCCGCCGGCGCCACCCGCTTTTGCATGGGCGCGGCCTGGCGCGCCCCCAAAGACCGCGACATCGACGCCGTGGCCGAGCTGGTGCGCACCGTCAAAGGCGTGGGGTTGGAAGCTTGCGTCACCCTGGGCATGCTGGCCGACGGCCAGGCCGAACGCCTGCGCGACGCGGGCCTGGACTACTACAACCACAACCTCGACTGCGCGCCCGACTTCTATGGCGAAATCATCAGCACCCGCGACTACCAGGACCGCCTGGACACGCTGGACCGCGTGCGCGGCGCCGGTGTCAAAGTGTGCTCTGGCGGCATCGTCGGCATGGGCGAAAACCGCCGCCAGCGCGCCGCCCTCATTGCCCAATTGGCCAACCTGCCCGAAGTGCCCGAAAGCGTGCCCATCAACCACCTGGTGAAAGTGCAAGGCACCCCGCTGGCCGATCAGCCCGATCTGGACCCGTTTGAATTCGTGCGCATGATTGCCGCCGCCCGCATCACCATGCCCACCGCCCGCGTGCGCCTGTCCGCCGGCCGCCAGCAACTGGGCGAAGCCGTACAAGCCCTGTGCTACCTGGCCGGGGCCAACAGCATCTTCTATGGCGAAAAACTGCTGGTCACCGGCAATCCTGAAGTGGAGGGCGACCGCCAGCTCATGCAGCGGCTGGGCATGTACGCCCACGCGGGCGTGCCCGGCGTGCCGGCGCTGGATGCAGCGGCGTCCTAACCCGTCAGGTCAAATCAAACAGCCAGACAGGCCGCGACATGAGCGATGTTTGGACATACCTGCTGCTGGCGTTCATCGCTGTGGCGGGACTGGTTTTTCTACTGACTCCTTTCATCCTGCTTTGGGGTGCGGTTTGGGTGCTGGAAGACATGTGGCGCAAAAAATCTGCCCCCGTCCTGCGGCAAGACATGGATGACGTGGAATGCCCCTGCTGCGGCCTCAGTCCCCTGGAGAGTGTGCGCAGCACCACGGGTGAAGACGCCTGCCTCTGCTGCGGGCGCCGTCCCTACCGCGTGCGCCCGCGCCGCCGCCGAAAACGCAACACCACCGAGGCGTTTTGAATGCCGTTTTTCTTCTATGTCACGGCGGCCGACACACAAGCCGCCCTTGTGCTGGCCTGCGTGCCCGCCTTTGCCCTGGCCATTGACCGCCTGTTGGGCGAGCCGCCCGTGCGCTGGCACCCCGTGGTGTGGATGGGGCGCTGGCTGGCCTGGGCGGGCCAGCGGCTGGCCCCGCGCGTGGGGCAGCCGCGCGTGCTGACTGATGCGCGCATCTTTTGCATGGCGGCGCTGTCGTGGTGCGGCGCGGCGGCGGCGGTGTTTGCGCTGGCCTGGCTGCTGCAAGCCTGGGTGCTGACCCAGCCCCTGTGGCTGGCTGCGCTGGCGCTGGCCTTGTTTTTCAAGCCCCTGATGGCCTGGGCCATGCTGCATGACGAAGTGCTGGCCGTGGAGCGCGCACTCACCCAGCACGGCGTGGCGGCGGGCCGCGCGCTGGTGGCGCGCCGGTTCCGCCGCGTTGTGTCGGCCCTGACCGAACACCAGGGGCGGGAAAGCGCCATTGAAAGCCTGGCCGAAAACCTCAACGACTCGGTGGTGGCCCCGCTGTTCTGGCTGGCCCTGCTGGGCTTGCCCGGCGCGGCGCTGTTTCGCCTGGCCAACACGGCCGATGCCATGTGGGGCTACCCCGGCGAGCGCGGCGGGCACGACTGGGCCTGGGCCGGCAAATGGGCCGCGCGGGCCGACGATGTGCTGGCCTGGCTGCCCGCGCGCATCACCGCCGCGCTCATCCGCCTGCTGGGCGGCGCGCAGGGGCCGGGGCGGCTGCGGCAAGAAGCCGTGCGCACCCCTTCGCCCAACAGCGGCTGGCCCATGGCCGCCATGGCCATTGGCCTGGGCGTGCATTTGCGCAAGCCCGGCGTGTACGCCCTCAACCCCCAGGGCCGCAGCCCCACCGCAGCCGACACCCTGCGCGCCTGCGCCATCGGCTCGCGCTGCGCGCTGGCCGCCACGCTGCTGTGCTGCGCCGCCATTGGTGCGGGTGTGTGGCTGGCCGGGGCATAGACTGATGCAAGAAAACGCCTTTCGCGCGCACCAGACAAGCGCGAGCAGCTATCTAAACCATAGCTTTCACCCCCTGCCTGCCCTGCACGGCGGGCCTGACGCGCTGGGTGTGCCCGCGTGGGACTTGTCCACCAACGCCAACGCCTGCGGCCCCTATGTCCCCGCCGTGCAAGCGCTGCGCGAGGCCGACGCGCGCCACTACCCCGACCCGGCCTACATCCAGCTCAGCGTGCAGCTGGCCGCCTGGCACCACGTCGCGCCTGAGCGCATCGTGCTGGCCGCCAGCGGCAGCGAATTCATCCAGCGCATCAGCACCGCCGTGGCCCTGCACGCCGCCGCCGCAGGGCAGGGCGCCGGCCAGGTCTGGCTGCCCGCGCACGCCTATGGCGACTATGCCCGCGCCGCCCATGCCAGCGGCCTGCACCCCACACCCGACGCACCCCGCGCCGCCCTGCTGTGGGCGTGCGAGCCTTCCAGCCCCCTAGGCCAGCCCGATGCCAGCCTGCCCGCGCTGGCCGCCGCCTTGCAGCCCGGCCAAACCCTGGTGCTCGACCAAGCCTACGCGCCCCTGCGCCTGTCCGGCACCTGCGCGCTGGCCGCCGCCACGCTTGACAGCGTGTGGCGCCTCATCACCCCCAACAAAGCCCTGGGCCTGACTGGCGTGCGCGCCGCCTACGCCATTGCCCCCGCGCAGGCCGATAGCGCCTTGCTCGCCCGCGTGCAGGCCCTTAGCCCCTCCTGGCCCGTGGGCGCGCACGGCGTGGCCCTGCTTCAGCACTGGGCCAGCATCGCCGCCCACGACTGGCTGCACGAATGCCGCGCCACCCTGCGCCAGTGGAAAACCCGCCAAACCGCCTTGCTGGCCGGGCTGGGCTGGCAGGTGCTGCCCAGTGATGCTAACTTTTTTGTAGCTGCTCCCACGCGCCAGACGGGCGCAAACGGCCTGTTTGACTTAAAAAACCTGCTGCCTGCCCTGCGCGCGCGCGGCATCAAGCTGCGCGACTGCGCCAGCTTTGGCCTGCCCGGCCACGTGCGCCTGGCGGTGGTGGCGCCTGAGGGGCAGGATGCGCTGGTGGAGGCGCTGAAAGCATGGCCTTGCTGAACGGCCCGGCACAAATGGGAAAAAGCCCCGCGCTGATGCGCCATGGCCCGCGCGGCCATGCTGGCAAGCAGCGATGATTCCAATTTCACCCCGCGCCCAACCCTGTTTCCCTTCCACCCATGCCAACCCCTCTGTCCTGGAACGAAATCAAATCCCGCGCGCTGGCCTTCAGCCGCCGCTGGGCCGACGCCGCCAACGAAGACTCCGAAGCCAAGCCCTTCTGGATCGACTTTTTTGAGTGTTTCGGCATCACCAACAAGCGCGTGGCCACTTTTGAGCTCAACGTCAAAAAACACGGCGGCGCCACCGGCTTTGTCGATCTCTTCTGGCCCGGCATGCTGCTGGTGGAACAAAAGTCCCGTGGCAAAGACCTGGACAAAGCCTTTGCCCAGGCCAGCGACTACCTGGCCGGCATTGCCGAGCGGGATTTGCCCCAAATCATCATCGTCAGCGACTTTGCCCGCTTTCGCGTCTACGAACTGGCCAGCGGCCAAACCGGCCACTACACCGAATTTGCCCTGGCCGAGCTGCACAAACACGTGCGCCTGTTCGGCTTTGTGGCGGGCTACAAAGCCCAGCGCATTGAGCCGCAAAACCCCGTCAACATCCAGGCCGCCGAACGCATGGGCCGCCTGCACGACGCCCTGAAAAAAGCCGGCTACAGCGGCCACCCGCTTGAAGTGCTGCTGGTGCGCGTGCTGTTTTGCCTGTTTGCCGACGACACCGCCATCTTCCAGCCCGCCCAGGCTTTCCGGGCCTTCATTGAAGAGCGCACCGCTGTAGACGGCAGCGACCTGGGCCCCCGGCTGGCGCAACTGTTTCAGGTGCTCAACACCCCAGAAGGCCAGCGCAGCAAAAACCTGGACGAGCAACTGGCCGCTTTCCCCTACATCAACGGCCGCCTGTTCGCAGAATACCTGCCCATTGCCGACTTTGACACCGCCACCCGCAATTCCCTGCTGGATGCCTGCACGCTCGACTGGTCGGCCATCAGCCCCGCCATCTTCGGCAGCCTGTTCCAGTCCATCATGGACGAGCAAGCCCGCCGCCACCTGGGCGCGCACTACACCAGCGAAGAAAACATCCTCAAGCTCATCCGCCCGCTGTTTCTGGACGAGCTGCGCGCCGAATTTGAAAAAGCCAAACGCCAGCGCAACAAACTGTTCGACTTTCACAAAAAACTGCGCCGCCTCACCTTTTTCGACCCCGCCTGCGGCTGCGGCAACTTCCTCGTCATCAGCTACCGCGAGCTGCGCCTGCTGGAACTTGACGTGCTGCGCGCCGCCGCCGCCCTGGCAGGCCACACCGGCCAGCAAAGCGTGGACGTGCACCAGCTCATCGGCGTCAACGTCGATCAGTTCTATGGCATCGAAATCGAGGAATTCCCCGCCCAGATCGCCCAGGTGGCCCTGTGGCTGATCGACCACCAGATGAACCTGCGCGCCAGCGAAGAATTTGGCCTGTACTTTGCCCGCATCCCGCTGGTCACCAGCCCCCGCATCGTGCACGGCAACGCCCTCACGCTTGACTGGAACAGCGTGCTGCCTGCCAGCCGGTGCAGCTATGTGCTGGGCAACCCGCCATTTGTGGGCGCCAAGTTCATGAACGACGCCCAGCGCGCCGACACCCGCGCCGTGTTTGCTGGTATCGACAACGCGGGCCTGCTCGACCTGGTGGCCGCCTGGTACGTCAAAGCCACGAGATATCTGGGAACCTCGATCAGAGAAGACT
>JAUNHQ010000001.1:0-102218 GCA_030535425.1 Pseudomonadota bacterium | reverse complement strand
CGACCGACCGAACGAACGAACGAACGCGCGTTGCGCGTTCGTTTCAACCAACAGCATCACCCAGGGCGAACAAGTGGGCGCCCTGTGGGGCTGGCTGCTGGCGCAGGGCGTACACATCCACTTTGCCCACCGCACCTTTGCCTGGAGCAACGAAGCGCGCGGCAAGGCCGCCGTGCACTGCGTCATCGTCGGCTTTGGCCTGCAAGACCTGCCGGGCAAAGTCATCTACGAATACGCCGACATCAAGGGTGAACCCACCGCTGTGCCCGCCAGCAACATCAACCCCTACCTCGTCGATGCGCCCGATGTAGTGGTGCCAAGGCGCAGCAAGCCGATTTGCCTCGTGCCCGAGATCGGAGTCGGTAATAAGCCTATTGACGATGGCAACTACCTGTTCACAACCGCCGAGCGCGATGCCTTCATCGCCCTTGAGCCGGCCAGCGCCAAGTGGTTTCGCCGCTGGCTGGGTGCGGACGAATTTCTGCATGGCTACGAGCGCTGGTGCTTGTGGCTGGGTGACACCCCGCCTGCTGAGCTGCGCGCTATGCCTGAAGCCATGAAGCGCGTACAAACAGTGAAGGAATTCCGGCAGGCCAGCAAGAGCGCACCGACCAAGAAACTGGCGGCAATGCCGACACGGTTTCATGTGGAGTTCTTTCCTTCAGGCAACTATCTGGCGATTCCTTGTGTATCGTCCGAGCGGCGCCCGTATATCCCGCTGGGGTTCTTGGATGCCGGCACATTGACAAGCGATCGGATGCGGCTAGTGCCAGATGCCAGCTTGGTGCACTTTGGCGTACTGCATTCGTCGATGCATATGGCCTGGGTCCAGCGTGTCTGTGGTCGCCTGGAAAGCCGCTTTCTCTACTCTGCGCATATCGTCTACAACAACTTCCCCTGGCCCTTTACCCCAGCCGATGCAGCGGCCCAAACGCCCGATGCGCAAGTGCAAAAAGCCCAGGCCGCTATCGAAGCCGCTGCGCAAGCCGTGCTCGATGCCCGCGCCGCCCACCCCGGCAGCAGCCTGGCCGACTTGTACGATCCCCTCACCATGCCCGCCAACTTGCTCAAAGCCCACCAAAAGCTCGACGCAGCCGTGGACCAGGCCTACCAACTGGCCGGCGGCCCCAAGGCCTACGCCAGCGACGCCGATCGCGTGGCCTTTTTGTTCACCCTCTACCAGCAGCAAAGCAGCGTGCTGCTCCCCGCCGCTGCGGCCAAAAAGCGTGCCCGCCGCGCTCCCGCCTCATGAGCCGCCTGGCCCCCTGCCTCATGGTGCTGGGCACCAGCTCTGGCGCCGGCAAAAGCTGGCTGGCCACGGCCCTGTGCCGCCACTACGCCAACCAGGGCTTGAAAGTGGCCCCCTTCAAGGCGCAGAACATGAGCAACAACGCCCGCGTGGTGCCGGGGCCAGACGGGCAGTGGGGCGAAATGGGCAGTGCCCAGTACTTCCAGGCTTTGGCCGCGCGCGCCGCGCCGCACGTGGGCATGAACCCGCTGCTGCTCAAACCTGAAGCCGACACTCGCAGCCAGGTGGTGCTGATGGGCCAGGCCCACGCAGCATTGGGCGCGCTACCCTGGCGCCAGCGCAGTGCGCAGGTGTGGCCACACATTGCCGCCGCGCTGGATGCGCTGCGGGCGCAGCACGATCTGGTGGTGATTGAAGGCGCGGGCTCGCCCGCCGAGATCAACCTGTATGAAAGCGACGTGGTCAATCTGCGTGTGGCCCGTCATGCGCAGGCGCGCTGCCTGCTGGTGGCCGACATTGACCGCGGCGGCGCCTTTGCCCACCTGTACGGCACCTGGGCGCTGCTGCCGCCCGATGACCGGGCGCTGATTCGCGGCTTTGTGCTCAACAAGTTCCGGGGCGACGCCGCCTTGCTGGCCCCTGCGCCTGAGCAGTTGCAGCAGCTCACCGGCGTGCCCACCCTGGCCGTGCTGCCCCTGCGGCGCGGCCACGGCTTGCCTGAAGAAGACGGTGTGTTTGATGACACACCCAGCGCGGGCAGGGCAGAGACATTACAAGCCAAATCGGCCATTGGCGCGCACCCAGAGCGTGCGAGCAGCTATATAAAAAATAGCGAAGATTGTGGCGAAAATCGTGATCTGACCCCAATTTCACCCATTCGCCACATCGCCGTCATTGCCTACCCGCGCATCAGCAACCTGGACGAATTCCAGCCGCTGAAAAACGTGCCCGGCCTGCGTCTGAGCTGGGCGCGCCGCCCGGCCGATCTGGCCGGGGCCGACACGCTCATCCTGCCCGGCAGCAAGGCCACCGTGTCAGACCTGGCCTGGCTGCGCGCGCAGGGGTTGGATGCGGCCATTGCCCAGCATGCCGCTGCGGGCGGGCGCGTGCTGGGCATATGCGGCGGCCTGCAAATGCTGGGCGAGGCGCTGATCGACCTGCACGGCGTGGAAAGCCCCGGCAGCCAGGGCAACGCCCCCGGCCTGGGCCTGCTGCCCCTGGTCACCAGCTTTGAGCCGCGCAAAACCGTGCGCCCGACCAGCACCGGCTTTGGCGACGTGCGCGGTCCTTGGCGTGCGCTGGCCGGTGTGCCCGTCAGCGGCTACGAAATCCACAGCGGCCAAACCGCCCAGCACCCCGCCTTGGCCACCAAGGGCGATGTGGCGCGCGAGGTCATGCCCGGCCTGGCCTGGCAGAACACCGCAGGCAACGTGCTGGGCTGCTACCTGCACGGCCTGTTTGAAGACGCAGCCGTGCTGCGCGCGCTGTTCGGCGCGGCCGCGCCGTCGCTGGACGCGGTGTTCGACGGCCTGGCCGATGACATGGCGCGCGCCTTTGCGCCGGGCGCGCTGGCGGCGCTGCTTCGGTAACTTTGGCCACTCACTGGCGCCGGGTCACGAACACCCGCGTCTGATACGGAAAGCGCAGCACCTGCTGGCCGCGCAGGGCAGGGTGCGTGTCTATCAGCTGCTGCAACTGCTGGCGCACCTGCGCCTGCACGCTGGCGGGCAAGGCGGCAATGAAGCTGACGGAGATGAAGCGGTCCATGATGACCTGCTCAGGCGGGCCTTCGTGCACGTGCGCGAACACCGTCTCTTGCAGCGGCCCGAAGGCCGGGTGAGGAAACGCCTGGCGCCAGGCGCCGCTTTCAAAGCGCGGCGCATCGCCTTCGTGCGGGGTGATGATGCGCATCAGCTCGGCCACCCAATCCACCGACGCATCGCGCACGTTCCACACCAGCACCAGCGGCGCACCGGGCTTGAGCACGCGCGCAAACTCATCCAGCGCCGCCCGGCTGGCAAACCAGTGAAAAGCCTGCGCGCAGACCAGCGCATCCAGGCTGGCGCTGGCCAGCCCCGTGGCCTCGGCCGTGCCCGCCTGCACACGCAGGCGCTCATGCGGCGCGATGCGCCCGCGCATGGCATCCAGCGGCTCCACGGCCACCACGCTGGCGCCAGTGTGCAGCAGCTGCGCCGTGAACTTGCCCGTGCCCGCCCCCACATCGCCCACCTGCTGCCCCGGGCCTAAACCCAGCGCATCGCGCAGCCAGGCAGCAAGGGCCTGCGGATAATCGGGCCGCCCGCGGGCGTAGGCGCCGGCCTGCTGTGAAAAACCCGTTTGCGCAAGCGTGTGCATGAGAAAAACCCCCTTGTGTGATGTCTGCCGTGATGACTGCCGAGCCACCTCATTTGCCCATTGTCCAAGACCTGCACGACACGGCCCTGGCCGCCGCCTTGCAGCACAAGATCGACCGCAAAACCGTGCCCCACGGCGCGCTGGGCCGCCTGGCGGCGCTGGCGCACCGGTTGGGCATGATTTTGGGCACGACCGAGCCGCGCCTGCACGCGCCGCAGGTGCTGGTGTTTGCCGCCGACCATGGCGTGGCCGCGCGCGGCGTATCGGCCTATCCCAGCGACGTGACCTGGCAAATGGTGGGCAACTTTCTGGCTGGCGGTGCGGCGGTGAGCGTGCTGGCGCGCCAGCACGGCCTGGCCCAGACGGTGGTGGACTGCGGCGTGCGCCACGACTTTGCCCCCGCGCCCGGCCTGCTGCTGCGCAAGATCGCCCCCGGCACGCAAGACTTCAGCCAAGGCCCGGCCATGAGCGCCGCGCAATGCCGGCAGGCGCTGGCCAACGGCATCGCCCTGGTGCGTGACTTGCCTGGCAACGCGCTGCTGCTGGGTGAAATGGGCATTGGTAACACCAGCGCCGCCACCGCGCTGACCGCGCGCCTGACCGGCCTGGACGTGGCCGACGTCACCGGCGCCGGCACCGGGCTGGACGCGGCGGGCATGGCCCGCAAAGTGGCCGTGCTGCGCCAGGCGCTGGCGGCCAATGCCGCTGCCACCGCACCGCT
This sequence comes from Pseudomonadota bacterium, assembly GCA_030535425.1. Taxonomy (GTDB): domain Bacteria; phylum Pseudomonadota; class Gammaproteobacteria; order Burkholderiales; family Burkholderiaceae_C; genus Ottowia. Next base: position 97,893 of record JAUNHQ010000001.1, on the reverse strand, counting down.
GGACGTGCTGGCCGCGTTGGGCGGTTTCGAGATTGCGACCATGGTCGGCAGCGTGCTGCAAGCCGCGCACGAGCGCCGCGTGATCGTGGTGGACGGCTTCATCGCCAGCAGCGCCGTGCTGGTGGCCACGCGCCTGGCGCCGCACGTGGTGCAGCGCTGCGTGTTTGCCCACCGCTCCGACGAACGCGGCCACGCGCGCCTGCTGGCCGCGCTGGGGGCCGAGCCGCTGCTGGACATGGCCCTGCGCGTGGGTGAAGGCAGCGGCGCGGCCCTGGCCTGGCCGCTGCTGCAAAGCGCCTGCGCCATCCTGAACGAGATGGCCAGCTTTGAATCGGCCGGGGTGTCGGACAAAGCGGCCGGTACGCCCGCCGCAGGCGTGGGTGCCAGCGTCGCGGCTTGAATGCGGTGGGGTGCGGCGGAATGCGGTGGTCAAGGCAGGCGCTAACATGCCGCCCCTGCCCGCTGGCGGCTGTGATCTGTCACCCGCTGGCTTGCTGATGAACGTGCTGTGCCTTGGACCATGAGCAAATCCTCCCACGTCAGCCAGACCCCCGCGACCGCGCTGCTGCGCGGGCGGGGCGTGGCCTTTACCGAGCATCCCTACGACTACGTGGTCCACGGCGGGGCCACGCACAGCGCGGCGGTGCTGGGGTTTGACCCGCATGCGGTGGTCAAGACCCTGGTGATGCAGGACGACAAGGCGCGTCCGCTGATCGTGCTGATGCACGGCGACCAAAAGGTCAGCACCAAGCAGCTGGCGCGGCAGATCGGCGCCAAGTCGGTCGAGCCGTGCGAGCCTGCCGTGGCCGAGCGCCACAGCGGCTACCAGGTAGGCGGCACCTCGCCCTTTGGCACGCGCCGGGCCATGCCGGTGTTTGTGGAAGAAAGCATCCTGGCGCTGCCGCGCATCGCCATCAACGGCGGGCGGCGGGGCTACCTCATTGGCATCGATCCGCAGGTATGCGTGCAACTGCTGGGCGCCAAGCCGGTGCAATGCGCCCTGCCGCTGTAGCCCTGGCTGGCTGTAACCTCGTTTTTGACTGACTGCGGCCCGGGTTTGCCCAACGCCGCTATGCTGCCCTCCCATGTTGCGTTTGACTTGCCGTTTCCCTTTTCACACCCTTGCCGTTGCCGGGCTGCTGACCGCCGCAGGCGCGTCCTGCGCGTTCGCACAGCCCGTGCAGCCGTGCGCTTCTGGTGCCTATCGGGGCTACACCCCCGCCGGCGCCAAAGGCGCGATGAAAACCGATATTGACTGGCACCGCCGCGTGCGTGCCGTGCCCAGCACCGAGGCAGGCCAGTCTTGCCTGCGCTATGCCTTGCGCGCAGCCGCCCGGCTGGGGGCGTTCGACAGCCTGCAAAGCACCAGCCTGGGTGGTGTCACCGGCTTTCTGGCCCAGCGGGGTGCGCAGGCCTGGCTGCTCACGGCCCTGGGGCAAGACGTGCTGGACGGGCCTTTCGATGGGCCGCTGACGCAAGTGCCGCAGCCGCCGCAACCTCCCGGCACGCGCGCTGCACGCGAGTCTGGCAGCGTGCTGCTGTCCTTCACCCGCGCCGGGGCCACGCATTACGCACGCCTGCACAAGGGCCAAGTGGTGGCGCGCTCGCCCCACGGCTACGCGGCCCAGGGCGCCGCCAGCGAACTGCAAAACCGCTACCCGCCCACGCCCGGCATGCCGCTGCGGCAGGTGCATGCCACCGGGCCGGGCGGGCAGGGCGCGGGCCTGCTGGACGTGCGCAGCCTGCGCGAAGTGGTGCCCACGCGCTACCAGGCCAGCGGCGTGCTCACCGGTGACGGGCGCATGCCCTGGTTGCTGTTTGGGCAAGGCGGTGGCTTGGCCGATGCGCCCAGCCGCCGCGTGGACTTTTTCCTGCCCGACGGCACACTGCTGGACTGGCCCGCCACGCGCGCGTTCGCGCTGCACACTGCGCCCGGCGGCGCATTGGCCTATTTGGCCCTGCACGATCCAGCCGACACGGCCTGCCACTACGTCAATGCCCAGCGCCAGCCGCTGCTGCCTGGGCCCGTGCCCAAACCCGCAGGCCAGCCTTGCCCGGTGCTGCAAGAAAACCAGCCCCTGCGCTTTACCAGCGCCGACGGGCAGGTGCACCGCTACCGCTACAGCCTGACCGGCGGCTTGCAACCCCTGGGGCAGCCTTTGCCGGGGCGTTTGCTGGCCAGCGGGCAGGGCCGCTTCGTGCTGCAACACCCGCAAAGCCACACACCGGCGCAGGCGGCAGCGGGCGAATCCAGCGCGCCCGATCTGGGCGCCGCCGCGCCGGGCTACCAGGTCTATCGCGACGACGGCCAGCCCCTGCCCGATGCCCTGGGCTTCAGCGGCTTTGAGGACCTGGGCTGCGGCCGCTGGCGCCTGCTGCGCGAAGGTGTGTGGTACACGCTGGATGCGCAAGGCCAGCTCAGTCTTCACGCCAGCACACCTTCAGCCTGCTGACCTGCGGGCGCTGCCCGTTTGCTTTTTTTCGCCTTCTTGCCATGAGCCTTTCCATCTGCATTGCCCAGCACAACTTCACCGTGGGCGACATGCGCGGCAACGCGCAAGCCTTGATTGACGCGGCCCGCGCCGCCCACGCACAGGGCGCGCAGCTGCTGCTGGCGCCCGAGTTGGCCATCAGCGGCTACATCCCCGAAGACCTGCTGCTGCGCCCCGACTTCATGGCCGCCTGTGACGAAGCGCTGCAGGCCGTGGCCCGCGCCAGCGCCGATTGGCCGGGCCTGACCGTGGTGGCCGGCCACCCGCTGGCGCTGGCCGGCGGCGGGCGCGCCAACGCCGCCAGCGTGCTGCAAGGCGGGCAGGTGCGCGCCACCTATTGCAAGCAGGCCCTGCCCAACTACCAGGTGTTTGACGAGCGCCGCTACTTCACCCCGGGCGAGCAACCCTGTGTGCTGGACGTGGCCGGCGTGCGCGTGGGTCTGCTCATCTGCGAAGACGCCTGGGTCGACGGCCCCGCCGCGCAGGCCAAGGCCGCCGGGGCCGAGCTGCTGGCCGTGCTCAACGCCTCGCCCTACCACCTGGGCAAGGGCCGCGTGCGCGAAGCGCGCATGGCCGAGCGCGTGCGCGCCTGCGGCCTGCCGCTGGTGTATGCGCACCTGGTGGGCGGGCAGGACGAGCTGGTGTTCGAAGGCGCCTCCTTTGCCCTGAACGCCGATGCCGGCTTAGCCGGGCGCGCCCCTGGCTTTGCCACCGCCCTGTGGCCGCTGCGCGCGCAGCGCGAAGGCGGCGCCCACGGCCCGCTGCGCCTGCACGCGCAAACCGCCCCGCTGATGGACGAGCTGACCGAGCTGTGGCACGCCCTGGTGCTGGGCCTGGGCGACTACGTGCGCAAAAACGGTTTTCAGCGCGTGGCCCTGGGCCTGTCCGGCGGCATCGATTCGGCCCTGGTGCTGGCCCTGGCCGTGGACGCCCTGGGTGCCGATGCCGTGCACTGCGTCATGATGCCCAGCCCCTACACCGCCGGCATCAGCGTGCAAGACGCGCGCGAAATGGCCCAGCGCGTGGGTGTGCGCTACGACGAGCTGAGCATCCTGCCCGCCTTCGAAGCCCTGGGCGCCACCCTGGCGCCGCTGTGGCCCGGCCGAGGGGCCGACACCACCGAGGAAAACATGCAGGCGCGCATCCGCGGCCTCATGCTCATGGCCTTGTCCAACAAGCTTGGCCACCTGATCCTGACCACCGGCAACAAAAGCGAATACGCCACCGGCTACTGCACCCTGTATGGCGACATGTGCGGCGGCTTTGCACCCATCAAGGACGTGCTCAAGACCCGCGTGTTCGAGCTGGCGCGCTGGCGCAACGCGCACAACCCCTTTGGCACCGTGGCCAACCCCATCCCCGAACGCATCATCACCCGCCCCCCCAGCGCCGAGCTGCGCCCGGACCAGACCGACCAGGACAGCCTGCCGCCCTACGAGGTGCTGGACGCCATCATTGCCCGCTACATGGAGCAAGACGCCAGCCGCGCCGAGCTGCTGGCCGAAGGCTTTGCCCCCGAGCACGTGCAGCAGGTGCTGCGCCTGATGCGCATCAGCGAATACAAGCGCCAGCAAGGCGCGCCCGGCACGCGCGTGACCCACCGCAGCTTCGGCAAAGACTGGCGCTACCCCATCACCAGCGGCTTCAGGCCCTGACGGCCACCCGCCCTGCCGCACAATAGAGCGTATTTGCTTGTGCCACCCATTTGTTGAGGAGATGGATTCATGAAACAAATCACCGCCGTCATCAAACCCTTCAAGCTCGAAGAAGTGCGCGAAGCCCTGGCCGAAGTGGGCGTGGCGGGCCTGACGGTGACCGAAGTCAAGGGCTTTGGCCGCCAGAAAGGCCACACCGAGCTGTACCGCGGCGCCGAATACGTGGTGGACTTTCTGCCCAAGGTCAAGATTGAAGTGGTGGTGGCCGATGCCGACGTGGACCGCTGCGTGGACGCCATCATCAAAGCCGCGCGCACTGGCAAGATCGGCGACGGCAAGATCTTCGTCACCCCCATCGACCGCGTGGTGCGCATCCGCACCGGCGAAGAAGACGACGCGGCGGTGTGACGGCAGCGCATTCGCTGCCTTCAGGCGCCAGCGGTGCCAGCCTGGCAGGGGCAGGGCGTGGGTGCGCGCCCCCTTTGCCGGTGCGGCGCCCTGGCATGGCCCCCGCACGCAAAGCGTGGGGGAAAGCATGCGATTGCTACCAAAATGGTAGCTAACTTTCCTTGTAGATAGCGCGCAAATGGCCTTTTTCTTTCTGAGGCATCATGAAGATTCTGATTGAGCAAGGCCGTGTGCTTGACCCGGCCAGCGGTCGCGACGAAGTGGCCGACGTGGCCATTGCCGCTGGCCGCATCGTGGCCATTGGCCGCATGCCCGAAGGCTTTGTGCCCAGCCGCCGCATACCGGCTGCGGGCTGCATCGTCATGCCCGGCGTGGTGGACCTGTGCGCCCGCCTGGGCGAGCCGGGCAACGAACACGCCCACATGCTGGAAAGCGAAATGAACGCCGCCGCCGCAGGCGGCGTCACCAGCCTGGTGTGCCCGCCCGACACCGACCCCGTGCTGGACGAACCCGGCCTGGTCGAAATGCTCAAGATGCGCGCTGAGCGCCTGCACCAAAGCCGCGTGCTGCCCCAGGGCGCGCTCACCCGTGGCTTGAAGGGCGAGCAGCTGACCGAAATGCTGGAGCTGACCGAAGCCGGCTGCGTGGCCTTTGGCCAGGCCGACGTGCCCCTGCTCAACACCCGCGTGCTGCAACGCGCCCTGCAATACGCCAGCACCTTTGGCTACGCCGTGTGGCTGCGCCCGCAAGACGCCTGGCTGGGCACCGGCGTGGCCGCCAGCGGCCCGCTGGCCACCCGCATGGGCCTGGCCGGCGTGCCCGCCGTGGCCGAAACCATTGCCCTGCACACCTTGCTGGAGCTGATGCGCGCCCTGCAAGGCAGCGCAGGGCAGGGCGGCGGCCCGCGCGTGCATCTGTGCCGCCTCTCCAGCGCCGCTGGCGTGGCCCTGCTGCGCCAAGCCAAGGCCGAGGGCCTGGCCATCACCGCCGACGTCAGCATCAACAGCCTGCACCTGACTGACCAGGACATCGGTTACTACGACAGCGCCGCGCGCCTGACCCCCCCGCTGCGCCAGCCGCGCGACCGCGACGCGCTGGCCGCCGCCCTGGCAGACGGCACCATCGACGCCCTGGTGTCTGACCACACCCCTGTCGATGCCGACGCCAAAACCCTGCCCTTTGCCGAGGCCCAGCCCGGCGCCACCGGGCTGGAGCTGCTGTTGCCCCTGGCCCTGCAATGGGGCCAGGCCAGCGCCGGCCCCGGCCTGGCCCGCGCGCTGCACGCCATCACCACCGGCCCCGCCCGCGTGCTGGGCGCGGCCCTGGGCACCTTGCAAGCCAGCGTGGGCCGCCTGGCCGAAGGCGGCGTGGCCGACGTATGCGTGTTCGACCCCGCCGCCCGCTGGCCCGTGCAGCCCACCACCTTGCACAGCCGCAGCAAGCACACCCCCTTTGCCGGCCGCGACATGGCAGGCCGCGTGCGCTGCACCATCGCCAGCGGCCACGTGGCTTTTGAGCAGCCCGCCGGGGCGCCGGCATGACCCCGCCCTGCGGCCTGCCCACTGGCGCTGCGTGCCCTGATGCCGCGGTGCGCGGCTGTGCATGGCGCGCGCGCGCCCAGGCGGCGGCGGGGGCTGGCCGTCACTGCCCATGAAGCAGCTCACCGCCACCTGGCTGCTGCTGCGCGGCCTGCTGCACATGCTGGGCGGCTGGCTCACCATCCGCCTGCGTTTTCCGCGACTGGATGAAGCCGGACGCCAGGCCTGCGTGCAAGCCTGGGCGCAGGGCTTTTTGCGCATCTGGCGCATCGGCCTGCAAGTGCGCGGCACCCCCGCGCCGGGGCCCGTGCTGCGCGTGGCCAACCACATTTCGTGGCTGGACATCCTGGTGCTGCACGCGGCGGGCTACTGCCGCTTCGTTTCCAAGGCCGACGTCAAGCGCTGGCCCCTCATCGGCGCGCTGGCCACCGGCGCGGGCACGCTCTACATCGCGCGCGAATCGCGGCGCGACGCGCTGCGCATGGTGCAGCACATGGCCGAGCGCCTGCAAGCGGGCGACATCCTGGCCGTGTTTCCCGAAGGCACCACCAGCAACGGCATGGCCCTGCTGCCTTTTCACGCCAACCTCATCCAGGCGGCCATTGCCGCGCAAGTGCCCGTGCAGCCCGTGGCCCTGCAATTCGTGGACGCCGCCACGGGCGAGATCAGCCTGGCGCCGTGCTACATCGGCGACGACAGCCTGCTGGATTCCATCTGGCGCACCCTCACCACTCCCGGCGTGCAGGCCATCGTCAGCTTTGGGCCGGTGCAGTCGCCCGAGGGGCGCGACCGGCGCGTGTGGGCCGAAAGCCTGCGCGATGCGGTGAATGGGCTACGGCAGTGATAAATGCTATTGTTTAAATAGCTTAAAACCCTTGCCAATTGCGCGCAAACGGCCTTTTTGTGTTTGTCTTTCCGGCCGCGCGAGACGTGTGCCTCAGTAGCTCAGTCGCTCGGGCCGCAGCTCTTGCAAGATGGTGGTGGCGATTTCCTCGATGCTCTTGGTGGTGGTGGACAGCCAGCGGATGCCGCTGCGGCGCATCATGGCCTCGGCCTCGTTCACTTCCATGCGGCAGTTGTCCAGCGCGGCGTAGCGCGAGCCGGGGCGGCGCTCGCTGCGGATTTCGGCCAGGCGCTCGGGGGCGATGGTCAGGCCGAAGATTTTTTTCTTGTGCGGCGCCAGCGCGGGTGGCAGCTGGCGGCGCTCGAAGTCTTCGGGGATCAGCGGGTAGTTGGCCGCTTTCAGGCCGTGCTGCATGGCCAGGTACAGGCTGGTGGGGGTTTTGCCGCTGCGGCTCACGCCCACCAGAATCACGTCGGCGCCTTCCAGGTCGCGGTTGCTCTGGCCATCGTCGTGCGCCAGGCTGAAGTTGATGGCCTCGATGCGGTCGTGATAGGCCTGCGACTTGCTCACGTCTGAAAAACGGCCCACGCGGTGGTGGCTCTTGATGCCGATTTCCTGCTCGATTGGCGCCACGAAGGTGCCGAACATGTCCAGCAGCATGCCTTTGCAGCCTGAGCGGATGATGCCCAGCACCTCCATGTCCACCAGCGTGGTGAAGACGATGGGGCGCTTGCCCTCCAGCTCGCCCGTGTGGTTGATCTGCCGCACGGCCTGGTGGGCCTTGTCAGGCGTGTCCACAAAAGGCAGGCGCACGCGGCGCGGGGCAAAGTCAAACTGCGCCAGGATGGCGTTGCCAAAGGTCTCGGCGGTGATGCCGGTGCCGTCGGAGATGAAGAACACGGTGCGGTCGGGCATGGGCGGCTCAGAATGTCGTCAATACAATGGCGCCCATTATGCGAATGGCCGCCCAAGAGGGTTGCGGCGCGTGGCCCACGAATCACAAGAACCCAGGCCGTGCCGCCCGCTGTGCCCATGCGCGCCGGCCTCCCAGGCAAAAACGGTTTTCAAACTTCAGGAGCTTTTCCCATGTCAGCACTGTTTGCGCCGACCGATCTGGTCGTGCCCTTTGAAAAACTGAGGATGACCGACGTCGAAGCCGTGGGCGGCAAGAATGCCAGCCTGGGCGAGATGATTTCGCAGCTGCCGCAGGGCGTGAAGGTGCCCACGGGCTTTGCCACCACGGCCCATGCCTTCAGGCAGTTTCTGGCGCACGACGGCCTGGCCGCGCGCATCAGCGCCCGCCTGGCCACGCTGGACACGGAAGACGTGCGCGCGCTGGCCGAGGCCGGGGCCGAAATCCGTGGCTGGATCGAGGCGCAGCCCTTTCCCGCCGATCTGGAAAAAGCCATCCGCGAGGCCTTTGCCACGCTGAGCGAGGGCAACGCGCAGGCCAGCTTTGCCGTGCGCTCATCGGCCACGGCCGAGGACTTGCCCGACGCCTCTTTTGCCGGCCAGCAGGAAACCTTTCTGAACGTGGTGGGCATCGAGGACGTGCTGCACAAGATGAAAGAGGTGTTCGCCAGCCTGTACAACGACCGCGCCATCAGCTACCGCGTGCACAAGGGCTTTGCGCACGACGTGGTGGCCCTGTCCGCCGGCGTGCAGCGCATGGTGCGCTCCGACCAGGGCGCCGCGGGCGTGATGTTCACCATCGACACCGAAAGCGGCTTTGACCAGGTGGTCTTCATCACCGCCAGCTACGGCCTGGGCGAAACCGTGGTGCAAGGCGCCGTCAACCCCGACGAGTTCTACGTGCACAAGCCCATGCTGCAAGCGGGCAAGCAGGCCGTGATCCGCCGCAACCTCGGCAGCAAGCTGATCCAGATGGTGTTTGCCAGCCCCGAGGAAAAAGCCGCCACGGGCCGGCTGGTGAAAACCGTGGACGTGCCCGCCGAGCAGCGCAACCGCTACAGCCTGACCGATGCCGAGGTGCAGCAGTTGGCGCGCTACGCGCTGGTGATCGAGCAGCACTATGGCCGCCCCATGGACATTGAGTGGGGCAAAGACGGCACCGACGGACAGATCTACATCCTGCAAGCGCGCCCCGAAACGGTGAAAAGCCAGCAACAGGGCAAGACCGAGCAGCGCTACAAGCTCAAGAGCACCGGCGCCGTGCTGGCCGAAGGCCGCGCCATTGGCCAAAAGATCGGCACCGGCCCCGTGCGCCTGGTGGGCGACATCAGCCAGATGGACCGCGTGCAGCCCGGCGACGTGCTGGTGACCGACATGACCGACCCCAACTGGGAGCCGGTGATGAAGCGCGCCAGCGCCATCGTCACCAACCGCGGCGGGCGCACCTGCCACGCGGCCATCATCGCGCGCGAGCTGGGCATTCCCGCCGTGGTGGGCTGCGGCGACGCCACCGCGCGCCTGAAAGACGGCACCTTGGTCACCGTCAGCTGCGCCGAAGGCGACACCGGCCGCATTTACGACGGCCTGCTGGAAACCGAAGTCACCGAAGTGCAGCGCGGCGCCATGCCGCCCATCGGCACCAAGATCATGATGAACGTGGGCAACCCCCAGCTGGCCTTTGACTTTGCCCAGTTGCCTAACGACGGCGTGGGCCTGGCGCGGTTGGAATTCATCATCAACAACAACATCGGCGTGCACCCCAAGGCCATCTTGGACTACCCGCAGGTCGATGCCGACCTGAAAAAAGCCGTGGAAAGCGTGGCCCGCGGCCACGCCAGCCCGCGCGCCTTTTACGTGGACAAGGTGGCCGAAGGCGTGGCCACCATCGCCGCCGCCTTCTGGCCCAAGCCCGTCATCGTGCGCCTGTCGGACTTCAAGAGCAACGAATACCGCAAGCTCATCGGCGGCAGCCGCTACGAGCCCGAGGAAGAAAACCCCATGCTGGGCTTTCGCGGCGCCGCGCGCTACGTCAGCGCCGACTTCGGCCCCGCCTTTGCCATGGAGTGCGAGGCCATCAAGCGCGTGCGCGACGACATGGGCCTGACCAACGTGCAAGTCATGGTGCCCTTTGTGCGCACCCTGGGCCAGGCCGAGCGCGTGACCGCCTTGCTGGCCGAGCATGGCTTGAAGCGCGGCGACAACGATTTGCGCGTGGTGATGATGTGCGAAGTGCCCAGCAACGCCGTGCTGGCTGATGAGTTCTTGAAGCACTTCGACGGCTTTTCCATCGGCTCCAACGACCTCACCCAGCTCACCCTGGGGCTGGACCGCGACAGCGGCATGGAACTGCTGGCCGCCGACTTTGACGAGCGCGACCCCGCCGTGCGCGCCCTGCTGCAACGCGCCATCGGCGCCGCCAAGGCCCAGGGCAAGTACGTGGGCATTTGCGGCCAGGGCCCGAGCGACCACCCCGACTTTGCCCGCTGGCTGGCCGATGAAGGCATTACCTCCATCTCGCTCAACCCCGACAGCGTGATCGACACCTGGACGCTACTGGCGCAGGCCCGCTAGGGCTATAATGGCGGGCTTTGTCGATCCTCTGCCAGCCGCGGCATTCAAGGGCTTGGAGGAGGGCAGGCGTGTCAAGCGTCTGTTCACCAAGCCCGGCCGCCCCTAGCGTAGCGTGTGCATGATCGATGTGAGGAAACCAGCATGAACCTGATCCAACAGCTCGAACAAGAAGAGATCGAGCGTCTTGGCAAGAAAATCCCTGAATTTGCCCCTGGCGATACCGTGATCGTCAGCGTCAACGTGGTGGAAGGCAACCGCAAGCGCGTTCAGGCCTATGAGGGCGTGGTGATCGCCAAGCGCAACCGGGGCCTGAACAGCGGTTTTACCGTGCGCAAGATCTCCAGCGGTGAAGGCGTGGAACGTACGTTCCAGACCTACAGCCCGTTGATCGCCGGCATTGAGGTCAAGCGCCGTGGCGACGTGCGACGCGCCAAGCTGTACTACCTGCGCGAGCGTTCCGGCAAGTCTGCCCGTATCAAGGAAAAACTGCCCAGCCGCGTGGCCAAGCAGGTGTCCGACGCCGCTTGATGGGTGTGCCGCCAGCCTTGTTGCTGGCTGGTCACGACGCAAACCGCTTGCAGTGTGCAACACTTCAAGCGGTTTTTTCTTTTCACCGTGCCTGTGAACGCCCCATGGCCTCCAGCCTGCCGTCTTCCCCCACGCTTGCTGCCATCGACCCGCGCCAGGTGCCCGTGGCCGGGGTGGACACGCATTTGCCTGCCGTGCCCTGGGAGCGGATGACACCGGCTGCCTTGCGCCAGCGCTTTCAGGCGCCCCCAGCCTGGCAGCCAGAACTGCGGCGCGAGCCGCGTTTTCTGGATCGCCCGCCAGCCGCAGCGGCCGTTCTGGTGCCGCTGGTGCAGCGTGCAACGGGGCTGTCGGTGCTGTTGACCGAACGTACACACAACCTTTCCACGCATTCTGGGCAAGTCGCCTTTCCCGGGGGAAAGGTGGATGCCGCCGATGCCAGTGCCGTGGAAACCGCTTTGCGCGAGGCGGAAGAAGAAGTGAGCCTGTCGCGCGGTTTCGTGGATGTGATTGGCCAGTTGCCCGTGTATGTGACCGGCACGCGCTTTGTCGTCACGCCGGTGGTGGCACTGGTGCGCGAGGGCTTCGTGCTGCGGCCAAATCCGGATGAAGTGGCCCACGCTTTCGAGGTGCCGCTGGCCTGGCTGATGAACCCTGCGCATCATCGCCGCCACCGTCACGAGTGGGAGGGCCAAGTGCGCGAGTGGTATTCCATGCCCTACCTTGAGCCCGCGCAGGCCGATGCACAAGCGGGCGAAACCCCGCCTGATGCGGGGGTGGAACGCTATATCTGGGGTGCCACGGCAGGCATGCTGCGCAACTTCTACCGTTTTCTCTCGGCCTCATAGGCCGCACGGGGCGCAAGAGGCTTTTCATGGTGTTGTTCGCCATCATTGTGGCTTTGTTGCTGGAGCAGGTGCGCCCGCTGGGACCAGCCAGTCCGGTGCAGCAGGGCTGGCGCCGCTGGGTGCGCTCGGCAGGGCGGGCAGTGGATGCGGGCGCCTGGCACCATGGCTGGCTGGCCTGGTGCCTGGCGGTTGTGCTGCCGGCATCAGGCGCGGCGGTGGTGCATTGGCTGCTGCTTAGGGCAGGTGGCTGGCCGCTGGCGCTGCTGTGGAGCGTGGCGGTGCTGTATGCGACGCTGGGCTTTCGGCAGTTCAGCCTGCATTTCACAGGCGTGCGCGATGCACTGGAGGCGGGCGACGAAGCCAGGGCGCGCCAGCTGCTGGCGCAATGGCAAGGCAGTGATGCAGGGGGGCTGGCGCGTGACGAGATGGCGCGCCGCGTGATCGAGCATTCGGTGCTGGCTGCACATCGTCAGGTGTTTGGCGTCCTGGCATGGTTTTGCCTGCTGGCCATGCTGGGCATGGGCCCGGCGGGCGCGGTGCTTTACCGTGTTGCGGATGTGGCTGCGCGCTATTGGGGCAACCGTTCGGCCGCGCCGGGTGGCACGGTCAGTGCGGCGCTGGGGCAGGTGGCGGCCAGCGCATGGCACGTGATCGACTGGTTGCCTGTGCGCATGACGGCACTGGGTTTTGCCATCACGGGTAGTTTCGAGGATGCGGTGGACGCCTGGCGCCAGCACGCGGCGCACTTTGCCGATGTGAACGAAGGTGTCATTCTGGCCGCCACGGCGGGCGCCATTGGCGTGCGCCTGGGGCCTTTATCGGCCCATGCCTTGCCTGGCGAGACACCGCGCAATGCCCATTTGCGCCAGGCGGTGGGCCTGGTGTGGCGCACGGTGGCGCTGTGGCTGTTGCTGTTGACGCTGCTGACCCTGGCGCGCGTGCTGGGGTGAGGGCAGTGGTGTGCAGGCCATGGCGGCCGTTGCAGACGGGCAACGGCCGCGCACGGTGCCTGGACATGGCTTGGTTATCATGACCCGTTGCTTTTTGATGAGATCTCCTTTCAATGGCCGATAAAAAAGGTTCTTCCAGCGAGAAAACGCTTTACTGCTCGTTTTGCGGCAAAAGCCAGCACGAGGTGAAAAAGCTCATCGCCGGCCCGTCCGTGTTCATCTGCGATGAGTGCATTGACCTGTGCAACGACATCGTCCGCGAGGAAGTCACCGAAAACGCCGTGCCGGGCGAGGCCAAGAGCGACTTGCCCACGCCTGCCGACATCAAGGCCAATCTGGACAACTACGTCATCGGCCAGGAAAAGGCCAAGCGCACGCTGGCCGTGGCCGTGTACAACCACTACAAGCGCCTCAAGCACAAAGACGACGCCAAGGGCGGCGACGTGGAGCTGGCCAAGAGCAACATCCTGCTGATTGGCCCCACGGGCAGCGGCAAGACGCTGCTGGCGCAAACCCTGGCGCGCCAGCTCAACGTGCCCTTCGTCATGGCCGACGCCACCACGCTGACCGAAGCGGGCTACGTGGGCGAGGACGTGGAAAACATCATCAGCAAGCTGCTGCAAAGCTGCAATTACGACGTGGAGCGCGCCCAGCGCGGCATCATCTACATCGACGAGATCGACAAGATCAGCCGCAAGGCCGACAACCCCAGCATCACGCGCGACGTGTCGGGCGAGGGCGTGCAGCAGGCGCTGCTGAAGCTGATTGAAGGCACCATGGCCAGCATTCCGCCGCAGGGCGGGCGCAAGCACCCCAATCAAGATTTTTTGCAGATCGACACCACCAACATCCTGTTCATCTGCGGTGGCGCGTTTGCGGGGCTGGAAAAAGTCATCGAAGCGCGCACCGAGGCCAGCGGCATCGGCTTTGGCGCCGCCGTGCGCAGCAAGCAGCAGCGCTCCATCAGCGAGATGTTCGAGGACGTGGAGCCGGAAGACCTGATCAAGTACGGCCTGATTCCCGAGCTGATTGGCCGCATGCCCGTGGTGGCCACCCTGGCAGAGCTGACCGAGGACGCGCTGGTGCAAATCCTCACCGAGCCCAAGAACGCCCTGGTCAAGCAGTTCAGCCGCCTGTTGCAGATGGAAGGGGTGGAGCTGGAAATCCGCACCAGCGCGCTCAAGTCCATTGCCCGCAAGGCGCTGGCGCGCAAGACCGGCGCGCGCGGTTTGCGCTCCATTCTGGAAGGCGCGCTGATCGACACCATGTACGAGCTGCCCCACACCAGTGGCGTGGCCAAGGTGGTGGTGGACGAAAACACCATTGAAGACAACCAGCCGCCGCTGCTGGTGTACCGCGAAGCCGCCAAGACGGCCTGATGACACGTGTTTTGGCCCCTGGCGCAAGCAGGGCAAGCGCTGTCAGCTATTAGTTAAATAGCGCCTGCCAAGACCCGCTCTTGGCAGGCGCGTGTGTTTTACGCGCCTTTGGCACCGCCGCGCCGCGGCTGGGTTGAAAATGGCGCAGCAGCAGCCATCTGGCGCTGATCGTTCGAAGGATTCTTCATGTCCGCAGCCACCTCTTTGCCCACCACCCCCATCGACCTGCCGCTGCTGCCCTTGCGCGACGTGGTGGTGTTTCCCCACATGGTCATCCCGCTGTTCGTGGGCCGGCCCAAGAGCATCAAGGCGCTGGAAACCGCCATGGGCGCCGACCGCCGCATCATGCTGGTGGCGCAGAAAACCGCCGCCAAGGATGAGCCCTCGGTGGCCGACATGTTCGAGGTGGGCTGCGTGTCCACCATCTTGCAGATGCTCAAGCTGCCCGATGGCACGGTGAAAGTGCTGGTGGAGGGCCAGCAGCGCGCCACCGTCACCCACATCGAAGACGGCGGCGACGCGCACTTTGTGGCCACCGTCACGCCGCTGGAAGCTTCCAGTGTGGACAAGGACAACGCCGAGGTCGAGGCCCTGCGCCGCGCCGTGATGCAGCAGTTTGACCAGTACGTCAAGCTCAACAAGAAGATCCCGCCCGAAATCCTCACCTCCATCGCCAGCATTGACGAGCCGGGCCGCCTGGCCGACACCATTGCCGCGCACCTGCCGCTCAAGTTGGAGAACAAGCAGACCGTGCTGGACCTGGCCGATGTGAAGGCGCGCCTGGAAAACCTGTTCGAGCAGATCGAGCGCGAGGTGGACATCCTCAACGTGGACAAGAAAATCCGTGGCCGCGTCAAGCGCCAGATGGAAAAGAACCAGCGCGACTTCTACCTGAACGAGCAGGTCAAGGCCATCCAGAAAGAGCTGGGCGAGGGCGAAGAGGGCGCCGACATCGAGGAGATCGAGAAAAAGATCAAGGCCGCCCGCATGCCCAAAGAGGCGCGCAAGAAGGCTGAGGGCGAGCTGAAAAAGCTCAAGCTCATGTCCCCCATGTCGGCCGAAGCCACCGTGGTGCGCAACTACATCGACGTGCTGGTGGGCCTGCCCTGGGCCAAAAAGACCAAGATCAAGCACGATTTGGCCCACGCCGAGGACGTGCTCAACGAAGACCACTACGGGCTGGAAAAGGTCAAAGACCGCATCCTGGAATACCTGGCCGTGCAGCAGCGCGTGGACAAGGTCAAGGCCCCCATCCTGTGCCTGGTGGGCCCGCCCGGCGTGGGCAAAACTTCGCTGGGCCAGTCCATTGCCAAGGCCACGGGCCGCAAATACGTGCGCATGGCCCTGGGCGGCATGCGCGACGAGGCCGAAATCCGCGGCCACCGCCGCACCTACATTGGCGCCATGCCCGGCAAGGTGCTGCAAAGCCTGAACAAGGTGGGCACGCGCAACCCGCTGTTTCTGCTGGACGAGATCGACAAGCTGGGCATGGACTTTCGGGGCGACCCCTCCAGCGCCCTGCTGGAAGTGCTGGACCCGGAGCAAAACCACACCTTCAGCGACCACTACGTGGAGGTGGACTTTGACCTGAGCGACGTGATGTTCGTGGCCACCAGCAATTCCATGAACATCCCGCCCGCGCTGCTGGACCGCATGGAGGTGATTCGCCTGTCGGGCTACACCGAAGACGAAAAAACCAGCATCGCCACCAAGTACCTGTTGCCCAAGCAAATGCAGAACAACGGCGTGAAAGCGCAGGAGCTGCACGTTGAAGAAGCCGCCGTGCGCGACATCGTGCGCTACTACACGCGCGAGGCCGGCGTGCGCTCGCTTGAGCGCGAGCTGTCCAAAATCTGCCGCAAAGTCGTCAAGGGCCTGCAACTGGGGCAGATGAAGCCGCAGGTGGTGGTCAACGCCGACAACCTGAGCGACTTTCTGGGCGTGCGCAAATTCACCTACGGCCGTGCCGAGGCGCAAAACCAGGTCGGCCAGGTGGTGGGCCTGGCCTGGACGGAAGTGGGCGGCGATTTGCTGACCATCGAAGCGGCCATGATGCCCGGCAAGGGCAACATCCAGCGCACCGGCCAGCTGGGCGAGGTGATGAAGGAATCGGTTGAAGCCGCGCGCACCGTGGTGCGTTCGCGCGCGCGCGGGCTGGGGCTGAAGGACGAGGTGTTCGAGAAAAAGGACATCCACATCCACGTGCCCGACGGCGCCACGCCCAAGGACGGCCCCAGCGCTGGCATTGCCATGACCACGGCCATCGTCTCCGCGCTCACCGGCATTCCCGTGCGGGCCGACGTGGCCATGACAGGTGAAATCACCCTGCGCGGCGAAGTCACCGCCATTGGCGGGCTGAAGGAAAAACTGCTGGCGGCGCTGCGTGGCGGCATCAAGACCGTGCTGATCCCTGAGGAAAACGTCAAAGACCTGGCCGAAATCCCCGCCAACGTGAAAGAGGGGCTGAAAATCATCCCTGTCAAATGGATCGACAAGGTGCTGGAAATCGCCCTGGAACGCCAGCCCGTGCCGCTGGCCAACGACGACACGGCCCCCGCCGTGGAGCCTGCACCGCCTGCCGTGGCCAAGAAAGCCAGCGAAAGACGCGGCGCCGTCAAGCACTGAAAGAAAAGGGCAGGGGGCCAGGGCCAGCGGCGCTGGCCAGCGCGCCATGGCGGAAATACCTCACGACCTGCCGGCCCGTGATGCACGCACCGCGCCTCCTGTGACGCCATCGCATGGCACCATCCTGACCCCGGCCCATGCTCCAGGGTCTAGGCTTGGTGCTATTTTTTCAGTAGCTTCTGCCACGCTCTATAAGCCATTTTCAGGCCATTTGGCCCCAAAACCCGTGTGCAACGCGCGCGAGCAGCTATCAAAAAAGAAGAAAGCCGTGGCCGCTGGCGGCCTGCTGGCGGCGGCGCTGCTGCTGAGCGCCTGCCGCGCGGACGACGCGCCTGCGGCGGCTTCCCCTGCTGCGTCCGCCCCATCCACCGCATCCGCCACAGCCTCTGCCCCACGGGCGGCGGGCCAGCGCCTGCTGGGCACGCTGGCGTTTACCCCTTGCGTGCTGACCGCGCCCATGACGCGCCAGCCCGTCGAGGCGCAATGCGCCCGCCTGCCGGTGCCCGAAAACCCGCAGGCGCCCACAGGCCGGCAGATCGCGCTGAAGATCGCCTGGCTGCCAGCCGACAACGAAACCGCTGCCGCGCCCGACCCCGTCTTCATGCTTGCAGGCGGCCCCGGCCAATCGGCCCTGCAAAGCTACCCCCAGGTGGCCCACGCCTTTGCCGAGGTGCGCAAAAAGCGCCACGTCATTCTGGTAGACCAGCGCGGCACGGGCGGCTCGCACCTGCTGGCCTGCCCGCCTGAAAACGACGGGGCCGATCAGGGCGCTGCCGAGCACGCGCGCGAGGCCGCTGTCCGCAGCGACGAAGCCAGCGCCGCCCAGGCCGCCCGCCGCGCCAGCGCGTGTGCCCAAACCCTGTCGCAGCACGCCGACCTGCGCCACTACACCACCACCGACGCCGTGCGCGACCTGGAGGCCGTGCGCCAGGCCATCGGCGCGGCGCAGGTCAACCTGATGGGCATTTCCTACGGCACCCGCGTGGCCCAGCAATACGCCATGCGCCACACGGGCCGCGTGCGCGCCCTGGTGCTTGACTCCGTGCTGCCCAACACCGTGGCGCTGGGCGGCATATTTGCCCGCAACCTGGACGACGCCCTGGCCCTGCAATTTGCCGCCTGCGCGGCCACCCCCGCCTGCCGCAGCGCGCTGGGCAACCCGCGCCAGCAGCTTGACGAGCTGCTGGCGCGCCTGCGCACCCACCCGCCGCTGGTCAGCTACCGCGACGCGGCCACCCACGCGCAGCGCCAGGGGTATTTCAGCGCCGACACCCTGGCCGGCCTGGTGCGCATGTACGCTTATATGCCCCAGGCCGCCGCCCTGCTGCCCATGCTGATCCACGAGGCCCACCAGGGCCACTACGAAGCCCCCATGGCCCTGGCGCACATGCTCAGCCAGCAAATGCACGACACCCTGGCCATGGGCATGCAGCTTTCCGTCACCTGCACCGAAGACGCGGGCAGCTTCACCCCCAGCCAGGCCGACCGCCACACCGTGCTGGGCCAGCGCATGGGCCAGCAGCTGGAGGCCATGTGCCGCGTGTGGCCGCGCGGGCAGGTGCCGGCCAACTTTCGCCAGCCGCTCACCGGCAGCGTGCCGGTGCTGGCCTTGTCGGGCGAGTTCGACCCCGTCACCCCGCCGCGCTATGGCGACGAGGCCATCGCCCAGCTCACCCAGGCCCGCCACCTGGTGCTCAAAGGGCAAGGCCACAACGTCATCGGCGCTGGCTGCATGCCCAAGCTCTTTGGCCAGTTCATCGACCGGCCCGACCCCCAGGCGCTGGATGCCCGCTGCCTGAGCGGCCTGTCGGCCGTGCCGCCTTTCATCAGCTTCAACGGGTGGGCGCCATGATCGTGGCCGACAAGCTGCACAAGCAATTTCCCGGCAAAGGCCGCCGCGCGCCGCCCGTGGTGGCCGTCAACGGCGTCAGCTTCACCGCCCATGACGGGCAGATCACCGGCCTGCTGGGCCCCAACGGCGCGGGCAAGACCACCACCATGCGCATGCTCTACACCCTCATGCAGCCCGACAGCGGGCGCGTGTTGGTGGACGGGCTGGACACCGCGCAACACCCCGGCGCCGTGCGCCGCGCCCTGGGCGTGCTGCCCGACGCGCGCGGCCTGTACAAGCGCCTGAGCGCGCGCGAGAACATCGAATACTTCGGCCAGCTGCACGGCATGGCCCCGGCCCGCCTGGCCGAGCGCATCGACGTGCTGGCCGACGCCTTGCAAATGCACGACTTTCTGCACCGCCCCACCGAAGGCTTCAGCCAGGGCCAGCGCACCAAGACCGCCTTGGCGCGCGCGCTGGTGCACGAGCCGGCCAACATCATCCTGGACGAGCCCACCAACGGCCTGGACGTGATGACCACCCGCAGCCTGCGCGGCTTTTTGCGTCAGCTGCGCGCGCAGGGCCGCTGCGTCATCTTTTCCAGCCACATCATGCAAGAAGTGGCCGCCCTGTGCGACCGCATCGTCATCATTGCCCAAGGCCGCGTCATGGCCGAAGGCACGCCCGACGAGCTGCGCGCCCTGGCCGGGCGCGACAACCTGGAAGACGCCTTCGTGCAGCTCATCGGCAGCGAGGAAGGGCTGTTCGCATGAGCGCCGCCGCTCCACCACCTTCCCGCTCGGCCGCTGCCGCCTTGCGTGCTGGCCTGCGCACGGTGTGGATCGTCTGGCGCAAAGAGCTGCGCGACTTCTCGCGCGACCGCAGGCTGTTTCTCATGACCCTGCTGCTCGGCCCCGTCATCTACCCCCTGCTCATGCTGGGCATGGGCAAACTCAGCGAACTGCGCGTAAGCACCCAGCTGGAGCAACCCCTGCACATCTCCATCGTGGGCCAGCAGCACGCCCCCAGCCTGGTGGCCCACCTGGCCAGCCACGGCATCCACCCCCGGCCACCGCCTGCGGGTGGCAGCGCCCAGGGCGCACCAGCGACACCACAGGCAGAGCAGGCCGAACACGCTGAGCAAGCTGCCGAAGCCGCCATCCGCGCCCAGCAGGAAGAAGTGGCCTTGGTCATCGCGCCGGACTACGCCAGCGACTGGGCCGCCGGCACCCCCGCCACCGTGCGCCTGCTGTTTGACTCCACCCGCCGCCATGCCGACATTCCCGTGCAGCGTGTCGAGGCTGCGCTGCAAGCCTACGCCGCCAGCACCGGCGCGCTGCGGCTGCTGGCGCGCGGCGTGAACCCCGCCATCACCCAGGCCGTGGGCGTGGAACGCAAAGATCTGGCCACCCCCGAAGCCCGCCGCGGCCTGATGGTGGCCGTGGTCATGCCGCTGATCCTGCTCATCTTCGCCTTCATCGGCAGCGCCCACGTCTCCATGGACACCACCGCGGGCGAGCGCGAGCGCCAGTCGCTGGAGCCGCTGCTGGCCACCCCGGCGCCGCGCGCCGCGCTGGTCAGCGGCAAGATGCTGGCCGCCGCCACCGTGGGCCTGAGCGCCCTGGCCTTGACCCTGCTGGCCTTCAAGCTCAGCGCCCACCTGGCGGGTGACAGCGTGGCGCGCATGATGGACATTGGCTTTCCCGCCATTGCCCGCATGCTGCTCATCCTGCTGCCGCTGGTGCTCATCGGCACGGCCACGCTCACCTTCTTGTCCGCCTTTGCCAAAAGCATGAAAGAAGCGCAGGCGCACATGACCTGGCTGCTGTTTCTGCCCATGGTGCCTGCTTATGCGCTGATGGCCTATCCGCTCAAGGACACGCAGCTGTGGCAATACGCCGTGCCCTTTCTCGCGCAAAACCAGATGCTGGCCAAAGTCTCGCGCGGCGACGTGCCCCTGCCCGGGCAATGGGCCGTGTACTTCGCCTCGGCCTTCGGCCTGGCCGCCGTGCTGTGGCTGGCCGCCGTGTGGCGCTACCGGCAGGAACGCCTGGCGGTGGCCAGCTAAAGGCATATGGCAAAAAGGCCATTTGCGCGCGATTGGTAAGGGTTTTGTGCTATAGATAAAGTAGCATCTGTGCTGGGCGCCTGCCCAGCGCGTCAGGCGGTGCGGCGCAGCTCGTCAAACCAGCCCAAGGCGTGCAGGATTTTCTTTTCCACTTCCAGCACCGCCATGAGCAGCGCGCCCAGGCCGATGACCAGCAGCACGTCCAGCAAGCCCACGGGCCGGGTGTCGAACAGGGCGTGCATCCACGGCGTGTAGGTAAACAGCAGCTGCAAGGCCACCACGGCCACCACGGCCCACAGCACGGCAGGGGTGCCGCGCAGCCCTTGCAGGGTAAAGGCGCTGCCGTGCAGGTAGCGCACGGAAAACAGGTAGCCGATTTCCAGCGCGCAAAAGGCGTTGACCACTAAGGTGCGCGAGGCCTGAAGGCTCAGGCCGCGCCACTGGGCCCAGGCTACGGTGGCAAACACGGCCAGGGTGAACAGCAGCGACACCAGGGCCACGCGCCAGAGCATGAAGGGCGAGAGCAGAGGGGCGCTGGCAGGCCGGGGCGGGCGGCGCATGACCTGGCCTTCGGGCGGCTCAAAGGCCAGCACCAGGCCCAGGGTGATGGTCAGCGTCATGTTGATCCACAGAATGTGCGCAGCGCTCATGGGCAGCGTCAGGCCCAGGGCCAGGGCGGCGATGATGGCCAGGGCTTCGCCGCCGTTGGTGGGCAGCGTCCAGGCGATGACTTTGCGGATGTTGTCGTACACCACGCGGCCTTCGTGCACGGCCGCGACGATGGAGGCAAAGTTGTCGTCGGCCAGCACCACTTGGGCGGCTTCCTTGGCCGCTTCGGTGCCTTTTTGGCCCATGGCAATGCCCACGTCGGCTTGCTTGAGAGAGGGCGCGTCGTTCACGCCGTCACCGGTCATGGCCACCACGGCGCCTTGCGATTGCAGGGCGCGCACCACGCGCAGCTTGTGCTCGGGGCTGGTGCGGGCAAACACCTGGGTTTGCGCGGCCAGGGCGGGCAAGGCGGTGTCGGGGGTTTGGTCCACGTCCGCGCCGGTGGCCACGCGCGGCTGATCGGCCAGGCCCAGCTGGGCGGCAATGGCGGCGGCGGTGGCGGCGTGGTCGCCCGTGATCATCTTGACCTGAATGCCGGCGCTGCGGCAGTCGGCCACGGCGGCCACGGCCTCGGGGCGGGGCGGGTCGATAAAGCCGATCAGCCCGGCCAGCGTCAGGCCGCGCAGGTCTTGCGGGCGCAGGGCATGGGGCAGGGCGGGCAGGCGCTGCAAGGCAAAGCCCAGCACGCGCTGGCCCTGGGCGGCCAGGGTGTCGATGTGGCGGGCAAAGGCCGCCGCGTCCAGCGGCACGCGGGTGTGGCCGTCGGCGCCCAGGGCGTCGGTACACATGGCCAGGATGTGCTCTGGCGCGCCTTTGACAGCCACCAGCGCGCTGCCATCGCCCAGCAGGTGCAGCGTGGCCATGTAGCGGTGCGCGGCGTCAAACGGAATGACGGCCGTGCGCGGGCAGGCCGCGTGCTCGGCCTGGGGCGACAGGCCCGCCTTGATGGCCAGGGCCAGCAGGGCGCCTTCCATGGGGTCGCCGCTGACGTGCCAGCCGCCGCCTTGCCCATCTTTCTCGCTG
This sequence comes from Pseudomonadota bacterium, assembly GCA_030535425.1. Lineage (GTDB taxonomy): Bacteria > Pseudomonadota > Gammaproteobacteria > Burkholderiales > Burkholderiaceae_C > Ottowia. The sequence goes on along the minus strand of JAUNHQ010000001.1, from coordinate 75,612 downwards.
TGCTCGGTCAGGGCCGCGTCGTTGCACAGCAGGCCCACGCGGGCCAGCATGAGCAGATCGCCACCGGGGGGCTGGCCGCTGGCGGTGCGCACCTGGCCCACGGGCGCGTAGCCGTTGCCGCTGGCGCTGGCCTGGGATTGGGCGGTGATGAGCTGGCGGCAGGTCATCTCATTGCGGGTGAGGGTGCCGGTCTTGTCGGAGCAGATGACGCTGGTGGCGCCCAGCGTTTCCACGGCGGGCAACTGCCGCACGATGGCGTGGCGCGCGGCCATGCGCTGCACGCCAATGGCCAAGGTGATGGTGATGACGGCGGGCAGCCCCTCGGGCACCAGGCCCACGGCCAGGGCCACGGTGACCATCAGCGCCTCCACCCAGCCGTAGCCGCGCACGGCGGTGGCAAACACAAACAGCACCGCCGCCAGCACGATGGCAAACACGGTGAACTGGCGGCCAAACTGGTTGATTTGCTTGAGCAGCGGCGTGCTCATGGCCTCGATGCTGCCCAGCAAGGTGCTGATGCGGCCCATCTCGGTGCCCTGGCCGGTGGCCACCACCACGCCCACGCCTTGCCCCGCGGCCACCAGCGTGCCGGAATAGGCCATGCCCGCGCGGTCGCCCAGCGGGGCGTCGGCGGCCACGGTCTGCGTGCTTTTTTCTGCCGCCACCGATTCGCCGGTGAGGATGGCCTCGTCCACCCGCAGCGCGTGCGCGTGCAGCAGGCGCAAGTCGGCAGGCACGCGGTCGCCCGCCTCGATCAGCACCACATCGCCCGGCACCAGATCGGCCACGGCCAGGGTGCCGGTCTGGCCGCTGCGGCGCACGCGAGCCAGGGGCGAGAGCATGCCGCGCAGCGCCTGCATGGCCGCTTCGGCCTTGCCCTCTTGCAGCACGCCGACGATGGCGTTGACCAGCACCACGGCCACGATCACGCCCGCATCCACCCAGTGCCCCACCAGCGCGGCCACCACGGCGCTAATGAGCAAGAACACGATCAGCGCGTTGGCAAACTGCGCGGCAAAGCGTTGCGCCAGGCTGCGCCGGGGCGGCTCGGGCAAGGCGTTGGGGCCGTGCGCGGCCAGGCGGCGCGCGGCTTCGTCAGGGCTCAAGCCCGCCTCGCTGCTGCCCAGTGCGGCCAGCACGTCGGGCGCGGGCAGGGCGTGGGCGGGTACAGGGGCTGAAGCAGAAGCAGGGGGGGATGGGTCGGGCATGGGCAAGTCTGGGCAAGGCGGCACGGGCTTGTGCGCATTCTCCCTATGCAGATGCGCCGTGCGGGCCGCAGGTTGCACGCCTTCAGGCGCTACGTGCGCAAGCATTGACCGGGGTCAAGCCCATGTGCCATGGTCGGTGGGGCCACAGGCGGCCTGGGGCTGGCCCAGGCTTCAGGAAGCAAGAGTAAAAAAGGCCATTTGCGCAACATACACAAGGGTTTTAAGCTATGTATATTGAAGCAAATGGCCTGGCGGCTGGCCAGCGGGCTTTTCAGTGCGCTTCGGCTTTTTTGGCCGCTTCAATGGCTGCGCGCGCGTCACCCTGGGCGCCGTTGAAGTACAGGTTCAGCAGCACGGCGGACATGGATGCCAGCAGGATGCCGGACTCGATCAGCGGGTGGATGGCGTGGGGCATCCACTGCAAGTAGCGCGGTGCGATGAGCGGGATCATGCCAAAGCCGATGGAAATGGCCACGATGAGCGCGTTGTGGCGGTTGTGCACGAAATCCACCCCGCCCAGAATGCGGATGCCCGTGGCCGCCACCATGCCAAACATGACCAGCCCTGCGCCGCCCAGCACCACGGTGGGCAGCGATTCGACCAGCGCCGCCATCTTGGGCAGCAGGCCCAGCACGATCAGGATGACGCCTGCGGCCACGCAGACGAAGCGGCTTTTCACGCCGGTGACGGCCACCAGGCCCACGTTTTGCGAGAAACTGGTGTAGGGGAAGGTGTTGAAGATGCCGCCAATGAGCGTGCCCAGCCCGTCGGTGCGCAGCCCGCGTGCCAGCGCGGGTTGGTCCACCTGGCGGTCGGTCATCTCGCCCAGGGCCAGGAACATGCCGGTGGATTCGATCATCACCACGATCATCACCAGCACCATGGTGAGGATGAGCACTGGCTCAAAAATGGGCGTGCCGAAGTGAAAGGGCAGCACCAGGTCGAACCACTTGGCCTTGGCCACCTTGTCAAAGTGCATGAAGCCAGTGGCCGTGGCCACCACGCCGCCAATGACGATGCCCAGCAGCACCGAGATGTTGGCAATGAAGCCGCGCCCGAACTTGGCCAGCAGCAGGATGGACACCAGCACCAGCGCCGAGATGCCAATGCCCGGCAGGTGGGCATAGGCCGGGTTGGGCACCGTGGGCGCCAGCGTGACGCCAGGGGGCACCGGCAGCGCGCCTGCCTCGCCTGCGGCAGCTGCACTGCGCGCGGCGCTGAGCCACTCGGTGTGCTCGGGCGCGACCACCATGGGCGCGGTCGGGCCCACGGGGTTGCCAAAAATCCAGTTGATGCCCACGCGCATGAGGTTGATGCCGATCACCGCGATGATGGTGCCCGTGACCACGGGCGGGAAAAAGCGCAGCAGGCGGCTGATGAGCGGCGCGATGAGGATGGAGATGATGCCCGCGCCGATGATGGCGCCAAAGATCATGCGGGCGCCATCGGTGCCTGGGTGCGTGCCGGCCATGGCCACCATGGGGCCGACGGCGGCAAAGGTCACGCCCATCATCACCGGCAGGCGGATGCCGAACCACTGCGTCAGCCCCAGCGCCTGGATCAGCGTGACCAGGCCGCAGCAAAACAGGTCGGCCGAGATGAGCAGCGCCACTTCTTCCGGCCCGAGCTTGAGCGCACGCCCCACGATCAGCGGCACGGCCACGGCGCCGGCGTACATGACCAGCACGTGCTGAAGGCCCAGCGCGGCCAGCTTGCCGGTGGGCAGGGTTTGGTCAACGGGGTGGACGGGGGGGTGCATAGGCTTGTTCTCCTGTTTGTTTATGTGTCTGTGTTTATGTGTCCGTGGGGCGTGCGCCGCCGGGCGCATGGTGGTTAGGCCGCTGGCGAAGCGGGTGGGGCAGGCGTGTGGCCGTCGAGCACGGCATGGGCGCGTTCGCGGTCGATGTCGCCTTCCCACGCGGCGATGGCCACGGTGGCCACGCAGTTGCCAATCAGGTTGCCCAGCGCGCGGGCGATGCCCATGAACCAGTCAACGGACAGCACCAGCAGCAGGCCCACGGCGGGAATGGCGGGGATGGCCTGCAAGGTGGCCGCCAGCACCACGATGGCCGAGCCGGGCACGCCGTGCGCTCCCTTGGATGTGACCAGCGAGATGGCCAGGATGGTGAGCAGGTCGGCCATGGAAATGGGGGTGTTGGTGGCCTGCGCGATGAACACGGCCGCCAGCGTGATGTAGATGGAAAACGCATCCAGGTTGAACGAGTAGCCCGTGGGGATGACCAGGCCCACGGTGGATTCGCGGATGCCCAGGCGCTTGAGCTTGTCCATGATCTGCGGCAGCACGCTGTCAGACGAGGTGGTGGCAAAGACCACGGCCAGCTCTTCGCGCAGGTAGCGCAGCAGTTTGAAGAGGCTAAAGCCCGACCAGCGCATCACCAGCCCCAGCACCACGGTCACGAACACGATGACGGCCACGTAAAACAGCACCACCAGCATGCCCAGCTGCTTGAGCGAGCCCAGGCCGTACTTGCTGACCGTGAAGGCCATGGCGCCCAGCACGCCCAGCGGCGCCAGGCGGATGACCAGGCCCATGATCTTGAACAGCACCAAAGACAGGTCTTCGATGAGGGCGCCCAGGCGTGCGCCGCGCTCGCCCAGCAGGGCCAGGGCGCAACCAAACAGCAGTGAAAACAGCAGCACCTGCAGCACGTCACCGCTGGCAAAGGCGCTGATGGCGGTGGTGGGAATGAGCTTGAGCAGGAATTCGCTGAAGCCGCCGGTGGTGAGCTTGTCGGCATTGGCGGCATAGGTGCCCAGGGCTTGCGCGTCCAGGCTGGCGGGGTCGATGTTCATGCCCACGCCGGGCTCGAACCACATGGCCAGCACCAGCCCCAGCACCAGGGCGATGGTGGTGATGACCTCGAAGTAAATCAGCGACTTGATGCCCACGCGCCCCACGCGGCGCAAGTCGCCCGTGCCTGCGATGCCATGCACCACCACGCAAAACACGATCAGCGGGATGAGCATCTTGATGAGCTTGATGAAGCCATCGCCCAGGGGCTTGAGCTGCAAGGCGGTGTCTGGCCACAGCAGGCCGATGGCCACGCCGGCTGCCAGCGCCATGACCACCTGGCCGAACAGGGATTTGAAAAACCGCAGCATGAAAACCTCCTGGAATGGGCACGGCAGCCATGCCGTGCGGGGTGTCATCAATGCACTTCTTTGGGGCGCCTTGCCTGCCAGAAGGCCAAACAGTCAGTACCAGCAAAAAGCTTGCCAGCGGCTGCCTTGGTCCACGCCCTAGCCCAGCAGGTCGGCCAGCGCGCGGGCCACCACCTTGGTGGCGGCGCGCAGGTCAGACAAGTTCAGCCGCTCGTCGGCACGCTTGGCGTGGCTTTCCAGCACGGTGCGCGGGCCGGCGCCGTAGATGACGCCGGGGATGCCGCGTTGCACGTACAGGCGCACGTCGGTGTACAGCGGCGTGCCCACCGCGGGCGGTGTGGCGCCCATGACGGCCTGGCCGTGTTTCTGGATGGCGGCGACCAGCGGGGCATTGCCGGGCAGGGGGGTCATGGCGTGGGCCAGCAGCAGGCGGCGCACGTTGACGCGCAGCTCGCGCTGCCCGCGCGGCGGTGCGTAGCTGGCAGCGGCCTGGGCGATGGTGTCGCGGATGGCGCGCTCGATTTGCGCCGGGTCTTCCTCGGGGATCATGCGGCGGTCGAGCTTGAACACGGCTTTGCCAGGCACCACGTTGGTGTTGGTGCCGCCTTCGATCTGGCCGATGTTCAGGTAGGGGTGGGTGATGCCTTCGACCTGGGAGCGGATGTGCTTGTATTCGGCGTTGAGGGCGTACAGCGCGCTCATGATGTGCACGGCGCCTTGCAGCGCGTCGCAGCCGCTGTCGGGAATGGCGGCATGGCTCATCTGGCCTTCCACGGTCACTTCCAGTTGCAGGCAACCGTTGTGGGCCACCACCACGTCGTGGCTGAAGCCGGCGGCGATCATCAGGTCGGGCCGGGTCAGCCCGTTTTTCAGCAGCCAGCCGGGGCCGAGCTCGCCGCCAAATTCTTCGTCGTAAGTGAAGTGCAGCTCGACCGCGCCTTGCATGGGGCGGGCGGCCGCTTCCAGCGCGCGCAGGGCAAAGGTGAAGGTGGCGAAGTCGCTTTTGCTGACGGCGGCGGCGCGCCCGTAGAGCTGGCCGTCCACGATGTCGGCGCCGTAGGGGTCGTGCGTCCAGCCCTCGCCGGGGGGCACTACGTCGCCGTGGGCGTTCAGGGCAATGGTGCGCCCGCCTGGCCCGAAGCGGCGGCGCACGATGAGGTTGGTGATGCTTTGCATGCCCTGGGCCTGCACATCGGCAGCGGGCACGGGGTGTTTTTCAGCCTGGTAGCCAAAGGCTTGCAGCAGCTCGGCGGTGGTGTCGGCGTGGGGGGCGTTGTGGCCGGGGGGCGTGTCGGTGGGCACGCGCACGAGGGCTTGCAAAAAACGCACTTGTTCATCGAAGTGCTGGTCGATCCATTGGTCAAGGGCGGTGTAGTCGGGGGTGCTCATGGCGGTGTGTTCAATGGTGTTGGGGTGAAAGGGGCGGGCAGGTGTCAGGAGGCCATGTCTTGCGTCAGCTCTTGCGCCAGCCCTTGCAGCAGCGCCTGCATGGCCTGCACGGCCAGCTGCATGTCGTCGCTGGTGGTGGATTCGAGCGGGTTGTGGCTGATGCCGTTGTTTTCACCGCGCACGAAGAGCATGGCCTGGGGCATGATTTCGTGCAGCTTCATGGCGTCGTGGCCGGCGCCGCTGGGCATGTGAAAGACGGGCAGGCCCAGCGACTGCACGGCCCGCTCCCAGCGCTGCTGCCAGGCCGCATCGCTGGGGGCGGCGCTGGCGCGCATGGTTTCTTCGAGCGTGCAGGTGACGCCGCGTTGCATGCTGATTTGCTGGATTTTTTCAAGCACGTCGGCGGCCAGCGCGTCGCGCTGGGCATCGCTGGGCGCACGCAAGTCCAGGCTGAACGCGCAGCGGCCAGGCACGACGTTGATGGAGCCGCCGGGCACGTGCAGCAGGCCCATGGTGGCGACCGAGTCGGCGTCTTGCGCGGCGCGCGTTTCCAGATACAGCGCCAGCTCGGCGGCGGCGCAGGCGGCGTCGCGGCGGCGGTTCATGGGGGTGGTGCCGGCGTGGCTGGCCTGGCCGGTGAATTCGCCCACAAAGCGGATGCTGCCGTTGATGGAGGTGACGATGCCCAGGGGCAGGTTCAGCTCATTGAGCACAGGGCCTTGTTCGATGTGGACTTCGATGAAGCCGAGGTAGTCCTTGGGGTTGCGCTTGAGTTGGGGAATGTCGTCCACGCACAGGCCGGCTTGCTGCATGGCGGTGCGCATGCTCACGCCATCGGCGTCTTGCTGCTCAAGCCAGGCAGGGTCGAACTGGCCGGCCAGCGCGCCGGAGCCGAGAAAGGTGGCCTTGTAGCGCTGGCCTTCTTCTTCGGCAAAGCCGATGACTTCGATGTCAAAGGGCAGCCGCCGGCCCGCGCGCGCCAGCTCGCGCACGCACATCATGGGCACGTAGATGCCCAGGCGTCCGTCGTATTTGCCGGCGTTGCGCACGGTGTCGTAATGGCTGCCGGTCATGAGTGTTTTAGTGCTTTTGCGCTTGTCTGGCGCGCGCGAGGAGCTATCAGAAAAATAGCGTCCAACCACGTTGCCCACGGCGTCGATGTGCACTTGGTCAAAGCCGGCTTCACGCATGTCGGCGCTGATCTGGGCGGCGCAGGCGCGGTGCGCGTCGGTGAGGTAGGTGACGGCGAGCTGGCCGTTTTCGGCAAAGCCGGGGTCGCTGTGCAGGCTGAGTTTTTCGTGCCAGTCCCAGACTTCGTTGCCCAGCGCAGGCTCTGCGCCGAACTTGTCGGCCAGCCGGATTTCGGCAATGCGGTGGATGTTGCGCAGCGCCTCGGCGCGCTCGGCATCCGGGTGGTGGCCCAGGCGGCGGGCAAAGGTGTCGATGATTTGCTGGCGCGTCAGGCCCGTGCCGCGCGGGCCGCGCACGGCCAGGATGAAGGGAAAGCCGAACTTGGCGTTGTAGTCGGCGTTCAGGCGCTGGATGCGGGCGAATTCTTCAGGCGTGCAGTCGGTCAGGCCGGCGCGGCTTTGTTCGTGGGTGGATTCGGCCGTCAGCGTCTTGGCCACCATGGCTTTGCCCGCCAGCTCGGGGTGGGCGCGGATGAGGGCCAGTTGCGCATCCACGCTGGCGGCGGCCAGCACTTGCGCCATGGCGTATTTGAGCTGCGCCAGCGACTGAAAGGGGCGTTGCGCCAGCGCTTGCGCGGCGATCCAGGGGGTGTGCTCGTACAGGCCGTCGAGCATGCGCTCGGCCTCGGGCAGAGGGGCGGTGTTGAGCTGGGCCAGGGTGTAGGGGGGCGTGGCGGTCATTGGCGGGTCATGCAGAGGTGATTCACGGGTCATGCGCGGAAAGGGTGCGTGGCCTGCCAGTGGCGGGCGATGTCGATGCGGCGGCACACCCACACGTCGGGGTGCGCGGCCACGTGGGCCATGAAGCGTTGCAGCGCGGTGATGCGCCCGGGCCGCCCCAGCAGGCGGCAGTGCATGCCGATGCTGAGCATCTTGGGGCGGTTGAGCCCGGCGGGGTCGCCTTCGGCATACAGCGCGTCGAAGCTGTCTTTCATGTACTGAAAGAAGGGCTCGGCATGGCTGTAGCCCTGGGGCAGGGCAAAGCGCATGTCGTTGCAGTCCAGCGTGTAGGGCACCACCAGGTGGGGCACCACGGTGCCGTCGCTGCGGCGCACTTTCATCCACAGCGGCAGGTCGTCGCCGTAGTAGTCGCTGTCGTACAGCAGGCGGCCATCGTCAGCCACCAGGCGGCGGGTGTGGGGGCTGTCGCGGCCGGTGTACCAGCCCAAGGGGCGCTGGCCGCACAGGCGCTCAAGGGTGTCCAGCGCCTCGGCCATGTGGGAGCGTTCGGTGGCTTCGTCCACGTTCTGGTAGTGGATCCACTTCAGGCCGTGGCAGGCGATTTCGTCGCCGCGCTGCTGAAAGACGCGCACCATGTCTGGCGCGCGGGCCAAGGCGCTGGCCACGCCAAACACGGTCAGCGGCCAGCCGCGCGCGTCAAACTCGCGCAGGATGCGCCACACCCCCGCGCGCGAGCCGTATTCGTAAATGCCTTCCATGCTCATGTGCCGCGCGGGGTAGGCGGCGGGGTTGAACATTTCGGACAAAAACTGCTCGCTGGCCGCGTCGCCATGCAGCACGCAGTTTTCGCCGCCTTCTTCGTAATTGAGCACGAATTGCACCGCAATGCGCGCGCCGCCCGGCCAGCGCGCGTGCGGCACGTCGGCGCCGTAGCCGGTCAAGTCGCGGGGGTAGGGGGCGGTGGTGTCGTAAATGGACATGGTTTTTTGCTATTGAATATGTAGCTGCTTGCGCTTTTCCAGTGCGCGCAATTGCCGTTTTTTATGTGGGGCTGTTGCAGTTGCCGCTTGGGCAAGTGCCGTTTGGATGTCATGCGTGGGCGCGGCTTGCTCCAGGTTCAGGCTGGCCTGCACGTGGTCCAGGTGCGTGCGCATCAGCCGCACGGCGCGGGCCACGTCGCCGCTGGCAAAGCAGTCCACCAGCTCGGCGTGCTCGGTGGCGGAATCGAGCGCGGCACTGCTGCTTTGGTACATCAGCGCGGCAATGGCGCAGCGCGCCAGCAGATCGCGCAGCACCTCGGCCAGCACGGCATTGCCCATCAGCTCGGCCATGCGCACGTGAAAGTCGCCCAGCAGCTCGGTGCGGCTGGCCACGTTGCCCTGGCGCACGGCGGCCTGCTCTTGCGCCACGTGCTGGCGCAGCGCCTGAATGTGCGCGGGCGTGGCTTCGCGCACGAAGGCGCGGGTCATCTCCAGCTCCAGCATGCGGCGCACGGCAAATACCTGCCGCGCCTCGTCGGCCGAGGGGCTGGCCACAAAAGCCCCGCGCGCGGGCGAGAGTGTGACCAGGCGCTTTTGCGCCAGCTGGTAAAGCGCCTGGCGCACCAGCGTGCGCGACACGCCAAAGTGGTCAGCCAGCGCCTGCTCGGCCAGCTTGGCGCCCGGGTGCAGCCGGTGCTCCACGATGGCGCGCGTGAGCGCCTGGGCAATGGCGTCGGTGCTGCTGGCGTTTTCCATGAAGAGCGATCATAGGCAGCTTCGGCAAAATTGCATACACTTTTGTGGACAAAACTGCCAAGGAGCACCCATGGGCCTGAGCACCCACGTTCTCGACACCATGCACGGCACCCCTGCCGCGGGCATGCAGGTGGCGCTGTATGCCACGCAAGGCGGCGCGGCCACCCTCGTCAAGCGCTTTGCCCTCAATGCCGACGGGCGCAACCCGGACGGCCCCTTGTTCGACAACGCCAGCTTAAAAGCCGGCACCTACCGCCTGAGCTTTGAGGTGGCGGCCTATTTCCGCGACAAGGGTGTGGCCCTGCCCGATCCGCCTTTTCTGGACGTGGTGCACCTGGACTTTGGCGTGGCCCATGCCGATCAGCATTACCACGTGCCCTTGCTGTGCAGCCCGTGGGCGTATTCCACCTACCGGGGGTCTTGACGGACTTAGGGCCTGGGCCTGACCTTAGCGCGCCCGGCCACCGCCCGCGCATACTGGTGCGCTGACCATGCTGCACGATCTGAACCTGCTGCTTGACCGCCTGCGCCAGCAGCCCGCCGTGCTGGTGACGGTGGCGCGCACCGAAGGCTCGGCCCCGCGCGAGGCGGGCGCGTGGATGGCCGTGTGGCCCGATGCCGTGCTGGGCACCATTGGCGGCGGCCATCTGGAATGGCAGGCCATGGCCCACGCGCGCCAGCGCATGGCCGCCGCACCCACGGCCACCGCGCCGCAAACCCTGCGCTACCCCCTGGGTCCCAGCCTGGGCCAGTGCTGCGGCGGCGTGGTGTGGCTGTGCTATGAAAACGTGTGCGCCGCCGACGCACCCCAGCTGCGCGCGCGGCTGGCGCCCCGTATCGCGCCCGTGACCGTGTTTGGCGGCGGCCACGTGGGCCAGGCCGTGGTGCGGCTGCTGGCGGATCTGCCGTTTGCGCTGACCTGGGTGGACAGCCGCGATGAAATCTTTCCGCCCCACGTGCCCGCGCACGTGGCTTGCGTGCATTCCGACCCCGTGCAAGCCGCCGTGGCCGACATGCCGGCGGGCAGCCGCGTGCTCATCATGAGTTTCAGCCATGCGCAAGACCTGGACATCGTTGCCGCCAGCCTGCAGCGCCAGCGCGGGCGGGGCGATGTGCCCTACATCGGCCTGATCGGCTCGCGCACCAAATGGGCCGTGTTCAGCCGCCGCCTGCGCGCGCGCGGCTTTGGCGATGAGGAGCTGGCCCACGTCACCTGCCCCATTGGCCTGCCCGGCATCACCGGCAAGCAGCCCGCCGTGGTGGCCGTGGCCGTGGCGGCGCAACTGTTGCAGAAGGCAAGCTGATTGCTATTAAATAAGTAGCTGCATTTGAATAGGGGTGCGCGCAAATGGCCTTTTTGGTCTGAGGTTTTCGCAAGAGGCCATAAAAAAAGCGCCTACAGGCGCTTTTTTTTCAGGGCTGGAAGGGCTTAGCCCTGGTGCGGGCGCTTGCCTGCATTTTTCTTGCTGCGCGTGTGCGAGCCGCGCTCTTGGCTGCCGCGCTGGCCAGCGCCTTGCTTGATACGGGGAGCGCCTGGCAGCGGCGGGGTGGCCTTGCGCATGGCTTCGGTAACGATTTTGTTGCCCATGATGAACAGTCCTTTGCTGAGAAAAAAGTGCCGGCTTTTCAGGCCTGGCGGTATGCTGGCGGCGCGGGCCGCGCAAGACGAAACCCGCTATTTTCTACGATTTGCCCCCGCTCCAGACCGCCGGATGGCCAAGCACCGCCAAAGCTTTGGCAAAAAGGGCATTTTGTATACACTTTGGCGGCAGATCGCAGCGGTGCCCTGATGCGCGGTCTTTGACCTGACAACGGCTTGCAGCGCCCGCGGTGGCAAGCTTTTGATGGAGGACTGTGCTTTCATGGAAGCTTATGTGCTGGACTGGGCCAACCTGCTGCTGCGTTGGCTGCACGTGATCGTGGCGATTGCCTGGATTGGCTCGTCGTTTTACTTTGTCTTTCTGGACAACAACCTGCTGGCCCCCACGGCCGAGGATTTGAAGAAAAAAGGCGTGGACGGCGCCATGTGGGCCGTGCATGGCGGGGGCTTTTACCACCCGCAAAAGTACATGGTCGCGCCCAAGGACGGCATTGACAGCAAGCTGCACTGGTTTTATTGGGAAAGCTATTCCACCTGGCTGTCAGGCTTTGCCCTGTTTGCCGTGCTGTACTTGTGGAACGCCAGCGCCTTTTTGATCGACAAGCAGGTGCTGGACTGGTCGCCCGTGGCTGCGGGCCTGGCGGCCGTGGGTTTTCTGGTGGCGTTCTGGTTCATCTACGACACCATTTGCCGCGTGTTTGGCTTCAGGCCCCAGGGCGAGCGCATTGTGGCGGTGCTGCTGCTGGGGGTGGTGGCGCTGGCCTGCTGGCTGGCCACGCAGCTGTTTGCGGGCCGCGCGGCGTTTTTGATCGTGGGCGCCATGCTGGCCACGGCCATGAGCGCCAATGTGTTCTTCTGGATCATTCCAGGGCAGCGCAAGGTGGTGGCGGCCATGACCAGCGGCCAGCCCTATGACCCCGAGGCGCTGGCCATTCACGGCAAGCGCGGCAAGCAGCGCAGCGTGCACAACACCTATTTCACGCTGCCGGTGCTCATTGCCATGCTCAGCAACCACTACAGCTTTCTCTACAGCCACCCGCAGCGCTGGCTGGTGCTGTTTGTGCTGATGCTGGCTGGGGCGCTGATCCGCCAGTTCTTCGTGCAGCGCCACGGCTGGCACCACGGCCGCGCGGCCAACCCCTGGCCTTATGCGGCCGCCGGTGTGGTGATGCTGCTGGGCCTGATGCTGTGGCTGCGCCCGGCGCCCGCGCCCGTGGCCGCTGCGGCCCCAGCCCCTGCCGTGGCCGACTACGCCGCCCTGCGCCCGGTGATCGAGCAGCGCTGCGTCACCTGCCACGGCGCGGCGGTGCAGATGAAAAACCTGCGTCTGGACTCACAAGCCCTGGTGGAGCAAAACGCGCAGCAGATTTACCAGCAGGTGGTGGTCAGCCGCATCATGCCCTTGTCCAACAGCACGCAGATGACCGAGGCCGAGCGGGCGCTGGTGGCGCGCTGGTTCGAGGCGCGCGGCGCAGGCCAGGTCGCTCGCTGATGTGTGAAGGGTTAGAATCAAGCACTCGACAGCATGCAGCCGTGGGCTGCATGCGCGCATTCAACCTTTTGTAGAAAAAGTACAAAAGCAAGAAAGGCACATACGGGTGATGGCAGTTCGAACTCGCTTTGCCAAAGGTTTGTCCTGAGGCCAGTTGCGGTGTTGTACCGGCTTCCCTAGCGTAGGGTGCTATTGAAAACATATGGAAAGCGCGGCCTGATCCGCGCTTTTTTGTTGTGCTTTCGCTTTTTTGCTCTTCATGCAAGCAAACACATCTTGAGGTTCACAATGGTTCAAATCACGCTTCCTGACGGTTCGCAGCGCCAGTTTGACGGCCCCGTGACGGTGGCCCAGGTGGCCGAATCCATTGGCGCCGGCCTGGCCAAGGCGGCCCTGGGCGGCAAGGTGGACGGCAAGCTGGTGGACACCAGCTACCTGATCGAGCGCGACGCGCCCCTGGCCATCGTCACCGCCAAGGACGCCGAGGGGCTGGAGATGATTCGCCACTCCACCGCCCACTTGCTGGCCTATGCCGTCAAGGAGCTGTTTCCCGAGGCGCAAGTCACCATTGGCCCGGTCATCGACAACGGCTTTTATTACGACTTCAGCTACAAGCGGCCCTTTACCCCCGAGGATCTGGCCGCCATCGAGAAAAAAATGAGCGAGCTGGCCGCCAAGGACGAGCCCGTGGTGCGCCGCGTGCTGCCGCGCGATGAGGCGGTGCAGTACTTCAAAGGCCTGGGCGAGCACTACAAGGCCGAGATCATCGCCAGCATTCCCACCAACGAGGACGTGTCCTTGTATCGCGAGGGCGCGTTCGAGGACCTGTGCCGCGGCCCGCACGTGCCCAGCACTGGCAAGCTCAAACATTTCAAGCTGATGAAGGTGGCCGGCGCCTACTGGCGGGGCGATCATCGCAACGAGATGCTGCAACGCATCTACGGCACGGCCTGGGCCAGCAAGGAGGAGCTGAAGAACTACCTGCACATGCTGGAAGAGGCCGAAAAGCGCGACCACCGCAAGCTGGGGCGCGAGCTGGACTTGTTCCACATCGATGAGCATTCGCCCGGCACCGTGTTCTGGCACCCCAAGGGCTGGACGCTGTGGCAGGAAGTGGAGCAGTACATGCGCCGCGTATACCGCGACAACGGCTACCAGGAAGTCAAAGGCCCGCAAATTCTGGACAAGGCCCTGTGGGAGAAAACCGGCCACTGGGATAAGTACCGCGACAACATGTTCGTGACCGAGAGCGAAAAGCGCGACTACGCCTTGAAGCCCATGAACTGCCCGGGCCACATTCTCATCTTCAAGCAGGGGGTGAAAAGCTACCGCGACTTGCCTCTGCGCTATGGCGAGTTTGGCGCCTGCCACCGCAACGAACCCACGGGCGGTCTGCACGGCATCATGCGCGTGCGCGGTTTCACGCAGGACGACGGCCACATCTTCTGCACCGAAGATCAGATCCTGCCCGAATGCACGGCCTATACCGCCTTGCTGCAAAAGGTGTACAAGGACTTTGGCTTTACCGACATCATCTACAAAGTGGCCACGCGGCCCGAGCAGCGCATTGGCTCCGATGCCATTTGGGACAAGGCCGAGCACGCCCTGATGGAAAGCCTGCGCGCTTCGGGCTGCGAGTTTCAGATAGCGCCGGGTGATGGCGCTTTTTACGGCCCCAAGGTGGAATACACCCTCAAAGACGCCATTGGCCGCGAATGGCAATGCGGCACCATTCAGGTGGACTTTTCCATGGCCGAGCGCCTGGATGCCGAATACGTGGGTGAAGACGGCGCGCGCCACCGCCCCGTGATGCTGCACCGTGCCATCGTGGGCAGCATGGAGCGTTTTATCGGCATTCTGATTGAGCAATATGCCGGCGCCATGCCCGTGTGGCTGGCGCCTGTGCAAGTGGTGGTGACCGGCATTACCGACGCCCAGGCCGACTATGCGCAAAGCGTGGCCAAAACGCTGCGAAATCAAGGGCTTAGGGTGGAAACCGACCTTCGTAACGAGAAGATTACGTATAAAATACGCGAGCATTCGTTGCAAAAGCTGCCCTATATCCTCGTCGTGGGCGACAAGGAGCGGGACGCTGGCGCCGTTGCGGTGCGCGGCCGGGGCAATCAAGACCTTGGCGTGATGTCCGTCGAAGCCTTTGCCGAACGCATTGCCGCGGACATTGCCGCCAAAACCTGATGCTTGTTGAAAGCCACGGGGTATGGAGCCAATGGGGTGGCGCCGGGTGTGCCATCCCTTTTCATGGCCGTTGCAATCAAGAGGATTTGAACCATCGCTACCAACTTTCGTGACCGCCGCCAACGTGAGGAGCGCGCGCATCGTCTGAACCGTGAAATCATGGCCCCCGAGGTTCGTCTCAACGGCCCGAACAACGAGCCGCTGGGCATTGTCCCCATTCAAGAAGCGCTGCGCATGGCAGGCGAGCTGGATGTGGACTTGGTCGAAATCGTTGCCACTGCCACACCGCCGGTTTGCCGGTTGATGGAGTACGGCAAGTTCAAGTACCTGGAGCAAAAGCGCGCGGCCGAAGCCAAGGCCAAGCAGACGGTCATCGAAATCAAGGAAGTCAAGTTCCGTCCCGGCACGGACGACGGTGACTACAACATCAAGCTGCGCAACATCCGCCGCTTTCTGGGCGATGGCGACAAGGTGAAAGTCACGCTGCGTTTCCGTGGTCGTGAAATCACCCACCAGGAACTTGGCATGGCGCTGCTCAACCGCATCCGCGAGGATCTGGCCGACAGCATTCAGGTGGAGCAGTTTCCCAAGCTCGAGGGCCGCCAGATGATCATGATGCTGGCGCCGGCCCGCAAGAAAGCTGGCGGCGGTGCATCGCCCAAGCCTGCCGCACAGACCGAGGCGGCCACGCAGGCGGCGGGCGAGGAGTAAAGCGCACACTGTGCTGGGGTAAAAGCATTTGCCGGGCAACCGGCAAGCGGGCAGGCTGCAAGGCCTGCCATACAAGTGGCTCGGGGCCATCAAGGGCGCAAATTTGGTTTTTGCGCACGCCTCACGAGCACAATGCAAAAAGGAGCATGCAAATGCCCAAAATGAAAACCAAGAGCAGCGCGAAAAAGCGTTTTCGCGTCCGTCCCGGTGGCACCGTCAAGCGCGGCCAAGCCTTCAAGCGTCACATCCTGACCAAGAAGACCACCAAGAACAAACGCCACCTGCGCGGTGCGGTGAATGTGCATGAGACCAACATGGGTCACATGGCGCAAATGCTGCCCTTCGCTGGCCTGTAATTCACTGACGGACAAGGAGAACACATATGCCTCGCGTCAAACGTGGTGTGACCGCCCGTGCTCGTCACAAGAAAGTGCTGGCCCTTGCCAAGGGCTTCCGCGGCCGTCGTAAGAACGTCTATCGCGTCGCCAAACAGGCGGTGATGAAAGCCGGTCAGTACGCCTACCGCGACCGCCGCAACAAAAAGCGTGATTTCCGCCGCCTGTGGATTGCCCGTATCAACGCCGCCGTGCGTGAGCTGGGCATGACCTACAGCCAGTTCATCAACGGCATGAACAAGGCAGGCATTACGCTGGACCGCAAAGTGCTGGCCGATATTGCCGTGCACGACAAGGCCGCGTTTGCCGGTATCGTCGCGCAGGCCAAGGCCAAGCTGGCGTGATGCCGGTGCCGCCTCGCAAATTGCTATTGAAAAAATAGCTTCTCGCGCAGGTGGTTCAAGGGGTTGGGGCCAATGGCTTCAATCCCTTTTTCATTTTCAAGTCCTCATTATTTGCTTCCTTCACGCCATGACCGCCACCTCTCTTGCCGCCGATCTGCACGCGCTGGTGCAAAGTGCCGAGCAGGCTTTTGCCAGCGCCGCCGCCCCTGCCGATCTGGAAAACGCCAAGGCGCAGTTTCTGGGCAAGGCTGGCCGCGTGACCGAGCTGATGAAGGGCATGGCCCAGCTCAGCGTGGAAGAAAAGAAAACGCGCGGCGCGGCCATCAACCAGGCCAAGCAAGCCATCGAGTCGGCCCTGAATGCCCGCCGCCAGGCCCTGGCCGACGCAGAGCTTGAGCGCCAGCTGCACGCCGAGGCGCTGGACGTGAGCCTGCCGGGCCGCCAGCGCGGCATGGGCGGCCTGCACCCCATCAGCCTGGCGTGGGAGCGCATCGAGCAGATTTTCGGCAGCATGGGCTTTGACGTGGCCGACGGCCCCGAGGTGGAGAGCGACTGGTTCAACTTCACCGCCCTGGGCAACCCGCCCAACCACCCCGCGCGCTCCATGCAGGACACCTTTTACGTGGACATGCAGGGCGCGGACGGGCAGCCTTACTGCCTGCGCACCCACACCAGTCCCATGCAGATCCGCTACGCCACCGCGCATGCCAAGCGCCATGCGGCGGCGCTGGCCAAAGGCGAGGTGCCCGAGGTGCGCGTCATCGCGCCGGGCCGCACCTATCGCGTGGACAACGACGCCACGCACTCGCCCATGTTCCACCAGGTCGAGGGGCTGTGGCTGGGCGAAAACGTGAGCTTCAAGGACCTGAAGGTCACCTACCTGAATTTCTGCAAGGCGTTTTTCGAAACGGATGACTTGATCCTGCGCTTTCGCCCCAGCTATTTCCCGTTCACCGAACCCAGCGCCGAGATCGACATCCAGTTCCAGACCGGCCCGCTGGCAGGCAAGTGGCTGGAGGTATCCGGCTCTGGCCAGGTGCATCCGCAAGTGGTGCGCAACATGGGGCTGGATCCGGAGCGCTTCATCGGCTTTGCCTTTGGCTCGGGCATCGACCGCCTGGCCATGCTGCGCTATGGGGTGAACGACTTGCGCCTGTTCTTCGAAGGCGACGTGCGCTTCTTGCGGCAATTTGCCTGAGCGCTGGCAGCGATGCGAAAGCAAGTCATGAGCTTGACGTCTGCCATGCGCCCGGTGCGCTTGCTGCACGTGATGCGCAGCGCGCTGCTGGCCTTGTCGCTGAGCCCTGGCGCAGCCTTGTGGGCGCAGCCGTCTGAAAGCAGTCTGCCTGCCGTGTCCGCGTCTGCGGCAACGGCCGCTTCTGATGCGGCCCGGGCCATGGCACCAGGGCCGCAGGGCAAGCTGGCGGCCATCCAGGCTTCGGGTGTGGAATACAGCTACCTGCCTGCGCCCGCCGAGCGGGGCAACACGGGCCAGCTGTTCGTGCTGGGCATGCTGCGCAATACGGGTGACGAGGCGTTTTCTTCCCCCGTGCTGCAAGCGCGCTTTTACGACAGCCAAGGCCAGTTGGTCGACGTGTTGACGGACAGCCTGTACAACTGGTCGCTCGCCCCCGGCCTGCAAGGCGCGGTGCGCCTGGATGGGCAAGCGCGCTATCCGGCCGACCGCTATGCCCGCGTGGAACTGCATTTGATGAGCGGTGATTGGGAGGAGACCTTCTCCCCCGATGGCGCAGACAGCACGGATTGCGCCCACAGCGACGCCGACTCGGGCTGGGACTGGCGCGAAGACCTGCGCCCCTGGTGGCCCTTTATCCTCATTCTCATGCTGTGGGGCGCCTACGGGCTGATCTGGCAAAGGCGCTCGCAGCGCCGGGTCAATGGCCTGTTGCAGCAGCAACTGGATCTGCTGACACGCCAGACCGAAGCGCAAGAAAAAATCGCCCGCGCCAGCGCTGAAAAAACCAGTGCCCACCCGGTGGGCAAAACCGAATAAGACCAAGGTGTTTTGATGCAATTTCCCGAATCCTGGCTGCGCGAGTTCTGCAACCCGCCCTTGTCCACCGAGCAACTGGCCGACGTGCTGACCATGGGCGGCTTCGAGGTGGAAGACGTGCGCCCCGTGGCGCCGCCTTTCACCCAGATCGTCGTGGCCGAAATCAAGTCGGCCGAGCAGCACCCCAACGCCGACCGCCTGCGCGTGTGCCAGGTGGATGCGGGGCAGGGCGCCTTGCTGCAAATCGTGTGCGGCGCGCCCAATGCCCGCGCGGGCATCAAAGTGCCCTGCGCGCTGGTCGGGGCCGAGCTGCCGCCGGGTGAAGACGGCAAGCCCTTCAAGATCAAGCTGGGCAAGCTGCGCGGCGTGGAAAGCCAGGGCATGCTGTGCTCCGCGCGCGAGCTGGGCATCAGCGACGAACACGGCGGCCTGCTGGAGCTGCCCGCCAACACGCCCGTGGGGCAGAACCTGCGCCAGGCGCTCAACCTGGACGATGCGGTGCTCACCCTCAAGCTCACCCCCAACCTGGGCCACGTGCTCAGCGTGTACGGCGTGGCGCGCGAGCTCTCGGCCCTGACCGGCGCGCCGCTCAAACCCTGGGACGCGGGCCTGGCCCCCGTGCCCGCCACGCTGGCCGACACGCTGCCCGTGCAGGTGCAGGCCAGCGATTTGTGCGGGCGCTTTTCGGGTCGCGTCATCCGCCACCTGAACCTGCAAGCGGCCACACCCGCATGGATGGTGGACCGCCTGGCGCGCTGCGGCCAGCGCAGCGTGGCGCCGCTGGTGGACATTTCCAACTACGTCATGTTTGAAATGGGCCAGCCCTCGCACATTTTTGACCTGGCCCAAATCTCCGGCGGCCTGCACGTGCGCTGGGGCCGCGCGGGCGAGCAGCTCAAGCTGCTCAACGGCAATACCATCACCCTGGATGAGCACGTGGGCGTGATTGCCGACGAGCGCGAGGTCGAATCCCTGGCCGGCATCATGGGCGGCGATGCCACCGCCGTCTCCGACGCCACGCACGACGTGTACGTGGAAGCGGCCTTCTGGTGGCCCGACGCGGTGGCCGGCCGCTCGCGCCGCTACAACTTTGCCACCGATGCGGGCCACCGCTTCGAGCGCGGCGTGGACCCCGCGCAAACCGTGCAGGCCATCGAGCGCATCACGCAGCTGATTCTGGACATCTGCGGCACACCCGACACGCGCGTGGGCCCCGTGGACGACCAGCAGCCCCGCATGCCCCAGCCCGCGCCCATCCGCTTTCGCGTGGCGCGCGCGGCCAAAGTCATCGGCATGCCCTTGACCGCCGCGCAATGCACCGAAGTCTTTCAGCGCCTGGCCTTGCCCGTGGCCGCGGGCGAGGGCGATGGCCAAGGCGTGCTCACCGTCACACCGCCCGCCTACCGCTTCGATCTGCGCATCGAGGAAGACCTGATCGAAGAAGTGGCCCGCCTCATCGGCTACCAGCAATTGCCAGACAGCGCGCCGCAGGCCCCCATCGTGCCGCGCACGCGATCGGTCACGCAGCGCAGCCCCTTTGCCGTGCGCCACGCGCTGGCCGCGCTGGGCTACCTGGAAACCATCAACTACAGCTTCGTCGACGAAGCCTGGGAGCGCGACCTGGCCGGCAACCCCGAGCCCGTGCGCCTGCTCAACCCCATTGCCAGTCAAATGGGTGTCATGCGCTCGTCCCTCATGGCTTCCTTGCTGCAGGTGGTCAAGCGCAACCTCGACCGCCGGGTGGACCGCGTGCGCGTGTTCGAAGTCGGCCGCGTGTTCCTGCGCGACGCCGCCAGCGAGGATGGCGACAGCAGCGTGCGCGGCGTGGCCCAGCCCATGCGCGTGGCCGGCATCGTCTACGGCCCTGCCAGCCGCCAGGGCTGGCAGGGCAAGCAGCCGGTGGCCGACTTTTACGACGTCAAAGGCGACGTGGAGGCGCTGCTGGGCGCACGCCCGGTGCAGTTTGAAGCGGCCCAGCACCCCGCGCTGCACCCTGGCCGCTGCGCGCGCGTGCGCCTGCACGGGCAGGCCATCGGCTTCGTGGGAGAGCTGCATCCGCGCTGGCGCCAGCAATGGGAGCTGCCCCAGGCCCCCGTGCTGTTCGAGCTCGACCTGCACGCCGTGGCCGCCCAGCCCTTGCCCCAGGCCCAGCCCGTGCCGCGCCAGCAGCTGGCCGAGCGCGACATTGCCGTGGTCGTGCCCGAAAGCGTGACCCACGACCGCCTGATGCAAACCATCCACGCGGCCAATACCCACCCCGACGCTGGCGGGCTGCTGCGCTCGGCCACGCTGTTCGACATCTACCGCCCCAAACCCGGCACCCCCGTGGCCGGCATGGCCGAGGGCGAGAAAAGCCTGGCCGTGCGCCTGGTGCTGGGCAGCGGCCAGGACACCCTGACCGACGAGCGCATGGACACTGTGGTCAAGGCCGTGCTCGATCGCCTGCACGCCGAGCTGGGTGCGCGCCTGCGCGCCTGAAAAAAAGCAGCCTGTCCTCATCAGCCAAGCAAAAGCACCACGCAAGGAAAAGCCCCATGCCGCAAGAGCCCCAGGACTTTCTGGACTTGGCCGTCAACAGCCTGGAAACCTCTGCGCTGACCAAGGCGCAGCTGGCCGACATGCTGTTTGAACACATTGGCCTGAACAAGCGCGAATCCAAAGACATGGTGGACGCTTTTTTCGACATCGTCAGCGCCCGGCTGGTCGCCGGTGGCGACGTCAAGCTCTCAGGCTTTGGCAACTTTCAACCGCGCATCAAAGCCCCCCGGCCCGGGCGCAACCCCCGCACGGGCGAGCTCATTCCCATTGCCGCGCGGCGTGTCGTCACCTTTCATGCCAGCCAAAAACTCAAGGATCAGCTTCAGCAAGAAGTCACGGCCAAAGATGCCTGACTCTTTATCGCCTTCCCTTGGGATGGCTTGGACAGTGTCTGGCGAACCTGCCGGGACGGCTGCAGCCAGTGGCCTAAGTTACGCTACCTTCTTTTTCCACCGCTGCTTTTGCTGCTGATCGCCTGACAGCTCAACTCGCATGGAGAACACTCTCCCGCCCATCCCTGCCAAGCGCTACTTCACCATTGGCGAGGTGGCGGATTTGTGCGGCGTCAAGCCGCATGTGCTGCGCTATTGGGAGCAGGAATTTACTCAACTGCGTCCCATGAAGCGACGTGGCAATCGCCGCTACTACCAGCACCACGAAGTGTTGATGATTCGGCGCATTCGTGAGTTGCTGTATGAAAAGGGCTTCTCCATCAGCGGTGCAAAGGTCAAGCTGCAAGAGCTGACACAACTGGATCGTGACCGAGCGCGTGCGGGTGCTGTCTTGCATGAACAGGCCAGTGCCCTAGAAAATAGTAATGGCTTTATGTCCAGTGGCTTTGGTGAAGAGGCGCTGCTCGCGTGCTCCTGGACATCTGCGCAGCTACAGCAGTTAGAGCGTGAATTATGGGAAATACGCGAATTGCTCACCATCTCGTCAGCCAGCTGAAAATTACGTGCTATACTTTCAGGCTTGTCGGCGTGTAGCGCAGCCTGGTAGCGCACTTGCATGGGGTGCAAGGGGTCGCGAGTTCGAATCCCGCCACGCCGACCATTTCTTATCTTGCCGGTGCTCGTGATCGAGCATCGGCACCCAAATAAGTCCTTATATCTCAACGGGTTACGTGCCCACAAGTGCATGCAGATGCACACCAAAGCACAAAGCAGACTCAGGGTATAGCGCACGGACTTTTGGCGGGGCATCCTTCGCGGGTTTTTTTACCCTTACCCGCAAGCAAAGGATGCCCTATGCCCCTCTCTGAAAGTATCTGCAAGACCGCCCAATGCCCCTACGACAAGAAGGGGAAAAAGTATTGGGACGGTGACGGCCTCTATCTCTACGTCAGCCGTGCAGGCGGCAAAGTCTGGCGCGTGGACTATCGGCGCCACGGCAAGCCCCACACGCTTACCCTGGGCGCTTGGACTCCCGATGGGATGAGCCTTTCCGATGCCCGGAAGGCCGTTGCGCGCATCAGGGCACGGATGGCGCTTGAGCCTGACTATGACCCAGCCCCCGCCAAGGCGCGCGCCAGGGCTGAGGCCGCAGCCCAGGCGCAAGAACAGAAGGCCCGGCAAGAAACGCTGGCTGACGTCGCAGAAAAGTTCGCCTTGGAAAAGGTACGCCTGGATCTGTGGGATCCCATGGATGATGGCTTGCGCAAACTTTGGCTCTCAGGTAGGCCACTTCCCAAGGGGCGTAAGACGCCCCAAAGCACGGAGCATCGAAATCGAGACCGCATGCGGCGCCACATTTTTCCGGTGATCGGCGATATGCGCATGGAGGACGTTAAGCCGGAGCATCTTGCAAAAGTGGTCAACCGGGTGCGAGCGGGTAACGAGCGCAAGAAGGTGGAGGAACTCTTACGCGGCATCGTGCGGTATTGGCTCGCGCGCCAACCCTTGGGGACGCCTGACCCATCGGCTTACGTCAATCAATTGAAGAAGCTGCCCGAGCACGTGAAAGGGCACCACGCGGCGATTATTGACCCGGTGTTGTTTGGGTCAATGGTGAGGACGGTGCGCGATTCGCAGCGTCCGTTTTCCATCAGCTATGTTCATTCTCTGTTCATGTGCCAAGTCTATTTATTCCAGCGCATCGGTGCACTGCGGCAAATGCGATGGACGGATGTTGACTTTGATCGGCGGGTTTGGCGGTCGCCGGTCGAGAAAATGAAGGCGTCGCGGCGGGTTAAGGAGCAGGCTGCAAAAGAGGGTGCGTATTACCCTATTCCTTTACCTAGCCAAGTGATTGAACTTCTCTCCTCTTTAAAGCCGCTCGCGACGAGTAATTATGTCTTTGAGAGCCACTCGGACGATGGTTACTTGTCAAATGGAGCGGTGCGAAGCTTGTTGATTCGGGAGGGGTTCGATAAGGCTCAGACGGCGCATGGACTCCGGGCGAGCGCCGAAACCATCTTGAAAAATCACTTCCTCGTTAATGAATCAATGATTCGTCGGCAAATGGCGCATGATTCATTGCGGCATTTGGGGGGTGCGTATGACAGGGCAGATTTGTTTGCGCAGCGCCGGATGTTGGTTCAGACCTGGGCCGATCTGGTGGACTGGCTGTGCGACGGGAAATCGGTGCTGGACTTCGAGCCTAAGTATCCTTCGGTCGTAGCGAAAATCCCTGAGATTTCGGCGGAGGACATTTAATTGTAATAATTGGTAAGGATTTGGGGTGTGGCGGGAAGTGATCGCTATACATGGTTGTAGGTGCGTAATGGTGCGCACCGTTCACCCCAAACCCTTACCATTGAAAGGCCACCTCAAATGACCACGCCGAACGAATACCTTTCGATCAACGACCTTATGCGCCTGCTGCGGACGTGCCGTAGCACGATTGATAACATGCGCAAAAAAGGTTCACTGCCCGAGCCTATCTATGTGGGCAGGTGCCCGCGTTGGCTGCGAAGCGAAATTGACGCGCATTTTGCGGCATCTCGTGGCAAGAAGTAGTTCTGCGCCTCTGCCCAAAAGAGCCGCCTTCGGGGCGGCTTTTTTGTGCCTGCCGAACTTTCGCCGCGCGCTTGGATCAGCCGTGCATTGTCAGCGCCTTGGTGGCGCTTCCAATACTCACTATGGCACCCGCGCTGCGCGGGGGGTGCCTTCGTTCGCCTTTTCCCTTTCGGGAAAAGGGGTGGCGCGGCATCCGCCGCGTGTTCGCCCTTTGGGCGTTATGGGAGAAAAAATGAATCAGTCGTTTGCAGTGCTTCGCGTCAAGCCTCTATCAAAAGAGAGGAACATTCGCGGCGCAGCCAGGCACAACGTGCGGGCTTTCTACGGGGCGAATGTTGACCGGAGCCGCACGTACTTAAATCAGGTTTTGCGGGGCACAGGTGACTTCCTGTCGGACTATCGGTCGTCCCGGTTTCACGGGATGAAGACGTATCGGCAGGATGGGAACCGGGCGGCTGAACTGGTCTTAACGGCTCGTTCGAGCTGGTTCGACGAATCATTTCCTGGCTGGCAGCGCAACCCTGAAAAATTGAAGCCTTGGCTTGATGCTTGCCAGCAGTTTCTGGTTGATAAATATGGTGAAAATTACATAAGCGGGGTTTTGCACTTGGATGAAGAATCGCCGCACATACATTGCATGGTCGTGCCGACACAAAAATATAAAAGCGTTCTGCGTGGTAAGGAGCACGTATTCGAGAGGATATCCTATCACTCTCAATTCGGGGATGATAAATGGGTATTCGCGAAAGCTAGGCAGGAGAAAAATCCAGAGCTAACTAAGTTGGGTAAATTGCAGTCTGAATTTGCTCAGGCGGTTGGGCATTTAGGGCTAGTTCGAGGGTGCAATAGTTATACGCAAAAGCCACGTCGCCACATTACCACGCGCGAATACCAGGCGCAGGGTAATATGCTGAACGAGAAATTCGCAGGCGAATTGTCTCATGTTCAGCCTATAAAAATAGAAATCCCTAAAGTCGGATTGGGTTCTGTTTTTCAGCTGAATAAAATCGCTGATGGGTTGAGAGACGCGCAAGAAAAATTAAACGCCGAAATCGAGAAGCAAAATAAACGGCGGGGGGAAATAATCGAGGCAATGGCGCTTAGCGAAAGGCGGAAAAAGCTGCTGGGCGAGGAGCAAAATCGGTCGGCGGAAATAGCCGATTTGCTTCGCGCGCATCAAAAAAGAGCGCGTGGAATTGGGGTTGATTTGCTGGCTGAAATAATGCATTTTACGCCGGGTGAGAAAGCTGTTGCGCAGCATTTTAAAAAAGAAAATCCGAAGGTCAATGCGGTGGATGTGTTGCAGAAAATTCGCGGTTTGGCAGCAAAAATAGCGCTTGATGAACTGACAAATGCGTGTATTTTGCGTGACATTCAGAAGAGTGGCGATGTGTTTTCCAATGAGGATTCAGCTACTTTTTTGCTACTTTCTGAGTACCGGCGACAGGCTGAGAAAGCTGCGTTGCGAAAGATTGATGAGCAGAAGGTAATTGCTGAGCGAAAAATACGCGAAGAGCGGGCGCAAAAATTGGCGAAAATAGGGAAAGAAAAGGCGCAAGAAGAGAGGGTGCGTGCTGAGGTGGCGCGGCGGGCTGCGGCGATGGCGGAAAAAATGTCCGACAGTGATCGTATTCGGTCTTCTCCCTCGTCTTTCCCGGCGCCTGATTTTGGGTAGGGTGTCAACTGATAATGCGCCCTGCCCGTTGTTTCTGTTCCCCTGTTTTCCTTACGAGGAGTCAAAGTCGTGATATACGTGCCTGAAATGATAAACACCCTGGCCCGCCTTGCAGACCCTGCAAGCGGTTTTCCATCAGATGCGCGGGGACACGCTGCGCGGCTTTTGGCAGCATTGAGTCGCCCTGGTTCTGGTCGCGTTCGCCCCGTCCATAAGCCGGAGCCACCGTCGCCTGATGTTCAGCGGATGGCGAAGAAGTTGGTTGACCTGCTGACCGCGCCAGCGCCCGCGCCGGGGTCGGGTTTAGGGGCTGGGCAGCGTGGCGGGCCGATGGCGCCACGCCCGCGTTGAGCAAAAGAAAAGGGGCCGCTGTGAACGGCCCCTTGTTAGTAGCCCGACCCGGCAAGAAGGCGAGCTTGTAGTTTCAACGCTCTTTAATTATACAAATTGCCTTCGACGGGTCAATAGCTTGGAGCTATTGATCGGTGTCTGAAACACAAGATGTAGACGAAGTAACCGCCGCTCGAATTGCCGTCGCCGAGTCTCATGCGCTCAGCGCGTCGTTCGACATGGACACTTGGCTAACCGGCTTCGCACCGAAGCGGTACTGCGACTCCTCCGACGCCTACCGTGCTGCAAAAAAAGAAGCGCAAGACCTTGCGGCGAAGCTTCTTGCCGCGTCGCCAGACACCGAGGGAGGCAGGCTGCAACGGGCTGCGGGTTGGCAGATGGCTGGATGCAGGGATGTGATTTTGGGCGCGTACAAGCCCCAGGGCGAAAGCACGCTGCGCCCTTATTTTTCTTGCAGGCACCCGGGGTGCCCTGCATGCGAGCTTGCTCGTGCGCGCCGCATGGGCGCGGCGTTCGCTGATGGATGGCGCGACCACCTGAAAAAAGAAGGTGGTCAGTGGTTCTTCATCACTCTGACCGCTGGTTGCCCCGTCACGGCAGGCGAGACGCCAGCCGCAGTGCGGGCGCTACGTGGGCAGCTTGCGGCGCTGCGCCGCCGCGTCGGCTGGCAACGATGTGTCATCGGGTGTCTTTCTTCGATCCAGGTGTCGCACTCTCCAGCTTCTCTTTCTGCTGATCCCCGGTGGCATGTGCATGCGCATCTTCTTCTTCATGTGTTGCCCGACGCTCAGGAAAAAGATGTGCGCTCCGTTTTTTGTAGTTGGCAGGGGCGGTGGCAGCTTGATTTGCTGACGCGCCAGTGTGTGTCTCGGTTCGTCCGTGTGAATGGTGTTTTGACCCTGACGCCGCCTCCCTTGTCTGCCAAAAAGCAAACCGATGCCCATGTTCGGCGCGTGGTTGCCTACATGGTGCGCCCCTCGGTAGATGGCGTGCCTGCCGATCTGCGCCCGTCTATGGTTGAGGTGCTCGCCCGCTGCGCCCGCTTGGCTCGTTTTTCGTCTTGGGGGTCAGTGGCTGGCATCTTGAGGAGGGAAGGTCGTTTTGCGCCGCCGGTGCCTGAGCTTGACGAGGGCGAAGACGAGGAGGACGAGCCGCAAGAGGAAGAAAAATCTGATCCTGTGGACTACCCCTTCGGCGTGGCCTTCAAGTGGCGCGCCCCTATGGGCAAGTATTTGTCCGTCGTGCGTGACCACCCTCCCAGCCCTCTACAGCAGGCATTGGAGGCCCTGAGGTCTGCGCGTGATGCTTCTTCTATAGATAGGTATCTTGTTCGTCTACTAGGAAAAGAATTAACAGAAGAGGTTGTCTATTCACTGCGCACCTACGATCCGAAGGGCAGCCTCTGTTTGCGCCGCCTCCATGCACACTTTTTATTGCTATCGGCTCGTGCTGACGTGGATCGGTACTCGCACGTCTTGTCTTCTCAGCCTGATCCTCCTTCCCTGGGCCTTCCCCCTGGCGCAGCGGCTTCGCTGGCTGACGCGCAGGCACGCCGCCTAGCCCCGTTGTACGAAAAACTAGCCTCTGCACAGCGCCGCGTGGCGCACGCAGAAAAGCTACTTTTTCGCGCTGTCGCTGCGTGCGAAGCCGCAGAAAAGCTATGGAAACAGGAGCAAGAAAACAAGGTTTCTCAAGCTATCCCAGCCCTTGCTTCTGCGCTGCTGGGCCTTCGTGACATGCGACAGGCGCAGGTGGGTGAGGCTGCGGAAAAGGAACGGCTGCGTGAATTGGCACTCCGGTGGAAAGACCGGGTGATACCGCGTCAGGCGGATGAGCCGATCTACTATCAAATGTGCCGTCTGGTGCTGCTGGATGTCGCTGATCAGCATCTGCGGGGAAGACCCTCTTCAGTTCATTTCCCTGTGCCTTATTGCGCCTTGCATAGAATGGCGGACGCCTTCCATTCCCTGCCCCCTGGCGTTCAATCTTTTTTTGCATCTCGGCGCGCGTTCGGACGCGGCGTCAAGACGTGGCTGAATGGGCGCATGAAGGGTGCCTATGCGGGCTTTGGTGCCAAGTACTGGAAGCGGTGGTCGGCTGAGGCTCGCAAAGACCAGCTTGCGGCGCAGCGCATGGTGGCAGGTGTAGGTCAGCAGGGCCTTTTCGGCTAGCATGTGGCGGTCGGCGCGGCTGTCGAAAACTCCCCTTGTCCGCACCCCGAGAAGGGAATAAAGTACGGATTCCCGCGAAGGGTGATTTACCGCTTCTCCGCGCTTCCCTCGTAGAGTGGGCAGAGACGGGCAAGCACTGTATCCCCGCCACGCCGACCATTGCATCGTCCGCCAGCGTCCGTAATCATCCGGGCCTGGCGGATTTCTCTTTCTGCTGCGGCATCCATTGGCAGCCGGGCAGAACTCTGGGGGGCCTCATCTGTTGTCCCTTGTTTGCCCCGGACCTTCCTTCATGCTCCCTGGCGGGTGTCGCTTTCATGCCGCCAAACCCACAGAAAAGGCGCATTAGCTGTTTGATTCTGAAGGGGTATGCCTCTCTTCTTCTGGAAGTGCCCTCCAGCGGCAAGTGGTGTGCGCATCTCTGACGTATTGCTTTTTAGGTCAGCACAGGCAAAAAAACACCTCGGCGAGCAGGGTTGTTCTGGCATCCAGGATGACTACGCACACTGGCAGACAAACAACATGTGCAAGAGTCCTTAGTTGCTTCTGCTGCGCAAGACCTCTTGCTGCTCACGCATGCGCACGCACTGCGGGTGTTGGTGCCGTCCAGGCTTGTCGCATTCAGTTTGAAGGCAGATGGCATGGGCAATGAATCGGCTATCTGCACACAGTGTGGATGGTGGGGGTGGCGCGGTGGGCGCAAGGGCTGGCTGTGGCGGAGCTGCTGGCGGTGGTGCCGGAGGTGCAGCCGGTGGCTGGGGTGGGGTGGCTGGCACGGGGGGACGTGCTTTGGTGCGTGCAGGTGCTGGCGTGCGCGTGGCAGTTGCTTGCGGTGGGTTTTGGGCTGGTGCAGCTTGGCGTGGCGCGTCCAGCGAGGCAAGAAAAGTTTCAGGGCTGGGTGCGCCCAACGCTGCCGATGCTGTGACCGTCAGGGGCTGCGGTGCAGGTACATGAGAGGCTGAGGCGGAAGGAGGAGCCTGGGGTGTGGCGGCGTCGAGGGCAGGGCGGCCGGTAGCGGCCTGGGCGTCACGGGCATGTTTGACAGCAACGGTGTGCTGGGGGGGCAGCAGCAATGCCCAGAGGGCAGCGCCAGTCAGCAGCACGGCGGTGGCGGCAATCAGGCGCCAGGGTGGTCTTGGGGCGTTGTCTACCCACTCCATATACAGCGTGTGGGGCAGGCGCTGCCGGCGCCGTTTGCGTGTCTTGGTGGAGGATGTGGGAGCGGCGGCGGGCTGCAATGGCACCAGTTGGTGGGCGCATTTGAGGCAGAACTTGGCCGAATCCCGATTCTCGGCGCCGCATTTGGAACAGGTCAGTGGCATGCAGCGATGGCGGGTGTAGCAAGGAAGAAATGGAGCCCTCAGAGGACGGCTGGGCATGGCACATGCCGAAAAGCCATGCATCTCATACGGGCAGATGACGGTAAAGCGGCATTGTGCCCGGGGCAGGCAGCTTGCGGGCAGTGAGGGCGCCAGCCGGATGTCGCAATTGCCAAATTTTTACTTCAATCAAGAAGTGGCGTGCAGTGCTCCAGGCGCTGGATGGAGGTGGATCAGCCGTGTTCGTCAATGGTCCTCAGCATTTGAATGTGCCCGGTGTGTGTCGGCAGATGGGCGCGGCAACTTGCGCCCTATCGTTGGCAAGACAATGATTGCTATATTTTATGTAGCTAACATTTGTTTTGTATAGCGCGCGAATGGCATTTTTTATTCATTTGCAGCGATACCAGCATTGGTATGCACTGATACTGGATGGTGAATGGGAACACGGATGCCCAGCGCACCCTACAATCCGTTGCAAACGCGATCTCGGCCTTTTTCATGAAAATTCTGCTCAGCAACGACGACGGCTTTCAAGCTCCCGGCATCGTGGCGCTGCACGCAGCGCTGTCGGCTTTTGCCGAGGTGGAGGTGGTCGCGCCCGAGCACAACAACAGCGCCAAGTCCAACGCGCTCACCCTGCACTCGCCGCTGTACGTGCACCAGGCCGCCAACGGCTTTCGCTACGTCAACGGCACCCCGGCCGACTGCGTGCACATTGCCTTGACGGGGCTGCTGGATTACCGGCCCGACCTGGTGGTTTCAGGCATCAACAACGGCGCCAACATGGGCGACGACACCATTTACAGCGGCACCGTGGGCGCGGCCATGGAAGGGTATTTGTTCGGCATTCCCGCCATTGCCTTTTCGCAAACCGACAAGGGCTGGGCGCACCTGGATGCTGCCGCCGCGCAGGCAGGCGAGCTGGTGCGGCGCATCGGCACGCACGCGCTCGAAGGCGGACGCCCCTGGTTGCTGAACGTGAACATCCCCAACCTGCCGGCCGAGCAAATCAAGCCGCCCAAGGTGTGCCGCCTGGGCCGCCGCCATGCGGCGGAAAAAGTCATCACCATGCCCAGCCCGCGCGGCGACACCATGTACTGGATTGGCGGCGCCGGCCCCGCCGCCGATGCCGCCGAGGGCACCGACTTTCATGCCACCGCGCAAGGCCACGTGGCCATTACCCCGCTGAAGGTGGACTTGACCGACCACGAGGCGCTGGCCTATTGGTCGCAAGGGCTCAAGCACATGCTGGCCGAGAGTGGCCAGAAAGAAGGGCAGGGCTGATGGCTGCGCCGCCGCCACGTCCCGGTTTTCCGGCACGCATTGACCTGGGGGGACGCCCTGCAGGCGGCCCTGCCGCGCCACGTCGCCTGACGCCTGTTCCCCAGGCATTCGCGGTGCCCTCACAGCCCCGGCCTGCAGGCCTGCCAGCAGCATCTGTGGCACCGGGGGGGGTAGGCGCTGGCATGCCGCCTGCACGCGATCCTGTGCCCGCGCGCGTGCGCATGGTGCAGGCGCTGGCGGCAGAGGGCATCAGCGATCCATCGGTGCTGCGTGCCATGGGCGCCGTGGATCGACACCGCTTCGTTGACAGTGCCCTGGTGCCTCAGGCGTATGAAGACACGGCGCTGCCCATTGGCCTGGGCCAGACCATCAGCAAGCCCAGCGTGGTGGCGCGCATGCTGGAGCTGCTCATGCAAGGGGGGCTGCGCGGAGAGGATGGGCGCCTGGGCCGCGTGCTGGACGTTGGCACTGGCTGCGGCTACCAGGCCGTGGTGCTGGGCCAGATCGCCAGCGAGGTGTACAGCATCGAGCGCTTGCGCGATCTGCACGAAAAAGCCCGCGCTAACCTGCGCCCCTTGCGCATTGCCAACGTTCATCTCATCCTGGGTGACGGCATGGCGGGGTTTGCCAAGGGGGCGCCTTATGCGGGCATCGTGGCCGCTGCTGGCGGCGAGGCTGTTCCGCAGGCATGGATTGACCAGCTGGCATGGGGTG
This sequence comes from Pseudomonadota bacterium, assembly GCA_030535425.1. GTDB lineage: Bacteria > Pseudomonadota > Gammaproteobacteria > Burkholderiales > Burkholderiaceae_C > Ottowia. Next base: position 44,521 of record JAUNHQ010000001.1, on the reverse strand, counting down.
GGCGCATGGTGGCGCCCATCGTCACAGCGCCGGGGCAACAGGCGTTGGTGGTCATCGACAAATCCCGCCAGGGCATACGCCAGAGCGTGCTGGAGGCGGTGAACTTCGTGCCTCTAAAATCCGGGGTGGCCTAAAGGGCTGGCTCAGCCCGTCTAAAAGCCTGTTGAAGGCGCTGGCCCCTCATACAACGGGAAGGTTTTTTCTATGCAATGCTCCGGTCGCAAGACTTGGATTTCCTTGCTGCTCGCCGCCTTGCTGGCTGGCTGCAGCACTTCATCGCCCAACCACGCGCCTGTCGAAGACCGTACCGCTGGTGTGCCACGCGTGGATCCCGCCACGTTGCCTGGCGCTGAAAATGCAGGCAAACCCGGCTTTTACACCGTGCGCCCTGGCGACACGATCATGCGTATCGCCAATGAGGTGGGCCGGCCATGGCGTGACATCGTGCGCTGGAACCAACTGGACAACCCCAACGTGATCGAAGTCGGTCAGGTGCTTCGCGTGGTGCCGCCTGCGGGATCAGCGGTTTCCCCTCCTGCCCCCGCGCCAGCGCCTGTGGCCACGGCCTCTGTCGCTGAGCCGGCCGCGCCAGCCAGCGCTCCGCGCCCGCCTGTGGCCACGCAAACCACGCCGGGTGTGGCTGCCGCGCCCAGCCCCACGCCGCCGGCCACGTCCGGCTCTACCCCGCCATCGGCAGGTGCAGATGATGTGGCTTTCATCTGGCCAGCCAGCGGCCCGCTGGTGGCAGGGTTTGACGAGGCCAAGAACAAAGGCCTGGGCATTGGCGGCAAGGCTGGTGATCCTGTTCTGGCGGCTGCCGATGGCCGCGTGGTCTACGCGGGCGCGGGCCTGCGCGGCTATGGCAACCTCATCATCCTCAAGCACAACAACACCTTCCTGACCGCCTACGCGCACAACCAGACCTTGCTGGTCAAGGAAGACCAGACCGTCAAAAAAGGCCAGAAGATCGCGGAAATGGGCAACACCGATGCCGACCGCGTGAAGCTGCACTTTGAAATCCGCCGCTCGGGCAAGCCTGTGGATCCCGCCCGGTACTTGCCTGCGCGCTGACAAGCTGTCTGCGACGTGGCGCACGTCCTCCCGCGGCGCACGCTGTGCGGGCGGTTGCCCGACCTTTTTGTGACCCACCATTGTCGCCAGCGCCTGCCTATGCAGACGCTGGCGGTCACTTTTCATCATGAACGACGCGACTGTGCCTGCTGCCTTGGCCCCTGCCGTGCCCGATGACTGGCTGCACATCGACACGATCGACCTGGACGCCCAGGGCATTGCCCGCCGCCCCGAGGGCAAAGTGGTCTTCGTGGACGGCGCGCTGCCTGGCGAATGGGTCAGCGCCCAGGTCACCAAGCGCAAAAACCAGTGGGAAGCGGCCACCCTCACCGCCGTGCACCGCCCCAGCAGCCTGCGCGTGCGCCCGCGCTGCCCGCACTTTGGCCTGCACCAGGGCGCCTGCGGCGGCTGCAAGATGCAGCACATCGACCCCGCCGCGCAAGTGGCCGTCAAGCAGCGCGTGCTGGAAGACAACCTTTGGCACCTGGGCAAGGTACGCCCGGCGCTGATGCTGCGGCCCATTGAAGGCCCGGCCTGGGGCTACCGCTGGCGCGCGCGCCTGTCGGTGCGCCACGTGGCCAAGAAGGGCGAGGTGCTGATCGGCTTTCACGAGCGCAAAAGCCGCTACGTGGCCGATATGCGCCAATGCCCCGTGCTGCCTGCGCACGTCAACGCCTTGCTGCTGCCGCTGCGCCAGCTCATCATGGCGCTGGATGCGCGCGACACCTGCCCGCAAATCGAGCTGGCCTGCGGCGAGGGCGTGACCGCCTTGGTGCTGCGCCACTTGCAGCCATTGTCGGCCGCCGACCAGCAGCGGCTGCGCGACTTTGCCGCCCGCCACAGCGGCGCCCAGGCGCTGCAATGGTGGCTGCAACCCAAGGGGCCAGACACCGTGCACCTGCTGGACGAAGGCGGCCCCACGCTCAGCTATACCCTACCTGAATTCGGCATTCACATGCCCTTCAAGCCCACCGACTTCACCCAGGTCAACCCGCACATCAACCGCGTGCTGGTCACCCGCGCGCTGCAGCTTTTGCAGGCGCAGCCGCACGAGCGCGTCATCGACTGGTTCTGCGGCCTGGGCAACTTCACCCTGCCCATCGCCACCCGCGCCGGCCAGGTGCTGGGCATTGAAGGCAGCGCCGCGCTGGTCGAGCGAGCGCGCGCCAACTTCGTGCACAACCAATCCCGCCTGCCCGCCGGCCACACCCTGGCGGCCACCGGCTTTGCCGCGCGCAACCTGTTTGACATGACCGCCGCCCAGCTGCTGGCCGACGGCACGGCCGACCGCTGGCTCGTCGATCCCCCGCGCGAAGGCGCCTTCGCCCTCGTCAAGGCTCTGGCCGCCATCCACCAGGCGCGCCTGGGCGCCGAAGGCGCCGAGCCCCTGCCCCCCGGGGCCGAACACTGGCAGCCCCCGCGCCGCATCGTCTACGTCAGCTGCAACCCCGCCACCTTGGCGCGCGACGCGGGTTTGCTGGTGCACCAGGCCGGCTACCGCTGCACCGCCGCTGGCGTGGTCAACATGTTTCCCCACACTGCGCATGTGGAGAGCGTGGCCGTGTTTGAGTGTTAATTGCTATTATTTAAATAGCTTAAAACCATTGTATATAAAGCGCAAATGGCCTTTTTTATTGGGGCTCTACTGGGTCTTCGGAGGGCGGCTTTGCAAGTGCTGTAGGTGGCTTTGCTGGCCTGCGCAAAAAAACGGGCGCTGAATGCGCCCGTTTTTTTATAGCCACGGGCATTTCACGTGCCAGGGCTTGTGGGTTTGTTTCAAAAGATCAGGCGTAATGCACCACGCTGCGGATCGACTTGCCGGCGTGCATCAGGTCAAAGGCTTCGTTGATGTCGGTCAGCGGCATGGTGTGGGTGACGAAAGGCTCCAGCTGGATTTCGCCTTTCATGGCTTGCTCGACCATGCCGGGCAGCTCGCTGCGGCCTTTGACGCCGCCAAAGGCCGTGCCCAGCCAGCGGCGGCCGGTGACGAGCTGGAAGGGGCGGGTGGAAATCTCTTGCCCCGCGCCCGCCACGCCAATGACGACGCTCTGGCCCCAGCCGCGGTGGGCGCACTCAAGCGCAGCGCGCATGACGTGGATGTTGCCAATGCACTCGAAGCTGTGGTCCACGCCCCAGCCGGTCATTTCGACAATGACTTGCTGAATGGGTTTGTCGTGGTCTTTGGGGTTAACGCAGTCGGTGGCGCCAAAGGTTTTGGCCAGCTCGAACTTGGCAGGGTTGGTGTCGATGGCGATGATGCGGCCGGCCTTGGCCAGCTTGGCGCCCTGGATCACGGCCAGGCCAATGCCGCCCAGGCCAAACACGGCCACGCTGTCGCCTTCTTGCACCTTGGCGGTGTTTTTCACCGCGCCCAGGCCGGTGGTCACGCCGCAGCCCAGCAGGCAGACCTGTTCAGGGTTGGCGTCGGGGTGGATCTTGGCCAGCGAGACTTCGGCCACCACGGTGTATTCGCTGAAGGTGCTGCAACCCATGTAGTGGTAGATGGGCTTACCCTGGTAGCTAAAGCGCGTGGTGCCGTCGGGCATGACGCCCTTGCCTTGCGTGGCGCGCACGGCCACGCACAGGTTGGTTTTGCCGCTTTTGCAAAACAGGCACTGGCCGCACTCGGCGGTGTACAGCGGAATGACGTGGTCGCCCGGCTTGACGGAAGTAACGCCTTCGCCCACCTGCACGACGATGCCTGCGCCTTCATGGCCCAGCACGGCGGGGAAGATGCCTTCGGGGTCATCGCCGCTCAAGGTGAAGGCGTCGGTGTGGCACACGCCGGTGTGGGTGATCTTGACCAGCACCTCGCCGGCCTTGGGCGGGGCCACGTCAATTTCGACGATTTGCAAGGGCTTGCCGGCTTCAAAGGCAACGGCGGCGCGGGATTTGATGGTCATGAAAACACTCCTTCATCGGTGGATCAGAGAAAAAAACTGCCCCCACAGCCCAAGCCGCAGCGCCACGTGCACTGCGCGCCCGCAGGCAGCCAAAAGTACTAGGGGGGAGTATATGTATGCATGCAGGCTTGTCAACCACCGCCGCGCAGCAAGGCGCGTTCGTGGTGCAGGTAAAGCACGCTGGCATTGCGCCGGTGCACGCTGCCGTACAGCGCCCAGGTGGCAAATTCGGGCAGGTGGGCGCGCTCGGCCACTTCGCTCAAGGGCACGCCCTGGCGCAGCAGGCGCAAGGTGGTGTCGCTAAGCTGCTCCAGATAGCGGGCATTGGCGTCGATCAGGGCCAGGGCTTGCCCAGCGCCCTGGGCCACGGGGCCAAAGCCAGGCACGATGCGTTCAGGCTGCAGGGCGCGCAGGGCGGCCCAGGCGGCGCGCCAGCCCTCCAGGTGGGCATCTTGCACGTCGGGAATGGTCTGGGCGCTGAGCAAGCCGCCAGCCAGCAGGGTGCGGGTGTCTTCGTCCCACACGGCGGCTGCGCCCAAACCGCTGGAATGGCCGCCCGGCCCAAAGCTGAGGATGCGCACGGCGCGGCCCACGCCATCCAGCGCAGCGGCGGGGGGCTGCGTGCCGTCAAACGTGTCGTCAGGCACGGCCACGCGCGTGTGCTGCATGGCTTGTTCGCTCAGCAACTGCTGAAGCTGGCGCAGGCAGCCGTCGCAGCGCCCGGCCATCAGGCGCGCAGCACTGGCGTGCATGAGCACGCGTGCGCCGGCCGCTTGCAAAGCGCTGGCGCCAAGCACGAATTCTTGCCGCACCTGCGTGAGCAGCGCCACGCGCACAGGCAAAGGCGTGTGCTGGCCGATGGCCTGCAACAGCGCCTGCCCATGACTGGCAGAAACGCCCGCATTGACGGCCAGTACGCCCACACGGCCCACGACGAAACCCAGGTTGGCCGTGCGTCCCAGGTTGTCTGGCGCTGGCTCGCCCACGGCGCCGGGCAGCACGCCAATGCCGGGGGCCACCCACAGCGCTGCCGATGAAGGCGGCGGCCCGCCGGCAGAACGCAAGGTGCAAGCCCCCAGGCCCCAGGCTGCGCCGCCCGCGGCCAGCGCCTGGCGCAGCCAGTGCCGCCTGTCAACACGAATGCTGTGCATGGGGCGTGCTTTCAGACCTGGGGCTGAGGGCCAAGACCGCAGCAGTGGGTTTACTTGGCTTCGGCCTGCTTTTTCAGGTTGGCCAGGCCGGCCTTGTACAGCTCGGAAACGGCTTTGATGGCGGCCTCGTCGTTTTGGTCGGGCGGCGGATCGTTGTTGGGATAGCCGCGATAGAAGGCGCCGCGCCATTCGACCTTGGACTGGTTGTCGCCGTCGGCGGTGACCTTGAGGTGCGAGGTGTAGTTGCTGACCGGCAGCGCGCCGCCGTCTTTGGCGCGCAGGCTCAGGCGCATGCCTTCATCGTCTGCGGTCTGGATGGTTTCCACCAACTCACCCCCACCCTTGAGCTTGAGGGTGCGCACGGAACCTTTTTTCGCGCCATCGCTGGCGCTGGCCGATTCGAGGTTGGGGTACCAGGTTTTCAGTGCGTCCACGTCCTTGATCAGCGCCCACACCTTGGCGGCGGGCGCCTGGATGGTGGTCGCATCTTCGACCTTTTGCCGGGTGGGGCCGTGCGCGTGGGCGGCTGTACCCACGGCCAGCGCCAGGGCCGAGGCCAGCAGCGCCCAGCGGCGGGTGGGCAGGAAACGCGAGCTCAGGTGTGTCGTCATTGTTGTTACTCCTTTCTGACTGACATTCATCTCGATTGAAAAACAGGCGCGGCGCCTTCAGCCTTTTGGCGGGGGCAGGATGAAGTGCCCGAAGGCGCGCGGGTTTTTGCCCACCGGCACGCGCACGCGCTCGGCGCCGGTGCGCGCGTCCATCAGGCTGGCGTCGTCATCCATCCAATTGACGGCCACCAGCGTGTCGCCGGTGGCGGCAATGCCTTCGGGGTAGCCCAGGCCGTCAATACCAGGCAGGGGCTTGAGGCTGCCGGCCTGCCACACGCTCAGGCTGTCGCCGCGCTGGTTGGTGACGTACAGGCGCTGTCCGCCATCGGCCAGCGCCGCGCCATAGGGCGATTCGCCGCAGGGCAAGGTGGCCGTGACGCGGCGGCGGGTGGTGTCGATCACGCTCACATCGTTGCTGTAGACGTTGAGCACGTAAAGGCGCTGGCGCGGGGCGTCGAGCAGCAGGCCGAAAGGGTGCTCGCCCACGGCAACGCGCGCCAGCACGCGGCCCGCCTGTGGATCGAGCAGGGCCACGCGGTTGTCGTCGCGCTCGGCCACCCAGACCAGCGCGCCGTCGGCAGCCACCCCCGCAGGGGCAGGGCCCAAGGGGGTGCGCTGCTGAATGCGCCGCTGTGCGGCAGATACCGTCAGCAACTGCGCGCCAAACCAGTCGGCCACGTACACCCAGCGCCCGTCAGCGCTGGCATCGATACCCACCGCGCCGCCGGCGCCGACGGAGATTTCAGCCACCACGGCCTGCACGCGCGCGTCGATCACGCTCAGCGTGCCGGCCCCCGCATTGGCCACGAACACTTCACGCCGGGCAGGCACGGCCACCACGCCCGCAGGCTCTTTGCCCACGGCAATGGTGGTCAGCACGCGCGCGGCACGCACGTCCAGCACACTGACGTTGTGGCTGCCTTGGTTGGTGATGTAGGCCAAGGGGCCTGCGCCAGCCTGGGCCGGGGCGCTGGGGGCTGCACCCCAGGCCGCCGCTGCGGCGCCCGCCAGTGCGCTGCCCAGCCAAGCGCGCCGCCGCATCATGCGGCACCGCCTTGGCCCTGAAGCAGGGCGGCCAGCGGCGTGCCGCCGCTAAAGCGCTGGCCTTGGCTGTCTTCGACTTCGGCGCGCACGTCGTCCGTGCCTTGGGGCACGAAGGCAAAGCGCAAGCTGGGGTTTTCGCTGAGGGCAAAGTCCAGGTCAGCCAGCAGCAGCAGGCGCTGCCCCTGGTACAGCCGCAGCTGCCGCACGAAATGCGCGGGAATGTGGTGCAGCGTGAGCTGATCACGCGCCAGACCGGAATGGTTGGGGTGACTGATGCGCCAGGTCACGCGCAAAGGCTGCCCCGGCGTGGCAGGGCCATCGGCCTGAAAGTGCATGCGCCCCATGTGGGCCAGGCTTTCGGCGTCGGTCGGCCCGGGCGCGGCGCAGCCGCCCGAGGCCTTGACATAGCGCGCACTGGCCAACAGCTGGCCGCTGCGGGTTTCGGCCACGGCACGCACGAAGGAGTAGGCGTCTACCCGCATGCGGGTTTCGAACTCGGGCAGCGCACCGCCTTCGGGAAAATCGATGATGGCCGCCACGGGCGAAGGGTTTTCGTCCACCACCAGCGTCAGGCGGCGGATCGCGTCTGCAACGCCGGTGCTGCGCACGACCACGGGCACAAAGGCCGGATCGGCGGCGCGGGCAGGCACTTGCAGCGACAAGCTGCCCAGTGGCGCAGGGTTGACGGGCCGCGCGCCAAAGTGCTTGTCGTGCAGCATGCGCCAGCGGGGGCTTTGGTCAGGGTCGCCTTGGCCATCGAACAAATCATTCAGCGCCTGGGCGTGGGCACCGGGGCTGAGCAGCCAGGCCGCACCGGTGACCGCCGTTGCCGCGCGCAGCCATTGCCGGCGCGCCAGTGCATCGGACGCATGCAAAGGGCGGGAAGGCAAGGGCAGGCGGGTGGACATGGTGCGAAGCTCCTGCAAATCCAAGATGCGAATACTTCGGCAGCTAACGGATGAAGCAGGCTTTCTTGACTTCGGCCTGCAAGGCGCGCCAGCGGCGTGCGTCTTTCTGAATGTCGTCGTTGTCGCGGAAGATCGCGCCGCGCTCGCCGCTGATGCTGGCGCCCTTGGCATGGGTGCTGAGCACGACGAACTCATCGTGGCTCATCTGCTCGGCCACGCGGTCCAGCGCGCAGGAGCACTTGGCCGCCAGGGCGGAGTCCTGGCCCCGATGCTCGTTCATGCATTCGAGCACGTAGTTGACGCGCTCCAGCGTGGGAAAGTCGTTGGCGTGCACGTTGGCGCCGCCCGACAAGGCAGCCATCAGACCCAGTGAAATCAATGCCTTGCGCTGCATGACGTGTTTCAAGCTCCTGCCGCAGGGGATGATGAAGAAGCCGCCGCAGGCGCGGCGCCTTCCAGCGCCACGCCGTCGAGCAGCAATTGCTCCGCGTGCATCAGGGGCTGGCCCGGCGCGCCCTCGGTGCGGGTGCTGATGGTCGCCACCTGGCCCGGCACGGCCGCAGAAAGCACGAAGCGGTATTGCTTTTGCAACCAGTCCTCGAAGCGGGCGCTGTTGGGATCGTCGCGGTAGGGGTAAATCACAATTTCCTGACCGCGCACCGGCTTGCCCTGGTAGGTAAAGGTCACCTCGCGCACCGTGGCCGCTTGGTACAAGGCCATGCGGATGCGCTTTTGAAAATACCGTGCCGAACCCTTGGTAAAGCGGTTCATTTCGCGGATGTCGCGTTCCAGAAAATACAGCGTGATGGGGTTGCCCTGGGGCTTTTCGATGCTGGGCAGATCCAGCTTTTGCCCTGCCACCACAAAATCCGCCTGCGCGGTGCAGCAAGCGCCATCGGGCAAGGCGCTGACGCGCAAAGGAATGGAAGCTTGCAAGGGCTTTTCCAGCCGGCCTTCCCGCTTGAAATGGTAGGTGAGCTGGGTGCCAGGCTTTTGCCCTGCCATTTGATCGGTCATGAGCAGCAGGATTTCAGCCTGGGAATAATCGTTTGATGCGCTTGGCGAAGCAGCGCTGGCTGCGGCTGATGAAGGCTTGGCCTGCGGATTCGGTTCCTGGGCATGGGCCAGTGTCATGGCGCCAGAAATTGCAGCTACCCCCATCAAGACCGCAGAAAATTTCAACATCTTTGAATCGAATCAGCAGATTTTTAAGGTTTATCTTCCAGCAGCGGCACGCCAAAATCTTGCAAAACCGCCTTGATTTGCGGGCGGTGGCTGGCCAGCCACTGCTCGACCTGGTTTTTCCATTCCGGCTCGCCCCGGCGCACGCCCATGGCAATGGCAAAGTCCAGCGTCACACCCGGCTCGGACGCCATAGGAATCACCTTGAGCGGGCCCAGTGCGCTGTTTTTGGCCAGATGGCCCGCCACCGGCCCCCAGGCCATGAGCATGTCCACCTGCCCCGATGCCAGCTGGTCTTGCAGCATACGGCTGGGGTAGGCCTCAGGGTCGGCGTTTTGCAGCAGCAGCGGCACCCCCTGATCCACCAGCCCGTGCTTGGCCAGCCAAGCGGACACGGGGGTCTTGTCCATCAGGCCGATGCGCAGGCGCTGCTTGCGCTCGGCGGGCAGCGCCGCCAGATCGCTGGCCGACTGCACGTCGTCCCAGCCCCGCCCCTGGGGCACCACCAGGGCATAGCTAGAGCGGTAGTAAGGCTGGGTCACGGCCACCGGACCATCGGAAACGGGGATGGCCATCACGATGTCGCAGGGGTAGTCCTGGCCCGGCACCTTATGGCGCAAGGTATTGCGGATGAAATTCATGCGCTGCGGGAACGCATAGTAGGTGACGGGCAAACCCAGCGACTGCCCCATCAACTCGGCCAGCTTGTTTTCAATGCCCTGGCCCGCCGCATTGGAAAAAGGCATGTTGTTCGGGTCATGACAAACGCGCAAGGCTTTGCGTGAAGGGGCTTGCGCCATCGCCGCAGAGGCCTGATCCGCAGCAGCGGCGGGGGCTTGCGCCTGTACCACACCAGCTGCCGCCATGGCCGCCAGGCAACCCACAAAACACATGATTCGCATAAGATGACCGATAAATCTCAATACCTTTTCAGAAAATCAAAAATCTTGTTATTTATTTGATTTCCTCAACCCGGGCACGGGTAATGGCGCCGTCCGAGCGGCCTTTCAAATAGGCATACAGCTGGTCAATATTGCCCATGACCACCTTGCTGTTGCCAAAGCTTTGCATGCCTTTGTCCAAGCGGCCATCACGAATCACAGTGACAAATTCTTCCTTGGACAGTTTTTTCAGGCTTTCGATCAACGAAGGGCCCACCATGCCCTCCTGGTTGGCGCCATGACAGCGGTCGCAAGCACCTGCACGCCACGCGCGAAAGCCGGCCATGGTGAATGAATCGACTTTATAACCTTCTTCGACTTTGTAGGTTTTTTCCTCGTTCGCATGCACGGCATGGCAAAACGACAGCATCAGGGCAGCAGAAATAAAAAGCTTTTTCATGGTGCAATTTTCGCTGAGTGGGAAAAACAAAGGCAATATAGAAAACCCTGTTGGGGTTTTTGCGCATTGCGGCGAATCGTTAGAAAAACCTCGCCGCAATGCGCAAGGCGGTTATGCGCCAGGCAGGGCAAAGATGGTCAGCGTGCCGCCCAGGTCGGTGTAGTCACCCAGTTCGCGGTAACCGCCCACGGCACCCAGGCCGTCGTTTTCACCGTGCAGGCCGCCCGCCAGGCCAATGCCGGCCCAGCCGCCAATGCCGGAGAACACGCCGATGTACTGCTTGCCCTTGTGTTCGTAGGTGAAGACGTTGCCGATCACGCCCGAGGGGTTCTTGAACTTGAACAGCTCTTTGGTGATGTCGTTCTTGTCCACGCACTTGAGGAAACCCTCCAGCGTGCCGTAGCAGGCGATGCCGCCGGCCGTGGTGAGCGCGCCCGACCAGACGGAGAACTTCTCCTTGACGGATTGCACGATCTTGCCCGTGCCTGCGTCCCAGGTGATGAAGTTGCCCAGGCCGCCGTGGCTGTTGAGGGCCGGGAACATGGACAGCGTGGCACCCACGTAAGGCTGGCCTGCGGTGTACTCCACCTCGAAAGGCTCGTAGTCCATGCACACGTGGTTGGTGGGCACGTAAAAGAGCTTGGTTTCGGGGTCGAAGGAGGCCGGTTGCTGGTTCTTGGTGCCCAGGGCGGCGGGGCAGATGCCCTTGACGTTCACGTCAGGCCCAGCCTTCGCGGTGGAGTACTTTTCCACCACTTGGGGGCGGCCGGTCTTCATGTCCACGTGGGTGGCCCAGTTCACGGTGGGGTCGTATTTTTCAGCCACCAGCAAGGCGCCGTTGGTGCGGTCCAGCGTGTAGGCAAAGCCGTTGCGGTCAAAGTGCACCAGCGCCTTGGTGGGCTTGCCCTTGACGTTGATGTCGGCCAGGATCATCTCGTTGATGCCGTCATAGTCCCATTCGTCGTGGGGCGTCATCTGGTAGACCCAGTTCACCTTGCCCGTGTCCACGTCGCGCGACCAGATGGACATGGACCACTTGTTGTCACCCGGGCGCTGCGAGGGGTTCCAGGTGGAAGGGTTGCCGGTGCCGTAGAACACGGCGTTCAAAGCCTTGTCGTAGCTGTACCAGCCCCAGGTGGTGCCGCCGCCAATTTTCCATTGGTCGTCCTTCCAGGTCTTGAGGGACGAGTTGGGCCCCACGGGTTTGACGGCGCCGTCCGTCCAGGTGGTGGTTTTTTGCGGATCCATCAGCATGTCGGCATCCGGGCCCATGGAGTAGCCGCGCCAGACCTGCTTGCCGGTTTTCAGGTCATAGGCGGTCAGATAGCCGCGCACGCCCCATTCGCCGCCGGAGATGCCGGTGATGACCTTGTCTTTGAAGATGTGCGGGGCGTTGGTGTTGACCGCGCCCAGCTTGGGGTCGCCGTTCTTGACCGACCACACCACCTTGCCGGTCTTGGCGTCCAGCGCCACCAGGTTGGAGTCGGCTTGCTGCAGCACGATCTTGCCTTCGGCATAGGCCAAGCCGCGGTACACCGTGTCGCAACACATTTGGGCGATCACGGCACTGTCTTGCTTGGGCTCGTATTTCCACAGGATTTTTTGCGTGTCCAGATCCAGCGCAAACACCTTGTTGGGGAAGGGCGAGTGCAGGTACATCACGCCGTCGATCACCAGGGGCGAGCCTTCGTGCCCGCGCAGCACGCCAGTGGAGAACATCCAGGCCACCTGCATCTTGCCCACATTGCTCTTGTTGATTTGCTTGAGCTTGCTGTGGCGCTGGTTGGCCATGTCGCCTGCCTGCATTGCCCAGTTCTTGCTGTTGGCGATGTGCTTTTCAAGGTCGGCGTTGGCCAGGGCCAAGGCGGGCAGCGCCAGCGCGGCCAGGGCCGCGCCGCGTGCGATGCGTGTTTTGCTGAATCTGGATGTTGTCGTCACTGTCGTCTCCTCTCGTGGCTAGGGAACCGGGGTGCCAAACCAGCGCCGCTTGCCCGGCGGCGCTTGTGGCACCTGTGCTGCTTTCAGACCGGCCCAATCCGACCGTAAAGCAGCTGTAAAGCAGGGTGAATGCTATACTCCGGGGCAGTTTTGTGACTAAGGAGTTTCCCTGGCTTTGCGCCAGCTGCCAGAGGGGAAACGCCTGCTGTTTGGTCTGCTGTTTGCCGGGGGCGGCCCGCGCAAGGCTCCAGCCTCTTTCAAGCCCTGCTCACATCACATGCCGCCACGCTCTCATGCCCGCGCCGCCCCTGCCGTGGCAGCGCCTTTGCAAGACGATATTCACCTGCTGGGCCGCCTGCTGGGTGAGGTGATTCAAGAGCAAGAGGGGCGGCCCATCTTTCAACTGGTTGAGCGCATCCGCCGCTTGAGCGTGGCCTTTCGCCACCAGCAGGATGCGCGCGTGCAGCAGCGTTTGACGGCGGTGCTCAAGCGCCTGAGCACGGCGCAGGCCGTCAGCGTGATTCGCGCCTTTACCTATTTCAGCCACCTGGCCAATCTGGCCGAAGACCGGCACCACGTGCGCCGCCGCTTGCAGCACGAGCGCATGGGGCATGTGCACAGCGGCGGCTTGCCCTGGGCGGTGCAGCAGCTGCGCGCGGCGGGCGTGGGCACCCGCGCCATGGCGCGCTTGCTGCAAGACGCTTGCGTGTCGCCCGTGCTCACGGCGCACCCCACCGAGGTGCAGCGCAGCAGCATCTTGCTGGCCGAGCGGCGCATCACCCACTTGCTGGCCGAGCGCGACACGCTGCGCGAGCGCACCTGCCCTGCGGGGCTGGATGCGGCGCAGCAAGCGGCCTGGCAGCAGGCGCTGCAACGCGAGCTGGATGCCAATGCGGCGCAAATGCGCGCGTGCATCTTGCAGCTGTGGCACACCCGCTTGCTGCGCACCAGCCGGCTGACGGTGCGCGACGAGATCGAAAACGCCCTGCGCTATTACCCCGCTACCTTTTTGCAAGAGATTCCGGCCTTGTACGACCGCCTGGAGCAGGCACTGCCAGGCCTGCCGGTGGCCGACTTTTTGCGCATGGGCCATTGGATGGGCGGCGACCGCGACGGCAACCCCAACGTGACGGCGCAGACCCTGCAAGAGGCGCTGCACATGCAGGCCGACGTGGCGCTGACGCATTACATGGACGAAGTGCGGGCGCTGGATGGCGAGCTGTCGCTGTCGGGCATGCTGGTGCCCGTGACGGCGCCCATGCAGGCGCTGGCCGACGCCTCGCCCGAAGCCAGCCTGCACCGGCAAGACGAGCCCTACCGCCGCGCGCTGGCGGGCATGCTGGCGCGGCTGGCGTCCACGCGGGCCGAGCTTACGGGCCAGCCCCCCGCCGGTGGCGCCAGCGCCCACACCGCCGCGCCCTACGCCAGCGCCCAGGCCTTGCTGGATGAGCTGCAAGTCATGGCCGACTCCCTGCAAGCGCACGGGCTGCACGCCCTGGCGGCTGGGCGGCTAGCGCGCCTGCGCCGGGCCGTGCGCGTGTTTGGCTTTCACCTGGCCACGGTGGACTTGCGCCAAAACTCTGACCAGCACGCCAGCGCCGTGGCCGAGCTGCTGGCCGCTGCCGGCATCGAGCCCGATTACGCCCGCCTGCCCGAACCCGCCCGCTGCGCCCTGCTGCTGCGCATGCTGCAAGACGCGCGCCCCCTGCGCGTGCCCCACGCGGCTTACAGCCCCGACACCCTGGGCGAGCTGGCGGTGCTGGACACCGCGCGCGCCCTGCGCCAGCGCTTTGGCCCCAGGGCCATTGCCCACAGCATCGTCAGCCACACCGAAAACGTCAGCGACCTGCTGGAAGCGCTGCTGCTGCAAAAAGAAGCCGGTCTGCTGCAAGGCCGGCTGGGCGCCGAAGGCGCGCGCGCCGGCCTGATCGTGGTGCCCTTGTTTGAAACCATCGACGACTTGCGCCGCGCCGCCGAAGTGATGCGCGCCTTTTATGCCCTGGACGGCATCCAAGCCCTGGTGGCCGCCGGCGGCGTGCAGGAAATCATGCTGGGCTACTCCGACAGCAACAAAGACGGCGGCCTGCTGGCCAGCAACTGGGAGCTGTACCGCACCGAAGTGGCGCTGGCTGAGCTGTTTGACGGCATGGCCCGCGCGGCCAGGCGCGCAGGCCGCCCCCCCATTCGCCTGCGCCTATTTCACGGGCGCGGCGGCACCGTGGGCCGGGGCGGCGGCCCCAGCCACCAGGCCATTCTGGCGCAGCCGCCCGGCACCGTGCGTGGGCAAATCCGCCTGACCGAGCAAGGCGAAGTCATAGGCGCCAAGTACGCCAACCCCGACATTGGCCGCCGCAACCTGGAAACCCTGGTGGCCGCCACGCTGCAAGCCAGCTTGCAGCCCGCCGCTGCCGCTGTGCCCGAAGCCTTTTTGCAAGCCGCGCAGCAGCTGTCAGACAGCAGCCTGCGCGCCTACCGCGCGCTGGTGTATGAAACCCCGGGCTTTGTCGATTACTTTCTCAACGCCACACCGCTGCGCGAAATCACGCAGCTGCACATCGGCTCGCGCCCCGCTTCACGCCGCAGCCTGGGGCGCATCGAAGACCTGCGCGCCATTCCCTGGACCTTCAGCTGGGGCCAGTGCCGCGCCACCTTGCCCGGCTGGTACGGCCTGGGCAGCGCTGTGACCGCGTTCGTCAACGGGGCCGACGAAGGCGCGGGCAACCCACCGGCGCAAGCCCGCCAGCGCCGCGCGCTGCTGCAAGCCATGTACCGCCAGTGGCCGTTTTTCAACGTGCTGCTGTCCAACGTGGACATGGTCATGGCCAAAAGCGACCTGGGCCTGGCGCGCCGCTACGCCAGCTTGGTGCCCGACACCCGGCTGCGCCAGCGCGTGCTGGCCGCCATCGAAGCCGAATGGCAGCGCACGGTGCAGGCGCTGCAATGGATCACCGGCGAAACCGAGCGCCTGGCCGCCAACCCGGCCCTGGCCCGCTCCATCCGCCACCGCTTTCCCTACATCGACCCGCTGCATCACCTGCAAATCGAGCTGATCCGCCGCTACCGCGCGGGCGACACCGACGAGCGCCTGCAACGCGGCATCCACATCGCCATCAACGGCATTGCGGCAGGGCTGCGCAACACGGGTTAGGCGTGGTGCACCCGGTGGGCGGCGGTTTGGCTCTGAAAGGGCTTTGGAGTCATAAGAAAAAAGGCCATTCCCGCTTTTATCTAAAGGGCTTATAGCTATCTAAAATATAGCTTATGCTTTGTTGGCCGCATGGCTGCGCTGCCTGCTTGGAGCTGTGTGTTACAGCTATGCGGGTGTGTCTTGCGCTGGCGGCTGCGCGGACATATCCAGCGCGCCGAACTGCTCGGCCAGGTGGCTGGCACCTTGGCTCAGCACGAAGTCGCGAAAGGCCTGGGCGGCGGGGGAGAGCAGTTTGGACAAGGGGTGCACGCTGTTCCAGGCGCGCACCACGGGGCTGCCTTGCACGCGCAGCACGCTCAGCAGGCCGTGGCTGACTTCCAGGCCAATGGTGTGCAGCGACACGAAGCTGATGCCCATGCCCGCCATCACGGCTTGCTTGATGGTTTCGTTGCTGCTCATCTCCATGCTCACTTCCAGCGTCAGCTGGTGCTCTTGCAGGTAGCGCTCCAGCGCCGCGCGGGTGCCGGAGCCGGCTTCGCGGCTGATGAAGGGCCAGTGCTGCAACTGCTGCGGTGGCAGCGCCTGCGGCTGCGCCTGCGCCTGCTGGGCCAGGGGGTGATCGGGCGGGGCGATGAACACGTGCGGGTGCGCGGCAAAGGATTCGGCGCGGGTGGCCAGCTCTTTGGGCGCGCGGCCCATCACGGCGATGTCCACTTCGCCAGCTTGCAGCATCTTCACCAGCTGCTCGCGGTTGCCCACGGCCAGGCGGATTTCCACCCCCGGGTGCGCCTGCCGAAAGCGCGCCAGCAGGCGCGGCAGAAAGTACTTGGCGGTGCTGACCATGCCGATGCTCAGGCGGCCGGCTTGCAGCTTGCGCAGCCGGGCCACGGCGTCTTCGGCGTCTTTGAGCCCGGCCAGGATGCGCCGTGCGTACACCAGCACGTATTCGCCCGCCGTGCTCAGGCGCACTTTGCGCCCGTCGCGCTCAAACAGCGGCAGGCCCACGTGCGCTTCCAGCTCTTTGATTTGCATGGACACCGCAGGCGGGGTCAGGTGCAGCGCGCGCGCGGCCTGGGCAAAGCTTTCGTGCCGGGCGGCTTCGCTGAAGATGCGCAGCTGCCGGAAGGTGGCGTTTTTCATTCAGAAAAATTTAACTGACTTAAAACTAAATCTGACTTTACCTTACCTATTGGTGTTTTTTATAGTGCCCCCCAGTACCGATACACCCCCTTGTTCATCACCACTGGAGACACCATGAACGCCAACGCGCCCCAGGAAACCGGCCAGATCACCGACGCCAAGAAGCGCTACAGCGCCGGCGTGCTGAAGTACAAGCAAATGGGCTACTGGATGCCCGATTACGTGCCGCGCGACACGGACACGATTTGCCTGTTTCGCATCACGCCGCAAGAAGGGGTGGACCCCGAAGAGGCCGCCGCTGCCGTGGCGGGCGAATCGAGCACGGCCACCTGGACGGTGGTGTGGACCGACCGGCTGACCGCCTGCGACAGCTACCGCGCCAAGGCGTACAAGGTCGAGCCCGTGCCGGGCACGCCGGGCCAGTACTTTGCCTGGGTGGCTTACGACCTGGTGCTGTTTGAGGAAGGCTCCATTGCCAACATGACGGCCAGCCTGATCGGCAACGTGTTTTCGTTCAAGCCGCTCAAGGCCGCGCGGCTGGAGGACATTCGCATTCCCGTGGCCTACGTCAAGACCTTCAAAGGCCCGCCCACAGGCCTGATCGTGGAGCGCGAGCGTCTGGACAAATACGGCCGCCCGCTGCTGGGCGCCACGACCAAGCCCAAGCTGGGCCTGTCCGGGCGCAACTACGGGCGCGTGATTTACGAAGGCCTCAAGGGCGGGCTGGACTTCATGAAGGACGACGAGAACATCAACTCGCAGCCCTTCATGCACTGGCGCGACCGCTTTTTGTACGTGATGGACGGCGTCAACAAAGCCAGCGCCGCCACGGGTGAGGTCAAGGGCTCGTACCTGAACGTGACCGCCGCCACCATGGAAGACATGTACGAGCGCGCCGAATTTGCCAAGGAGCTGGGCAGCGTGGTCATCATGGTGGACCTGGTCATTGGCTGGACCGCCATTCAGAGCATGGCCAACTGGTGCCGCAAGAACGACATGCTGATGCACATGCACCGCGCCGGGCACGGCACCTACACGCGGCAGAAGAACCACGGCGTGTCCTTCCGCGTCATTGCCAAGTGGCTGCGCCTGGCCGGGTGCGACCACCTGCACACCGGCACGGCTGTGGGCAAGCTCGAGGGCGACCCGCTCACCGTGCAGGGCTACTACAACGTCTGCCGCGACAGCTACACCCGCCAGGACCTGCCGCGCGGCCTGTTCTTCGACATGGACTGGGCCGACACCAAGAAGGTCATGCCCGTGGCCTCTGGCGGCATCCATGCCGGGCAAATGCACCAGCTGCTGGACTTGTTTGGCGACGACGTGATCTTGCAGTTTGGCGGCGGCACCATTGGCCACCCGCAGGGCATTCAGGCCGGTGCCGTGGCCAACCGCGTGGCGCTGGAGGCCATGGTCAAGGCCCGCAACGAAGGCCGCGACATCAAGAACGAAGGCCCTGAAATCCTCAAGGCCGCCGCCCGCCACTGCGGCCCGCTCAAAGCCGCGCTGGACACCTGGGGCGAGATCACCTTCAACTACGCCTCCACCGACACCAGCGACTACGCCGTCACCCCCGGCGTGGCCTGAGCCGCGCACCCTGCGCACTCACGTATCAAGCATAAAAAAGGCCATTTGCGCGCGTCCAGAGCGTGCGAGCAGCTATAAATTTTGGAGCAATCAATCATGATGACCAACCCCGTCGGCCGCCTCACCCAAGGCCAGTTCAGCTTTCTGCCCGACTTGACCGATGCCGAAATCACCGCCCAGGTGGAATACGGCCTGCGCAAAGGCTACGCCTGGAGCGTGGAATACACCGACGACCCGCACCCGCGCAACACCTACTGGGAAATGTTTGGCATGCCCATGTTTGATCTGCGCGATGCCGCAGGCGTGCTGGCCGAGCTCAACGAATGCCGCAAGGCCTTTCCCCAGCACTACATCCGCCTGATGGCCTTTGACTCCACGCGCGGCGTGGAAAGCATTGCCATGAGCTTCATCGTCAACCGCCCCGAAAGCGAACCCGGCTTTGGCCTGGTGCGGCAAGAGGTGGACGGCCGGCGCCTGCGCTACACCGTGCACAGCTACGCCACCGACAAGCCCGAGGCCCAGCGCTATTAAAAGAAAAGGAAGGCGCCTGGCCCGACACCAGAAGAAAAAGAGGGGGGGCAGGGGAGGGGCCCAAAGGGGCGGCCAGTGTCGGCTTGGTGCTGGCCGCCCCCTTCAAGCCCTCAGACCACCGCCCTGGGCCATCCGCCTTGCTGCATCTGACACATCTGCCGCCACCGCCACGACCTGCCGCACGCCATGAACCAGCCGCTTTACCGCATCCCCGGCGCCACCGCGCCCGCGCCGGCCGATCCCCCCGGTCAGCCCGCGCCGCCTGCTGCCAGCCTGGCGCCAGCCGCCAGCGACGTTAGCGACGCCACCGCGCAAGCCCGCAGCGTGGCCGACGTGCTGCAAGCCTCGCAAGCGCAGCAAGTGCTGGCCGAGCTGGACCGCGACCTGATCGGCCTGGCGCCGGTGAAAGCGCGCATCCGCGACATCGCCGCGCTGCTGGTGATTGACCGCCTGCGCGCCAACCTGGGCCTGACCGCCCAGACCCCGCCGCTGCACATGTGCTTTACCGGCAACCCCGGCACCGGCAAAACCACGGTGGCGCTGCGCATGGCCGAAATCCTGCACCGCCTGGGCTACGTGCGCAAAGGCCACCTGGTGGCCGTCACCCGCGACGACCTGGTGGGCCAGTACATCGGCCACACCGCGCCCAAAACCCGCGAAGTGCTCAAAAAAGCCATGGGCGGCGTGCTCTTCATCGACGAGGCCTACTACCTCTACCGCCCCGAAAACGAGCGCGACTACGGCCAAGAAGCCATCGAAATCCTGCTGCAAGTGATGGAAAACCAGCGCGATGACCTGGTGGTCATTCTGGCTGGCTACAAAGACCGCATGGACACCTTTTTCCAGTCCAACCCCGGCATGCGTAGCCGCATTGCGCACCATCTGGACTTTCCCGACTACGCGCCCGGCGAGCTCATGCACATTGCCCAGCGCATGCTGCAAGCGCAGAACTACCGCTTTGCCCCCGGCGCCAGCCAGGCGTTCGAGCAATATTTGGCGCGGCGCATGGCGCAGCCGCACTTTGCCAACGCACGCAGCGTGCGCAACGCGCTCGACCGCGCCCGCCTGCGCCAGGCCAGCCGCCTGTTTGCCGCCTGCGACCGGGTCTTGAGCGCCGACGAGCTGAGCACCATCGAAGCCGGCGACATCCTGGCCAGCCGCGTGTTTGCAGACGGCGCCGCCGCCCCGGCACCGCACCCGCAAGGAGAAGCCGCATGCGCCTGAAAGCCCTGATCTTCGACGTGGACGGCACCCTGGCCGACACCGAATCCGCCCACCTGGCCGCCTTCAACCACGCCTTTGCCCAAGCCGGCATGCCCTGGCATTGGGACGAGCCCACCTACACCCAGCTGCTCAATATCTCCGGCGGCAAAGAACGCATGCTGCACCACTGGCGGCAGGTGCAGCCTGGGCTGACCGATTTGGGCCAGGGCGTGCAAGACACGCTTGAGCGCCTGCACGCGCTCAAAACCGCCGCCTACGAAGACACCGTGCGCGCAGGCCGCGTGCCCCTGCGCCCCGGCGTGCAGGCCCTCATCGAGCAGGCCCGCGCCCAGGGGCTGGCCCTGGCCATTGCCACCACCACCTCGCCCGCCAACGTGGCCGTGCTGCTGCGCCAGGCCCTGGGGCCGCAGTGGCGCGACGTGTTTCCCATCATCGAAGACGCCGGCACCGCCCCGCGCAAAAAACCCCACCCCCAGGCCTACCAGCAAGCCCTGGCGCGCCTGGGCGTGGCCCCGCACGAGGCCCTGGCGCTGGAAGATTCCGACAACGGCCTGGCCGCCGCGCGCCAGGCCAGGCTGGCCACCCTCATCACCCCCACCCGCTTTACCGCGGGCCACCGCTTTGCCGGTGCCCTGCGCGTGCTGCCCAGCCTGCAAGGGCTGACACTGGCGCAGTTGCAGCAGTGGCACGCCAGCGCCCGCCAGGAGGCCGCATGAGCGCCGCTTCAACACCGTCACCCATCCCCGCGCCCAGCTTGCGCCTGGCCCCGTCCATCCTCTCGGCCGACTTTGCCCGCCTGGGCGAAGAAGTGCGCGCCATCGAAGCCGCCGGCGCCGACCTGGTGCACGTGGACGTGATGGACAACCACTACGTGCCCAACCTCACCATCGGCCCGCTGGTGTGCCAGGCCATCCGCCCGCACGTGCGCATTCCCATCGACGTGCACCTCATGGTCGAGCCCGTGGACGCACTGGTGCCGCTGTTTGCCAAGGCCGGGGCCAACCTCATCACCTTTCACCCCGAAGCCAGCCGCCACGTGGACCGCACCCTGGCGCTCATCCGCGAACACGGCTGTAAAGCCGGCATCGCCCTGAACCCCGCCACCCCCCTGGGCTGGCTTGACCACGTCATGGACAAGCTCGACATGGTGCTGCTGATGAGCGTGAACCCCGGCTTTGGCGGCCAGCCCTTCATCGACGCGGCCCTGCCCAAGCTGCGCCAGGTGCGCCAGCGCATTCAGGCGCACCAGGCCGCTGGCGGCCAGCCCATCTGGCTGCAAGTCGATGGCGGCGTGAAGGTGGACAACATTGCCCGCGTCACCGCCGCCGGCGCCGACACCATCGTGGCCGGCAGCGCCGTGTTCGGCGCGCCCGACGCCGACGGCGGCTACCGCCAGATCATGCAGGCGCTGCGCCAGGCCGCAGCCGCCCCCAGCTCTTCAGTTTCTTGACTTATTGCCATCACGCCATGAACGCCCTCAAAACACTGTCATCCATGCGGCGGCGCTTTACGCTCACGCAATACCTGATCGAGCAGCGCCGGCGCTTTCCCAGCGCCAGCGGCGACTTCAACGCCCTCATCCTCGACGTGGCCCTGGCCTGCAAAGCCATTGCCCGCGCCGTGGCCCTGGGCGAGCTGGGCGGCGAGCTGCCCGGGCAAATGCCCGAAGTGGCCACCGGCGTGAACGTGCAGGGCGAAGAGCAAAAAGCCCTGGACGTCATCAGCAACGAATACTTCACCCAAATGACCGAATGGGGCGGCCAGCTTGCCGGCATGGCCTCGGAAGAAATGGCCCAGCCCTACCAAATCCCGCGCGGGCAGCAGCGCGGCAAATACCTGCTGGTGTTCGACCCGCTGGACGGCTCCAGCAACCTGGACGTCAACGTCACCGTCGGCAGCATCTTCAGCGTGCTGCGCGCGCCGCAATCGGTCATCGACAGCGGGCGCGACGTGGTCGAAGCCGACTTCTTGCAGCCCGGCACCCAGCAGCTGGCCGCCGGCTACGCGCTGTACGGCCCCAGCACCATGCTCATGCTCAGCGTGGGCAACGGCGTGGCCGGCTTCACGCTCGACCCCAACTTGGGCCAGTTCATGCTCACCCACCCCGATATCCGCGTGCCCGAAGACACGCACGAATTCGCCATCAACGCCTCCAACGCCCGCTTCTGGGAAGAGCCGGTCAAACGCTATGTGGACGAATGCCTGGCCGGCAAAACCGGCCCCCGCGGCAAAGACTTCAACATGCGCTGGATCGCCAGCATGGTGGCCGAGGCGCACCGCATCCTCATGCGCGGCGGCGTGTTCATGTACCCGCGCGACACCAAAGACCCCAACCGCCCCGGCCGCCTGCGCCTGCTGTACGAGGCCAACCCCGTGGGCTTTCTCATCGAACAAGCCGGCGGGCGCGTGTCCACCGGGCGCGAACCCCTGCTGGCCGTGCAGCCCACCGCCTTGCACCAGCGCATCGGCCTGGTCTTTGGCTCGCGCCACGAGGTCGAACGCATCGAGCGCTACCACGCCGAACCGTCGCGCCAGCACGAACCCCAGCACCCCCTGTTCAGCGAACGCAGCCTGTTCAGGGAAGAAGCCCTCAGCGGTTGACTTTTACTATTAAAACAATAGCTGCTGCCACGCGCCAGTAGAGCGCAAACGGCCTTTTTCATTCATAACAAAAGCAGGAGACAGTCTTCATGTCCGAGCGCCATCCCATCATCGCCATCACCGGATCTTCCGGCGCAGGCACCTCCACCGTCACCCGCACCTTCCAGCACATCTTCCGGCGCGAAAACGTCAAGGCCGCCTTGGTCGAAGGCGACAGCTTTCACCGCTACGACCGCAAGGAAATGAAGCAGCGCCAGACCGAAGCCGAGCGCCAGGGCAACAAACACTTCAGCCACTTTGGCGCCGACAACAACCTGTTTGCCGAGCTCGAAGCCCTGTTCAGAGGCTATGGCGAAAACGGCCAGGGCCAGGTGCGCAAATACCTGCACAACGCCGAAGAAGCCGCCCCCTACCAGCAAGAGCCCGGCACCTTCACCCCCTGGGAGCCGCTGCCCGAAGACACCGACATGCTCTTTTACGAGGGCCTGCACGGCGCCGTCATCACGCCCGAGCACAACATCGCCCAGCACGCCGACCTGCGCATCGGCGTCGTGCCCGTGGTCAACCTGGAATGGATCCAGAAACTCTGGCGCGACAAACACCAGCGCGGCTACAGCGCCGAAGCCGTCACCGACACCATCTTGCGCCGCATGCCCGACTACGTGCACTACATCGTGCCGCAGTTTGCGCACACGCACGTCAACTTCCAGCGCGTGCCCGTGGTCGACACCAGCAACCCCTTCATCGCCCGCGACATCCCCACCGCCGACGAAAGCATCTGCGTCATCCGCTTTGCCAACCCCAAGGGCATCGACTTTCAGTACCTGCTGAACATGATCCACGACTCGTGGATGAGCCGCGCCAACACCATCGTCGTGCCCGGCGGCAAGATGGAACTGGCCATGCAGCTGATCTTCACCCCCTTCGTGTGGCGAATGATGGAGCGGCGCAAACGCGCCCTGGGCCTGGCCTGAGCGCCGCCGCCGCCCCCTTAAAGCCTGCCCACCCCGCCCTTGCCCCTTCAGCCACCGCCAACCCCAGGAGCCCTTAGTCCGTGAACCCCGCCACCGACCCCGCCTTGGCCCAACGCATGGCCAACGCCATCCGCATGCTTGCCGTCGACGCCGTGGAACAAGCCCAAAGCGGCCACCCCGGCGCCCCCATGGGCATGGCCGACATGGCCCAGGCCCTGTGGCACCGCCACCTGCGCCACAACCCCGCCAACCCCCAGTGGCCTGACCGCGACCGCTTCGTCCTCTCCAACGGCCACGGCTCCATGCTGCTGTACGCGCTGCTGCACTTAAGCGGCTATGACCTGCCGCTGCAAGAGCTGAAAAACTTTCGCCAGCTGCACAGCCAAACCCCCGGCCACCCCGAAGTCGGCGTCACCCCCGGCGTGGAAACCACCACCGGCCCGCTGGGCCAGGGCCTGGCCAACGCCGTGGGCATGGCGCTGGCCGAAAAGCTGCTGGCGGCTGAATTCAACCGCCCCGGCCACGACATCGTGGACCACCACACCTATGTGTTTTTGGGTGACGGCTGCATGATGGAAGGCATCAGCCACGAAGCCTGCTCGCTGGCCGGCACGCTGCGCCTGTCCAAGCTCATCGCCCTGTACGACGACAACGGCATCAGCATCGACGGCCACGTGCAAGGCTGGTTCACCGACGACACCCCCCAGCGCTTTGCCGCCTACGGCTGGCACGTCATTGCCGGCGTCAACGGCCACGACACTGACGCCGTGGACCGCGCCATCGCCGCCGCCCGCCAGCAAGCCGCGCGCCCCGACGGCAAGCCCACCCTGATCTGCTGCAAAACCGTCATCGGCCAAGGCTCGCCCGGCAAAGCCGGTGGCCACGACGTGCACGGCGCCCCCCTGGGCGCCAGCGAAGTGCAAGCCACGCGCCAGGCGCTGGGCTGGAACGCCGCTCCTTTTGAAGTGCCCGCCGACGTGGCCGCCGCCTGGGACGCCCGCGCACGCGGCCAAGCCAGCGAACACGCCTGGCGCCAGCGCTTTGAGGCCTACCGCAGCGACTATCCCGAGCAGGCGGCCGAATTCGAGCGCCGCATTCAGGGCCAGCTGCCCGCCGACTGGGGCGCCCAGATGGCGCGCGTGTTCAGCCAGGCCTCGGCCCAAAGCGCCCCCCTGGCCACGCGCAAAGCCAGCCAGCAAATGCTGGACGCCTTGTGCCCGCTGCTGCCTGAGCTGTTTGGCGGCTCGGCCGATTTGACCAGCTCCAACCTCACCCGCGCCCAAGGCAGCGCCAGCGCCGGGCGCGACCAAGGCGGCCAGCACCTGAGCTACGGCGTGCGCGAATTCGGCATGGCCGCCATCATGAACGGCCTGGCCCTGCACGGCGGCTTCATCCCCTACGGCGGCACTTTCCTCACCTTCAGCGACTACAGCCGCAACGCCATCCGCATGGCCGCGCTGATGAAGCAGCGCGTCATCCACGTGCTTACCCACGACAGTATCGGCCTGGGCGAAGACGGCCCCACGCACCAAAGCGTGGAACACGTGCCCAGCCTGCGCCTGATACCGGGGCTGGACGTGTGGCGCCCCGCCGACGCGCTGGAAACCGCCGTGGCCTGGGCCAGCGCCATCGAGCGCAGCGACGGCCCCAGCGCCCTGGCCCTGTCGCGCCAGAACCTGCCCCCCGTGGCCGCCGGCCAGGTGCTGGCCGGCGCCATCCGGCGCGGCGGCTACGTGCTGTCCGACATGCCCGGCGCCCAGGCCGTGCTGCTGGCCACCGGCTCCGAAGTGCAGCTGGCCTTGGCCGCGCAAAAAATCCTGGCCGGCCAGGGCATCGCCACCCGCGTCGTCTCCATGCCCTGCACCCGCATCTTTGACCGCCAAAGCGCCGACTACCAGCAGCAAGTGCTGCCGCCCACGCTGCCCGCCGTGGCCGTGGAAGCCGCACACCCCGACTTCTGGCGCAAATACGTGGGCCGCAGCGGCGCCGTCATCGGCATCGACAGCTTTGGCGAATCCGCCCCCGCCGCTGCGCTGTACGCCCACTTCGGCATCACCGCCGAGCGCGTGGCCCAGGCCGTGCGCGAGCGCGTGCGCCCCGCCGCTGCCGCTGCGCCCGCCACCTCTGCCGCCGCGCTGGCCTGAAGCGGCCCGCGCCCACGCATTGCCACACCATCGCCACCCCGCCCGCCGCACCTGCCGCACCTGCACTTTGCCCCTATGCCCGACCGGATGCCGTACACCCTGATCCTGTTCGACCTGGACGGCACCCTGGCCGAAACCGCGCCCGAAATCCAGGACGCCGTCAACGACACCCTGGCCGAGTGCCAGCTGCCCCTGGCCGGGCCTGAGCAAGTGCAGCGCTGGATCGGCCACGGCACGCGCGCCTTGCTGCTGCACGCCCTGGCCCACGCCAGCGGGCAAAGCGAAGAACAAGTGCGCCAGTGGCCTGAGCTGCCCGCCATCACCGCCGCCTTTGACCGCCACTACGCCGCCCGCAGCGGCACCCGCGCCCGCCTGTACCCGCACGCCCGCCAGAGCCTGTGCGCACTGCGCGCCTGCGGCGTCAAGCTGGCCGTGGTCACCAACAAAGAAGCGCGCCACACCCAGCGCGTGCTGCACGCCCTGGGCCTGCTGCCGCTGCTTGACCGCGTCATCAGCGGCGACAGCCTGCCCAGCAAAAAGCCCGACCCGGCCGGCGTGCTGGCCTGCATGCGCGAATTCGGCGCCAGCCCCGCGCGCACCCTGTTCGTGGGCGACTCCAGCATCGACGCGGCCACCGCCCGCAACGCCGGCATCGCCATCTGGCTGCTGCCCCACGGCTACAACATGGGCGAGCCCGTGCACGCCTGCGCCCCCGACCGCGTGCTGCACCACGGCTTTGCCAGCTTCATGCAGGCGCTGCAACTGTGCAGCGGGCAGGGCAGCCCCCTTTCTCACCCCATGCCGACCACCCCATAACGCCCCCCCACAACAACACCCAGGAGACCAAGCCCATGCCCCTCGTATCCCTGCGCCAAGTGCTCGACCACGCCGCCGAACACGGCTACGGCGTGCCCGCCTTCAACGTCAACAACATGGAGCAAATCCACGCCATCATGGAAGCGGCCCAGGAAACCGACAGCCCCGTCATCCTGCAAGCCTCTGCCGGCGCGCGCCAATACGCGGGCGAGCCCTATCTGCGCCACCTGGTGCAAGCCGCCGCCCAGGCCCATCCCCGCCTGCCCATCGTGCTGCACCAAGACCACGGCGCATCGCCGGCCGTGTGCATCCAGGCCATCCGCTCGGGCTTTACCAGCGTCATGATGGACGGCTCTTTGCGCGAAGACGGCAAAACCCCCGCCAGCTACGACTACAACGTGCAAGTCACCCGCCAGGTGGTGGACATGGCCCGCGCCGTCGGCGTATCGGTCGAAGGCGAACTGGGCTGCCTGGGCAGCCTGGAAACCGGCGAAGCCGGCGAAGAAGACGGCGTAGGCGCAGTGGGCAAGCTCAGCCACGACATGCTGCTGACCGACCCCGCGCAAGCCAAAGACTTCGTGGCCCAAACCGGCGTGGACGCGCTGGCCATTGCCATCGGCACCAGCCACGGCGCTTACAAATTCACCCGCCCGCCCACCGGCGACGTGCTGGCCATCGACCGCATCGCCGCCATCCACGCGCAAATCCCCAACACCCACCTGGTCATGCACGGCTCATCCAGCGTGCCGCAGGAATGGCTGGCCACCATCCGCCAATACGGCGGCGACATCAAGCAAACCTACGGCGTGCCCGTCGAGGAAATCGTGCGCGGCATCCAAAACGGCGTGCGCAAAATCAACATCGACACCGACATCCGCCTGGCCATGACCGGCGCCATGCGCCAGCTGTTTGCCCAGCAGCCCAGCGAATTCGACCCCCGCAAAGCCCTGGCCGCCGCCAAAAAAGCCGCGCGCGGCATCTGCAAAGCCCGCTTCGAAGCCTTTGGCTGCGCCGGCCAGGCCAGCCGTATCCCAGGCGCCTGCTGAGCGCAAGCGCCATCAGGCGCACCCCACCGCGCCGTGCCGGGGAAATGGCCCCGGTCGCGGCGTGGTGTTTGGCAGTGTCTGCAAGTGCGGCAGGCAGAGACCGTTGTGCACGTCTATGTTTCTGCGAGCTATTTTTTTAATAGCTTAAAACCCACGTAGAAAGCGCGCAAATGAGCTTTTTCCTGATGCTCTTGATTGCTGGCCACAGGGCGCCAGCCTGCGGGGGCAAGCCCCTTCAGGCCGCAGCGCGCTTGCGGATCCAGCCGCGTTGCGGGTCGTAGCCCCACAAGGCCAGGGTGAAGAACACCAGCGTGCAGCCGGCGATGACGGCCCAGGCCATGGGGGCGGGCTTGCCGTACATGGCAAAGCGGATGGCTTCGACGGCGTGGGTGAAGGGGTTGAACTGGGCCAGGCGGTACAGCCACCAGGCGCCGGATTCTTCCAGCTTCCACAGCGGGTACAGGGCGCTGCTGATGAAGAACATGGGGAAGATGACGAAGTTCATGGTGCCGGCAAAGTTTTCCAGCTGGCGCACGTACACCGACAGCATCAGCCCCAGCGCGGCCAGCATGATGGCCGAGCAGGCCATGGCCAGCAGCAGGCCGGGCAGGTGCGCCCAGGGCACGTCCACGCCCAGCAGCCAGGCCATCAGCAGAAAAATGAGCATTTGCAGCACGGACAGGCTGGCGCCGGCCAGCAGCTTGAAGCCCAGCAGCCAGCCGCGCGCCAGGGGGGCGGTGAGCAACAGGCGCATGACACCCATTTCGCGGTCGTGCACCATGGACAGCGAGCTTTGCATGCCGTTGAACAGGGCCACCATGCCCAGCAGACCGGGGAGCATGTAGACCTGGTAGGGAATGTAGGTGTCGTACGGCGGGATGATGGCCACGCCAAAGACGTTGTAAAAGCCGGCCGAGAACACCACCAGCCACAGCACGGGCCGCACCAGGGCCGAGCCCAGGCGCGAGGGCTGGCGCCAAAAGCGCGCCAGCTCGCGCCCGAGCACCGCGCGCAAGGCGCGCAGAAGGTGCAGGATCAAGCGCGCTCCTTGCAGGTGCTTTCCTGCCGGTCGGTGCCCAAGGTGTCGAGCACGTTGACGGGGTGCAGCACGCCGTCCAGGGGGGCAGAGCCGGCGACGCCGTCGCTGTGGCTGAGCATGATGGGCTGGCGCATTTGCCCGTCCCAGGGGCGAAAGCTCAGGGGCACGCCCTTGGCGCCGTCCAGCGTGGTCTGGCCCGAGCGCAGGGACTTGAGCTGATCGGCCTGGCTGGCCTGGGGGGCGTTGGCCAAGGTGATGGCGATCATGCGTGCGGCGGCCCAGGCGGCCCAGTCGTGCCCGGTCATGGGGCGCTTGGTTTGCTTGGCAAAGCGGCGCGAGACGTTGGGGCCGCCAAAGCGTTCCCACTGCGGGTGCCACACGGTGGCGACCAAGCCGTTGGCGCCGGTGACGGGGCGCGGCAGCTGGGTGGCGTAGGGCAGGGTGCGGGCGAATTCGCCGTCGCTGTCGAGCACGGTGACAGTGTCGTGCTCCACGCCGCTGGTTAGCAAGCGGGGGTTGGCCAGCTCGCGTTCGCGCGGATCGCCGGTGAGCTTGAAGGGGCGCTGCTTGACGATGTTCAGGCCAAACCGCTTGGCGGCGCGGTTGAAGGCTTGCAGCTGTTGCTCGTCTTCGGGGCGCGGGCCGTGCAGCACCAGGGTTTTCTTCCAGCCGCGCGCGGCCAGGTATTGCGCGGTGGCGTCGGCCAGCATGCGGCGGCTGGGGTAGGTGTGCAGCAGGTGGGGGGCGCAGCCTTCGCCGCGCAGGCTGTCGTGGTCAAGCCCGGTGTTGAAGACGATGGCGGTGCCCAGGGCGGCCGGGGCGTCTTTGACGAGCTGGCGCAAAGCGGGCAGCGGCAAATCGGCAATGACGTAGTGCACCTTGGCGGACTTGAGCTTTTGCAGCGCTTCGGGCAGGGCGGCGGCGCTGGGCAGCACCATGTCTTGCACGTCCAGCGCCAGGCCAGAGGCGTCCAGCTCGATGGCCGAGTCTTCGGCGGCCAGCCGCACGCCGTCAATGGCGCGGCCGGTGGGGTGGCCGGGATAGGCGCGTTCCATGCGGCGCGCGTCGTAGCGGGGGTCGTCGGCCAGCGAGAGCACGGCCACGGGCACTTTTTTCGGCTCTTGCGCGGCAGCCGGGGGCGCGGCCAGGGCGCCCAGGGCCGCCGCAGCGGCCAAGGCGGCGGGCCAAGCCCGCCAGGCAGAAGGTGAGGGCATGCGCATGCCGGGGGTGGGGGCGGGCTGCATGGCGCAATCAGGGCTGCACGATGACGGCGTGGGGCACGCGGCCGACGGGCACGGTTTTGGTGGCTTTGCTGGTGGCCGTGTCGATCATCGTCATGTCGTCGGACAGGCCGTTGACCACGTACAGCGTTTTGCCGTCGGGGTGCAGGGCCACGCCCCAGGCGCGCTTGCCCGCCAGGATGAGGTTGCGCACGCTGGCGCTGGCCACGTCCACTTCGGCCACGTGGTTGGCGCGGCCCAGGCCCACCCACATGGTTTTGCCGTCGGCGCTCATGACCATGCCCACGGGGGTGATGTCGGACTCGCGCATGCCCGGCACTTTGAATTCGATGGTTTTCTTGATGGCGTAGGTGTTGGGGTCCAGGATGGTGACGGAGGCGCCCAGCTCGTTGCTGACCCACAGGCTGTCTTTGTCGGCCAGCACGAAGCGGCGCGGGCGCTGGCCCACTTTGACGTTCTTGACGGTTTTTTGCTGCTGCAGATCGACCACGTGCACCACGTTGGCCACTTCGGAGGTGACGAAGGCGGTCTTGCCGTCGGGCATGACGAACACGCCCTCGGGTTCGCCGCCGGTTTTCACGTCGAACAGTTTTTTCTTGCTGGCCATGTCGTAGGCGGACATGACGTTTTCGTCTTCGATGGAGACGTACACGGTCTTGCCGTCGGGGCTCAGGTCAAACTGATCCGGGCTGTCGCCCACGGGCAGGGTGCCGGTCATTTTGCTGCTGGCCACGTCGATGATGCCCAGCTCGTTGCTGTCGCCGCACAGCACCAGCAGCTGCTGGTTGTCGCGGCTGAACATCATGTGGCGCGGGCGCTTGCAGGTGTCGATGGCAGAAACGCGCTCGCCCTGGGTGTTGAACACGTAGACCTTCTGATCCTTTTCGCTGGACACGTACACGTTCTTGCCCTGTGCGTGGGCGGTGCCAGCGGCACCCAGGGCGGTGAGAAGCAGGCAGGCGGCCCAGGTGGCGCGGCGAACGAAGGTTTGAGACATCAGCAAGACTCCTTGTGTTTTTTGCAAAAGTTAAGGCGCAGGCGCGAAGGCCCGAGAGTATGCAAGAGGCTTGCGCGCTGAGTCTGGGCTGTGGGATGTCTGGGCGGGCGAAGCCGCTCGCGTAATCCCCAGGTGGGCCAGGCAGGGCGCGTGCCTATACTCCATTGCAGTATCTATCACGCCTTGTTCGTCATGCCTCAGCAAAAACCCTGGCCTGCCCCGTTGCTGACCCGCCGCCGCTTGCTGGCCTGGGGGGCCGGTGGCGTGTTGGGCGTGCAGGGCGCAGCCCATGCGCAGGACGCAGCTGCGGCCTGGCCGGTGCGGCCTGTGCAGCTGATCGTGCCCTGGCCGGCAGGCGGCGCCACCGATCTGACCACGCGCATTCTGGGTGAGGAGGCCGAGCCCCTGCTGGGCCAGCCCGTGGTGGTGCTCAACCGCCCGGGCGCGGCAGGCACGCTGGTGGTGCCCGCGCTCAAGGCTGCTGCGCCTGACGGGCACACCATTGGCCAGGTGCCGCTGCCGGTGTACCGCCATGCGCTGATGTACCGCGTAGCCTGGGACCCGGTGGCGGATCTGAGCCCCATCTTGCAAGTCTCGGGCGTGAGCTTTGGCCTTTTGGTGCCCGCAGACAGCCCGTGGCACAGCCTGGCCGAGCTGCTGGGCTGGGCCCGGCAGCACCCGGACGAGCTGGTCATGGGCTCCACGGGCATTGGCACCACGGCCCATCTGGCCATTGAGGCCATCTTGCAGCAGCACGGCATCCGCTACGTGCACGTGCCCTACAAAGGCACGGTGGAGCAAATGCTGGCCATCGCCAGCGGGCAGATCATGGCCGGGGTCAATTCCACCGGCTTTGCGCCCTGGGTGGACAAAGGGCAGCTGCGCTTGCTGGGCCTGTTCAGCGCCCAGCGCAGCGCGCGCTGGCCCCAGGTGCCCACGCTGCGCGAGCTGGGTTACCCCGATGCGGTGTACACCTCGCCCTGGGGGCTGGCCGCGCCGGCCGGCACGCCCGAAGCGGTGATTGGCAAGCTGCACCAGGCCTTCAGGCAGGCGCTGCGCAGCCCCCGCTATCAGGCCGAGCTGGCCCGCTACGACCAGCACGTGGACTACCTGGACACGCAGGCTTACCGCCAGTCCATTCAGGCCACCTTGGCGCGCGAAAAGCAGCTGCTGGCGCGCATGCAGCTGCTGGCGCCCGCTGCCGAGGCCAGGCCGCCAGCGCCGATCGACTCGCCAGCGGCACCGACGGCACCGGCGGCCTCTGAAGGGCCCGCCGCGCCTCGTCCTGCCGCTTCGGCACCTGCCGCATGAGTGCGCCTGAGATGACGAAGCTGAGCGCCGCGACCCCTGCTGACACACCCGTTTTGCTGCGCACCGAGGGGCTGAGCAAGTCTTACGCCGGCAAGCCGGCGCTGCGGCAGGTCAGTATCTGCGTGCAGGCGGGGCAGATGGTGGCCTTGCTGGGCCACAACGGCGCGGGCAAGTCCACGCTGCTGCAACTGCTCACCGGCTTGTTCACCCCCGATGTGGGCCGCATCACCGTGCTGGGCCACGACATGCGCCGCCACCCCACGCGCGCCTTGGCCGGGCTGGGGGTGGTGTTTCAGCAAAGCGCGCTGGATCTGGACTTGTCCGTGCAGGCCAACTTGCTGTTTCACACCGACTTGCACGGCCTGCCCCGCCGCGTGGCGCGTGAGCGCATCGACGCGCAATTGCAGCGCATGGGCCTAGGCAGCGTGCGCCAGGCCCGCGTGCGCAGCCTCTCGGGCGGCACGCGGCGCAAGGTGGAGCTGATTCGCGCCTTGCTGCACGAGCCGCGCGTGCTGCTCATGGACGAGGCCACCGTGGGGCTGGATCCGGCTTCGCGCCAGCAGCTGCTGCAAGCCGTGCGCACGCTGTGCGACAGCCAGGGCATGGGGGTGTTGTGGGCCACCCATTTGGTTGAAGAAGCCCGTCTGGCCGACCGGCTGCTGCTGATTCGCCAAGGCTGCATCGGTTTTGACGGCACGCCAGACAGCCTGATGGCCGAGGCCACCGAGCCTGATTTTGAAAGCGAGGTGCTGCGCCGCATCGCCCCACCGACTGCATCATTGCCTTCTGCGGCTTGATGCAGCCGTCACATATGGATGGTTGGACGAGATAAGCCCAGATAAGCGCTATCAAGGCTCAGCACTGCGCCAGCAGCGCGCGCAAGGTGCGCAGCATGTCCGGCTCGCCCCCCAGGTGGCCGCTGTGCGGGGTCAGCAGGCGCACGGGTGCGCTGCCGTGCCGGCGGCCGCTGTCGGCCCAGCGGCGGCTGTTGGCGGGCGGGCAAATGCTGTCAAAGCGCCCATGCACCCAGTCCACCGGCACCCCCTGGCGCGCCAGGCTGCGCACCGCTTGGTGCAGCGCGGCGGGGGTGGTGAAGCCGCGCCGGGCCAAGTAATGCGCTTGGATGCGGAATTTCTGCCAGCCCAGGCGGTCGGCCGCGCCGCTGCGCGGGCGCTGAAACGCTGCGCGGGCCTGGCGCAGCCCCCGCCGCAAGCCGGCCCAGGCCGCGCGGATGGCGCTGGGCAGCTCAGCGGCCACACCGGGGGGCGGCGCGCCAGGCCGGGTGCTGGCTGCGGCATGCCGCAGGCTGCGGCGCAGGCCGCGTTCGGCGGCGGCTGCTTCCAGCGCTTGCCAGTAGCGCACGGCCGTGCGCGCGGGGCCGCGCAGCGGCGGGCGGCGGCGCAGTTGGCGCTGAAGCTGCTTCAGCGCCACGGGCAGGGCCACGCCCTCATGCAGCGGCCAGCCCTGGGCGGGCCAGCGGCGCTGCATGGCGCGCGCCGGGCGCAGCACGCCCAGCAGCTCGCGCCGGGTCAGGCCAAAGGCGCCGCGCAGCACCAGGCGCTTGACGCGCGCGGGGTGGCGCTGCGCGTAGTCCAGGGCCACCACGGTGCCCCAGGAGCCGGCCAGCAGCGACCACTGCACAATGCCCAGCGCCTGGCGCAGCCGCTCCATGTCGCCCACCAGGGCGGCCAGGGTGTTGCCAGCGGTGCGGCCCCGGGGACGGCTGGCGCCGGCGCCGCGCTGATCCAGCACCAGAATGCGGTGCCTGGCCGCGTCCAATGGCTGCACCAGAGCAGGCTGCGCGCCACTGCCAGGCCCGCCGTGAATGGCCAGCCAGGGCGACCCATCTGGCGCGCCGCCCGTGCGGTAAGCCAGCCGCTGGCCCTGGGGTGCAGACAAGTGGCGCACAGGACCCCAGGCGGCATTTGGGGAAACCCCTAGCCAGTTTCTTGGGACACGTCTTTTCATGGGCTGGCAGAGTGTTTATGATGAAAACCCGGCACAGGCTTAAAGCTGGTATCACCGCCCAAGCTTGGTCAAGCTTGTTCAAGCTTGGTTATTCCCTGGCACACTTTTGATGGAGATAAACGATGCAATGGACAGCGCCTTCTTTCACCGATCTGCGCTTCGGTTTTGAAATCACCATGTACATCGCCAACCGTTGATTCTAGGTAGCGCAATTTAAGGCGCACGGGCTTTGATTCCCGTGCGCCTTTTTCATGTCAGTTTTTGGCCCTCATGCACATTCAGGTTTTAGGTTCAGCCGCAGGCGGGGGTTTTCCGCAGTGGAACTGCAACTGCCCCAATTGCAGCGGGCTGCGCCGTGGCACGCTGAACGCGGCGGCGCGCACACAGTCTTCCATTGCCATCAGCGCCGATGGGCGCGATTGGCTGCTGGTCAATGCCTCGCCGGACATCCTGGCGCAGATTGCCCGCACACCCGCGCTGCACCCATCGCGCGCACTGCGCGACAGCGGCATTGCCGCCGTGCTGCTGATGGACGCGCAGATCGACCACTGCACCGGCTTGCTGATGCTGCGCGAGCGCGGCACGCCGCTGCCGCTGCTGGCCACGCCCGAGGTGTTGTCGGACATCTCCAGCGGCTTTCCGCTCACGCGCATCCTGTCGCACTATTGCGGCGTGGCGGTGCATGAGCTGGTGCCCGACGGGCGCGTGCTCGATGGCCTGCCGGGTCTGCCAGGCTTGCGCATTCAGGCTGTGTCGCTCAACTCCAAGCCGCCGCCTTACTCGCCCTTCCGGGGCAATCCGCGTGCGGGCGACAACATTGGCCTGGTCATTCATGACCCGGCCACGGGCCGCCGGGCGTTTTATGCGCCGGGGCTGGCGGCCGTCACGCCTGAGCTGCTGGCGCTGATGAGCCAGTGCCAGGTGGTGCTGGTCGATGGCACCTTCTGGACCAACGACGAAATGCAGCGCCTGGGCCTGGGCGCCAAGACCGCGCTGGAGATGGGCCACCTGCCCCAAAGCGGGCCGGGCGGCATGATCGAGCAGCTCGACCGCCTGCCCGCAGACACGCGCAAGGTGCTGATCCACATCAACAACAGCAACCCGATCCTGGTGGACGACTCGGCCGAGCGTGCCCAGCTGCGCGAGCACGGCATCGAAGTGGCGTACGACGGCATGGCGATCACGCTCTAACCCCCTTTTGCACAACCGTCATGGAAATCGCTTCATCCCAACCGCCTGGCAGCCTGCAAGACAAGGCTTTGCCGCCTTGGGACCGGCAGACTTTTGAAGCGCGTCTGCGCGAAAAGGGCCGTGCCTACCACATTCACCACCCCTTCAACGTCCGCATGAACGCCGGCGGCTGCACGCCAGACGAAATACGCTGCTGGGTGGCCAACCGCTTTTATTACCAGCTGTGCATTCCCCGCAAGGACGCGGCCATTCTGGCCAACATGCCCGACCGCGCGCACCGGCGCCTGTGGATCGAGCGCCTGCATGACCACGACGGCCAGGGCGACTTTGAAGGCCCCAACGCGGGCGGCCTGGAAGCCTGGACGCGCCTGGGCGAGGCCGTAGGCATTGCGCGCGACGAGTTGTGGTCCTTGCAGCGCGTGGTGCCTGCGGTGCGTTTTGCCTGCGATGCCTACGTGCACTTTGCCACCACCGCCCCCTGGCAAGAAGCCGTGTGCTCTTCGCTGACCGAAATGTTTGCGCCGCAGATCCACAAGGACCGCCTGGCCACCTGGCCCACGCATTACCCCTGGATCGAGCCCGAGGGGCTGAGCTACTTTCGCTCGCGCATCCCGCTGGCTGGCCGTGATGTGGAGCACGGCCTGCGCGTGACGCTGGAGCACTTTGACACCCGCGCGGCCCAGCACCGCGCGCTGGACATTTTGCAATTCAAGCTCGACATCCTGTGGTCGATGCTCGACGCCATTGAGAAAGCCTGCGCATGAGCCTAGCCAGCCCGCCGCCGCCCGTGACCTTGCCTGCGCAGCCCAGGCTGTCGCGGCGTTTTCGCCTGCAGTATGAAAACGCCCAATCGCGCTGGGTGCTGCTGTATCCCGAAGGCATGGTGCAGCTCAACGACAGCGCGGCCGAAATCCTCAAGCGTTGCGACGGCAGCCGCACCCTGGCGGCCATCGTGCAAGAGCTGGAGCAGGCCTTTAACACCCAGGGCATAGCCCCGCAGGTGCAAGACTTGCTGCAAGAAGGCATGCGCCGTGGCTGGATCGAGTAAACCCGCTCCCGCCCCCGCTGCCGCCCAGCCCGGCCCCCCGCTGTGGCTGCTGGCCGAGCTGACCTACCGCTGCCCGCTGCACTGCGTGTTTTGCTACAACCCCGTGGGCCATGCGCGCATCACCCAAGAGCTGAGCACCGCCCAGTGGGTGGACGTGATGCGCCAGGCCCGCGCCTTGGGGGCGGCGCAAATGGGTTTTTCCGGTGGCGAGCCGTTGCAGCGTCCCGACCTGGAAGAGCTGGTGCAGGAAGCGCGCGCGCTGGGCTACTACACCAATTTGCTCACCTCGGGCGTGGGCCTGACGCCCGCGCGCGCCCAGCGCCTGAAAGATGCGGGGCTGGACCACATCCAGCTGTCCTTTCAGGACTCCACGCGCGAACTCAACGACTTTCTCAGCCACACCAAGACCTTCGATCTGAAGCAGCGCGTGGCCCGCCTCATCAAGGCGCACGACTGGCCCATGGTCATGAACTGCGTGATGCACCGCTACAACCTGCCGCACATCACCAAGATCATGGAAATGGCCGAAGCCCTGGGCGCCGAATACCTGGAGCTGGCCAACACCCAGTACTACGGCTGGGCCTGGCGCAACCGCGACCACCTCATGCCCACCCGCGCCGAGCTGCAAGCCGCCGAAGCCGAAGTGCAGCGCTTTCGCCAGCGCCAGCAAGCGCGCGGCGGCCCGCAATGCCGGGTGCTGTTTGTGGTGCCCGACTATTTTGAAGAGCGCCCCAAAGCCTGCATGAACGGCTGGGCCTCGGTGTTTCTGTCCATCGCCCCCGACGGCCTGGCCATGCCCTGCCACAACGCGCGCGAGCTGCCCGGGCTGGCGTTGCCCAGCGTCACCACCCACAGCGTGGCCGACATCTGGTACCACAGCGCGGCGTTCAACCTGTACCGTGGGCAAGACTGGATGAAGCCGCCTTGCCGCGACTGCGATGAGCGCCACCAGGACTTTGGCGGCTGCCGCTGCCAGGCGTTTCAGCTGACCGGCGACGCCGCCGAGGCCGACCCGGTGTGCGCCAAGTCCCCCTACCACGAGCGCGTGGTGAACATCGTGCGCCAGGCGCCTGAGCGCCGCACCATCCCCATCGCCTACCGCAGCGCGGTTTAAGGCAGGGTGCGTGTCAGCACCAGGGTTTTTGAGCGGACAAGGCCGTTTTGGTAGGGCTTGACCTCACCTGTCGGCGCAAAGCCCAGGGCTTGCCAGAAAGGCAAAGCCTGGGGGGCATTGCGCTGCACTACGCCAATGCGCACGCGCTGACATTCGCGCCAGGCGCGGATACCCGATTCGAGCAGCGCGTAGGCACGGCGGCCATGCCCCTGGCGCTGCCACGGCTCGGCCACAAGCAGCAAGCCGATGTGGGCCGTGGCCGCATCGGGCCAGCCGCGAATGACGTCGGCGCAGCCTATCAGCGCAGGGCCAAGGTAAAGGCCGAACACGAATTTGGCTTGTGCCGCCGTGCCTGGCGGGCGCTGGCGCAGCAGGCTCTGCGCCGCATCCGGCGCGACCGGCAGCCCGCTGGTGCGCAAGGCGTAGCCCGGCGCCTGCGCCAGCACGTCTTGCAGCGCCGCAGTGCAGGCCGCGCTGTCATCCAGGCGGCGCAAGGTCAGGGTTTGAGGCGAGGGCATAAGGGGGCTGGGGCGAGGGTGGTAGCCGACCTGCAGCGGCCTACAGCGGCTTGAAGCGATGCGCATGCTGGCGGCTGACGGGCCAGGTGCCGGGCAGGCCGCGCAGGCGCAGGTGCAGGCGGCCTGTGGCCGCATCGCGCTGCACGCTGTCGATGGCGCCAGCACGCACCACGGTGGCGCGGTGAATCGGCCAGAACTGCGTCTGATCCAGCCGCGGCAGCAGGTCTTTCAGCGGTGTGCGCAGCAGGTGCTCGGCGTGGGCCGTGAGCACGCGCACGTACTTGTCCGCCGCTTGCAGCAGCAGCACTTCATCCACCGGCACCAGCACCACCCGCGCGCCGCCCGTGCCGGCGGGGCTGACGGGCAGGTGGCGCAGCGGCGGCAAGGCGCTGGCCTGCCCGCCTGGCGCGGGCTGGCTGGCCAGCTGGGCTTGCAGCCGGGCCAGTTGCTGCGCCATGTGCGCCAGCGCCTGGGTGTTGTTTGCTATTAAATCGGTAGCTGGTGCCACGCTTGTAGCAAGCGCAAAACGCAGTTTTGCCACGGTTTTTTGCAGCCGCTCGGGCTGCACGGGCTTGAGCAGGTAGTCCAGCGCCTGCGCTTCAAATGCTTGCACGGCGTATTGCTCGTAAGCGGTGACGAACACCAGCGCGGGAAAGGGCGCGCTGGCCGTGTCCCACGCATCGGCCAGCGCTGCCGCCGCTTGCAGTCCGCTGAGAGCGGGCATGCGGATGTCGAGAAACAGCACGTTGGGCTTGAGCCGCAGCGCCTGCTGCACGGCGCTGGCGCCATCGCCCACGGTGGCGGCCACGCGCAGCTCGGGCCAGGCGCGGGCCAGCTCGGCCGCCAGGGCGGCGGCCAGCAGGGGCTCGTCTTCGGCAATCAGGGCGCTGGGCATGGGCTTAGCGGGGGCGCAGCAGCATGTGCTGACCGTCGATGCGCACATCGAAATGCCGCAGAAAAGACTGGCCCAGCAGCGCCTCGTCCGGGTGGGCCATGGCGATGCCGGTGCTCACGCTCACGTCGTTGCGCGCCAGCGGCCCGGCCTTGACGGGCACGCCGTGCAGGATGCGGCCTTCGCGCTCGCCATTGGCGGTGAGCATGGTGATGGGGCGCCCCTCGGGCAGTTGCGCTGCGCGCGCGGTTTGCGCGCTGATGGCCACGCTGCTGGCGCCGGTGTCCACGACAAAGCGCACGGGCACGTGGTTGACTTCGCCATCCACATAAAAATGCCCGTCCGGGCTGCGCGGAATGGCCAGCTCGCCGCTGCTGAGCGTGTAGGGCTGCAAGGCCGCGCGCTGGCGCGATTCCCACCACGAAAAGCCCCACCACAGCGCGCCGCCCACCAGCAGCCAGAAGGCCAGCAGGGCAAGGGTGCTGCGGCGCAGGGTCTGGGCGGGGGTGGCGGGGCTGGCGGGGGATGACATGGGGTGAGTATGCCGGGGTGGGTTGCCAGGGCTTGGGTTATGGCACTGCGCCTTATCTTGCCCGCCTGCCGTGCTGCGCCAGTACCAGCACGCGCTGGCCTTGGCGCGCCAGCGCGACGGCGGTGGTGAGGCCACCCATGCCGATGATGCGGGTGCCCAAGCTCATGGCAGTTCCGTGTTCAAGGGCAGCTCCAGCGTCACCGTGGTGCCCGCGCCAGGGGCCGAGTGCACGTCAACGCGCCCCAAGCCGCCGCTGCGGGACGCCACGCGCTCCACCACCTGCGCCATGCCAAAGCGGCCTTCGCGCACGGCGCCGGGGTGAAAGCCGACGCCGGTGTCGGCCACCGTCAGGCGCAGCATGGGGCCCGCGCGTTCGGCCCGCACGTCAAGGCGCCCGCCGGCCACTTGCGGCTCCAGCCCGTGCTGGATGGCGTTTTCTACCAACGGTTGCAGCAGCAGGGTGGGCACGGGCACATTGCGCAGGGCATCGGGCAAATCAAGCTGGTGTTGCAGGCGCGGGCCCATGCGCACGGCCATCAGGGCCAGGTAGTCGCGCAGCCGCTCGAACTCTGCCGCCAGCGGGTGTGTGCTGGCGCGGCTGGCGTGAAGGGTGGCGCGCAGGTAGGCGTTGAGCCGGTCGAGCATGTGCTGCGCGGCGGGCGGGTCGGCGCTGATGAGGGCGCGCAGGTTGGCCAGGGTGTTGAACAGCATGTGCGGCGCCAGCTGGCTGTGCAGCAGGCGCAGGCGGGCTTCGGCGGCGTCGCGCTCGGCGGCGGCGGCTTGCGCGGCCAGGGCGGCGGTTTTGCCACGGGCGTAAAAGTAGAAGCTGACGACGCTGCCAGCGGCCAGGGTGATGAGCAGTGATGACCATTGGTCGTCAGTCGATACCGATCCGCGCCCCAGCCACCAGGCGGCCAGCGGCTCGCCCACGCCATAGCCCACCGCAATGCCGGCGGCCACCAGCAGCACACCGCGCCAGCCGCGCGGCCAGCCGTGGCCTTGGGCGCTGGGGTGGCACAGGCGCTGGGGCACCAAGTGGCGGCCCAGCTCGATGGGCAGCCAGGTCAGCACGCCAATGGTCAGGGCGTAGAGAAACTGGCTGAAGTAGCCGTGCTGGGGCCAGATGGCGTTGGTCAGCAGCGCCACGGCGGCGGCGGCCAGCAGCACGCTGACACCGTGACGCGCCACGCCGGGCCAGACGATAAGGGGGTGATTGCCAGGGGCGGAGCCTGTCATGGCGGCAAGGTTCAGGGCCGGCCCGGGGCTTTGCCGGCCTCGGTCAGATGGCGCAGAAAGAATGCGGCCGTGGCTTGCCGGGTGCTTTGGGCCAGCGGCGCGGGCAAGGGGGCCGGGCCAGCCAGCAGGCGCTGCGCCAGCGGTGGCAGATGCTGCGGTGCGGGGGCCAGCAGCGCGCCGTGGCCTGCATGGGGCAAATCGGCAATCAGCGTGCAGGCGGGGCAGGCGGCGCGCACGGCGTCCACATGAAAGCGCGGGGGCAGCCAACGGTCGGCGCTGGCGCGTATCAAGCCCAGCGGCGCCACGGGCTGCGCGAGCGAGGCGGGGTCGAAATTGGCGGCCAAGGGGACTTCGGCCACGATGGCGCGCACGCGCGGGCCGGTGTAGGTGTGCTCAGTGGGGTCGGGCCGGGCGGCACGCAGTTGTTCACGCACCGCCGCCAGCGTGGCGGCGTCTTGGGGGCCGCCTGTCAATTCAGCGCGCAGGCCCACGCAGCCGTAAAAGTCTTGCGCCAAGTGGGCTTGGCAGTGGGCTTGCCCTCTGGCTGGGGACCAGCGCCCGCCTGCCAGGGTGAGGGCGGTGTGCCCGCCCGCTGACATGCCGTAAACGCCCACCGCCTGGGCTTGCAGCCTGGCGGCCCAGCGTGCATCGCGCAGCACAGTGTCGATGGCGCGGCTGATCTCATGCGGGCGGCGCTGCCAGCTGACGGGGCCGCTGTCGCGGTCGTCGCGCCAGTTGTCGCCCTCGTGCTCGGGCACGGCCACCACAAAGCCTGCGGCCACCAGGGTGGTGGCCAGTTCGGCGTAGGTCACGGCGCTTCCGCCCGAGCCATGGGAAATGACGATCAGCCGCCCATTGCCCGCCGCAGGCTGGCCCTGTGGCGCCACGCGCAGGGTGTAAGGCCCGATGGGCATGGCCTGAGCGGCATCGGCGCTTGGGTAGAACACCGTGAGCGGCCCGGCCAGCGCGGGCACGCGCAAGCGGGTGTAGCCCACGGCACTGGCGGATCGGCCTTGCGCCGCGGACGGTGCGGGTTGCGGTGTGGGTGGCGATGTGGGCGGTGGTGTGGCCCCCGTGCCAACGGCCATGCTGGCGGCCAAGCACAGGGCCAGCCACTGGCGGGCGGCGCCGCAGCGCTTCGGGATGGCGGAGAGCAGGGCAGCAAGGCGCATGGCTTCGGGGCAATGTGGCTGGGCTGATTGCTATTGTTTAAATAGCTGCTTGCACGCATTGGACGTGCGGTATCGGCTGTTTTGATGCCTCAATCCTGCGCCTGGCCTGCCACGGCATAGGGGCCGCCGCGCGCCAGGGCGCGCTGGTAGGCGGGGCGGGCATGAATGCGGGCAAGCCAGTCGGTCAGGCGCGGGTGCTGGCGGGCATTGAGCCCGGCGCGGGCCTGGGCGGCTTGCAGCGGAAAGCTCATCTGCACGTCGGCGGCGGTGAAGGACGGGCCTGCAAACCAGTCGCGCGCTTGCAGCTCGCTTTCCATATAGGCCAGCTGGGCGGCGATTTGCGGGCCGAAAAAGCCGCTTTCCACCCGGTTGGCAATGGTGCGTGCCATGGGCTGCACGAGAGGGCGCAGCAAAAAGGGCATGGGCGCCGCGCGCACGCGGTCAAACACCAGCTTCATCAGCAGCGGCGGCATGGCCGAGCCTTCGGCAAAGTGCAGCCAGTAGCGGTAGCGCAGCGCCTCGGGCGTGCCCGGCGGCGGGGCCAGACGGCCAGGCGTGTCAAAGCGCTCGATCAGCGCGTCGATGATGGCGCCGCTTTCGGCCAGCACCAGCGCATCTAGCGTGACCACGGGCGACTTGCCCAGGGGGTGAATGGCCTTGAGCGCGGGCGGGGCCAGCAGGGTCTGCGGGTCGCGCTCGTAACGCACGATCTCGTAGGGCAGCCCCAGCTCTTCCAGCAGCCACAAGATGCGCTGCGAGCGCGAGTGGTTGAGGTGGTGAACGGTGATGCGGGCAGGCAGGGTCATGGCACATTCCTTAAGGGGTGAAAAAAGCACACGGCCCACACAGTAACGCCATGGCGCAGCGCAGGCCTTGCGGCCACGTCAGCGCGGGCGCCGCGCCAGGGCCTCGCGTTCGCGCGCCGTCAGCCGATCCAGCAGCCGATCCTGCCGCTGGCAGGCCGCAGCCACACGGCCAGCCCGTGCAGCGCCAGGCCCAGCCCCCAGCCCAGCAGCGGGTACACGTGCCAGCCATGCCCGCGCGCCAGCGCCAGGGCGGCCAGGCCCAGGTTCACGGCCACATACACGGCGGCATGGATGAACCAGCCCAGCTTGGCGCGGGCGCGCCGGCGGGCCAGACGGTCGATGGTGTCAGGGGGCATGGGGCCAGGCTCCGAAAGCACAAAGAGGGTGAAAACGCGAAGCCGCCAGTGTGCGCCCGCAGTGCCCAGGGTGGCCAGCGCTTTGCGACGAATCGCGCATGGGGCGGCGCCGATGGCATCAGGCGGCGATGAGTGGCTGCCAGGGCCGATGGCGTGCCTGTCAGAAAGAGGTGCAGCGCACTAGAATCCGCGCCACCAGCTACAAATGCTGTAGCGTTTTCAAGAGGTTGTGGGATTGGACACTGTTTTGCTGCTGAAGGCCGCGATCATGGGCATCGTGGAGGGTTTGACCGAGTTTTTGCCCATCTCGTCCACCGGCCACCTGATTCTGGCCGGCAGCTTGCTTCAGTTCACCGGCGCCAAGGCCAAGGTGTTCGAGATCGCCATTCAGACCGGCGCCATTTTGGCCGTCATCATCGTGTACTGGCACAAGATTCGCGACACGCTGGTGCAGCTGCCCAGCCAGCCGCAGGCGCGGCGCTTTGCGCTGAACGTGCTGATTGGCTTTGCCCCTGCCGTGGCGCTGGGCCTGCTGCTGGGCAAGGCCATCAAGGCGCATTTGTTTACCCCGCAGGTGGTGGCGACCACGTTCATTCTGGGCGCTTTCGTCATCCTGTGGGCGGAAAGCCGCCCGCAAAGCCAGGCGCGCATTCAAAGCGTGGACGAGATGACGCCGCTGGATGCGCTGAAAGTGGGCCTGGTGCAGTGCTTTGCCATGGTGCCCGGCACCAGCCGCAGCGGCGCCACCATCATTGGCGGCATGTTGCTGGGCCTGTCGCGCAAGGCGGCGACGGATTTTTCTTTCTTTCTGGCCATTCCCACGCTGGTGGGGGCGGGTGCGTATTCGCTCTACAAGGAAAGGGCGCTGCTGTCGGCGGCTGACGTGCCCTTGTTTGCCGTGGGCCTGGTTTTTTCGTTTATCAGCGCGTGGATTTGCGTGCGCTGGCTGCTGCGCTACATCGCCAGCCACAGCTTTGTGCCTTTTGCCTGGTACCGCATTGCCTTTGGCGTCATTGTGTTGCTGACGTGGTGGACGGGGTGGGTGACGTGGGCGGATTGACGCTGTTTTTTCATTGACTGTTTTTTTG
The DNA here is from genome assembly GCA_030535425.1 of Pseudomonadota bacterium. Lineage (GTDB taxonomy): Bacteria > Pseudomonadota > Gammaproteobacteria > Burkholderiales > Burkholderiaceae_C > Ottowia. Next base: position 652 of record JAUNHQ010000001.1, on the reverse strand, counting down.
CCAAAAGGAAGCTGCCATGAACTTTGCCGAAACCCTGGCCACCTTGCCCACTGTTGACCATTTGCGCGGCCTGGACGTGGTGGATGCCCAGGGCCAGGTGCAGCACCACATTCCCGCTGCGCCGGGCAAGATGGGTTCGCTGCGCGTGTATCACGCGCTGGCGCAGGCCTTTGGTGGCGAGCTGAGCGCTGCCGCGGTGGCGCAGGGCTTGACCTGGTTTGCCGAGCATGTGGCCGATGCGCGGGCGCGGCCTGGGGCGCATCCCAATATTGATTTGCTGCTGGCCCAGCAAGGGGCCACGAAGGGCTGGCGGCTGGTGCCGTTGGCGGCTTGAGTTAGGCGGTGGGCTTGCGCTCCCTCTCCCGCTGGGGGCGGGCGGCGTGTCCGATGTTTGCGGTCCCTGCTTTTTCCGTCCGTTGGAAACGTTGCCGCAGGGTGTGGTCATGAGGCTGCTGGCCGGGATGTGCGCCCGGCAGCGCACCTGCTTTTCTTTGCGCCGCCAAAGAAAAGCAGGCAAAAGAAAGGCGGCCCCACTGCCCGTGTCCTGCCCGTGTCCCTTCGCTGCGCTGCGGGCAGCCTGCGATGCTCAGACCTGGTGCGGCGCTGCGGAACTCGCTACGCGGCGTTGCCGCTGCGCTCAAACAACCGCAGC